>CAXTBW010000025.1:0-44401 GCA_964242925.1 uncultured Acetobacteraceae bacterium
CGCCGTGGGCCGGGCCGGGCGTGCCGCTGAAGGCGATCAAGTGGATGATGATGACCCACCGCCCGCTGGTCATCCGCCCCCTGCTGGAGCCGTTCATGTGGCGCTGGATGGCGCTCATGCTGCGCAACTGCACCGAGGCCGCCTATCACGTGAACAAGGCCCGCATGGTGCGGCTGGCGGAATACTCGCGCGACTGCCTGATGGCGCTGCGGGCGGACACCGGGCTGCGCTACGACGACCGCCAGTCCGGCACGCTGCAGCTGTTCCGCACGCAGAAGCAGCTGGACCACACGGCGGAGGACACCGCCGTGCTGGACGAGGGCGGCGTGCGCTACGCCGTGCTGGACCGCGCCGGCTGCATCGCCGCGGAGCCCGCGCTGGCCCATGCGAAGGGTCGCTTCCTCGGCGGGCTGCAGCTGCCCGGCGACGAGACCGGGGACGCGCACCAGTTCACCCAGCGCCTCGCCGCGATGGCCGCGGACCACGGCGTGGACTTCCGCTACGGCGAGTCGGTGGAGCGGCTGGTGGCGGAGGACGGGCGCGTCACCGGCGTGGTGGCCGGCGGGCAGACGCATCTGGCCGACGCCACCGTGCTGGCCCTGGGCAGCTACTCCCGCCAGCTGCTGGCGCCGCTCGGCATCCAGATCCCGGTCTACCCGGTGAAAGGCTACTCGATCACCGTGCCGGTCGAGAACGAGGCCGGCGCGCCCGTGTCCACGGTGATGGACGAGACCTACAAGGTCGCGATCACCCGGCTCGGCGATCGCATCCGCGTCGGCGGCACGGCGGAGCTGGCCGGGTTCAGCGCCATCCTGTCGGAGCCGCGGCGCGCCACGCTGGCCTTCTCGGTGGGGAATTTGTTCCCGGAAGGCGGCGACGTGAAGAAGGCGAGCTTCTGGACCGGGCTGCGGCCGATGACCCCGGATGGCACGCCGATCATCGGGCCGACGCGGGTGCAGAACCTGTGGCTGAACACCGGGCACGGCACGCTGGGCTGGACCATGTCGTGCGGCTCGGCGCGGGTGCTGGCGGACCTGATCAGCGGCCGCGCGCCGGAGATCGAGCACGAGGACCTGGCCGTCGCGCGCTATGGCTGAAGGCCGCAATGTCGGGCTCGAAATCGTCCGGCGGCCTGGCGGTCCTGCTGGCGCTGTTCTCCCATCACACCAACAACATCTCGTTCTGGTTCGGCTGCGCGCCGCCGGCTGGCGTGCTCTACGGCGGCGACCTGGGCGTTATGGCGGAAGCGATTAACCACAGGTTCATCGCAGCATGGGACGGTGCCGCCATGCCGCTCACCTCGCATTTCTTCCGGGATGGACCGGCGGCATGGCTGCCGGCTGGCGTGCTGTCCGTGTGCATGGCCGGCGCGCTGCTCGCTGTCATGCGGCCGCGGCCCGGCGGGCTTGTCGCCCTGGTTTACCCGCCCTGGTGGTCGGCCCAACGCACCATCGAGGCGGCAGCGGCTGCGGGGGACCTTGTCCGCTTCGGAGCGTGGCCCGGCATCGTCGTCGTGCGGCCGGCGCCGGGTGCTGGAGATGGCGGGGCGTGGTTCCGGCTTGATCCGCTCAGATCGGGGTTGTGCGGTGACAGCCGATAGCGTCGCCCAACCGCCCGGGGATGATTTGTCGTCCGGGGCTGAGCTGCATCGCCTGCGTCGCCAGGTCGATCTTGGTTTGCAGGCGCTGCTCTGGCTGCATGTCCCGCTCTGCGTCGTGCTGGCGCTGGCGTTGGGACGGTCCGTTCCAGCGGCGGTGCTCGCGGCGGGTGGCGCGGCAGCGGCGGCGACGTTGACCTGGACGCTCTGCGGGACAGGTCTGGCCACGCGGCTGACGATTGGCGTCGCCTTGATGGGGTCCGATGCCGTGTTGCTCGGCGTAGCGGCCGGGGAGCCCTGGCAGGCGGACCTGCACATGTATTTCTTCGCCAGCCTGGCGCTGTTGTCCGCTTACTGCGACTGGCGGGTCGTGCTGGTCGCCGGGGGGTCGTTGGCTCTGCATCACCTGGTGCTGAACGAAACGCTGCCCGCGCTGGTCTACCCAGGCGGCGGAGACCTGCGGCGCGTGGCGTTGCACGCCAGCGTCGTCGTGCTGGAAGCCGGCGTGCTGATCTGGGTCACCCTTGCCGTCGAGCGGCTGCTGCACCGGTTGGAGGTCGCGCGCCAAACGGCCCGGCTGGTTGACGAGCGAGCGGTTTGCGCCGCGGCGGCGGCCGAGCAACGCGCAGCAACGGAGCGGCGCGACACGGCTCGCCAAGTGGCCGCTGCGTTCAAGGCAACCGTGAGCGCCATGCTTGGGGAGATGGTTGAGGCGACGGATGAGGTGCGCCGAACGGCGACGGGACTGTCCGTCATCGCCAAGGATGCGTCGCAGCAGACAGCTGAGATCGCCGCTACGTCGGAACGCACGGCGGCGATCGCCAGCAACGTCTCCACCGCGGCGGAACGGCTGGTGGCGGACGTTGTCGCCTTGCCGGGGGAAATGATGCGCGCCGCGTCATTTGCGCGCGAAGCGGCGGCCGACGCGGAAGCGACTCGGCTGACCATTTCCGAGCTTGCGTCCGCATCGGTCCAGATCGGGACCGTGGTCGAACTGATCGACGGCATAGCCGCACGGACCAAGCTTCTGGCGCTCAACGCCACTATCGAAGCGGCTCGGGCGGGCGAGTCGGGGTTGGGGTTCGCGGTGGTCGCCGCCGAGGTGAAGGCGCTTGCCGCGCAAACCGCACGCGCCACTGCGGACGTGAAACGCCAGGTCGCCTCGATCCAGGCGCGCTCCACGCCGGCAGTCGACGCGATCGGCGCGATCGCCCGCTCGCTGGTCGGCCTGGGCATCGCAACGCGGGAGGTGGCCGAATCCGTCGAGCGCAATGTCTCCGCCACCCGGGACATCTCGGCCGCCGTCCAGCGCTCCGCGGCGGGCAGCGAGACCATCAGCGGCAATCTTTCGAACCTGGTCCGCAGCGTCGCCGGCGCCGATTTGGCCGCGGCGGACGCTCAGCAGGCGGCCGCCACCCTGTCGAGCCGCTCGGACCGCCTCACCGCGGAGCTGGACCGCTTCGTCCAGTCCGTGCTTCAGGCGGCCTGAGCAGGATCAGCTTGCAGCCTGCGCCCCCGCTTGCGCCGTTGCCACCGCCATGGCGAGCCGGTCCAGCTCCGGATCCGGGATGCCCGCCGCGTGCAGCCCGGCGCAGGTGCGCAACAGGTAGTCGGCGCAGCTGCCCAGCTCGCCGCCCGCGGTCGCCAGGCGGTCGATGATCTGCTCCCGCGTCAGCGCGCCGGCATACTGGTCGGCGGCGCGGTTGATGGTGAACGCGAGCCCGGCGCCGAACCGTGCGCCACTCGAGTCCAGCAGGTCCAGCCAGCGCGGCACGTAGCTGCCGGCCAGCATTTCGCGCCGCCATATTAGTCGCAGCTCCGCTTCCAACACCTCTTCCGCCAGTCGGAAGGCGACGCCGCCGCAGGACTCGCCCGCGTCCAGCCCGAGCACCAGGCCGGGCTTGTCCGCCGTGCCGCGGCCCGCGGTGGTGGACAGGCAGAATGCGCGATGCCACCCCTGGACGGTCGCGGACCGGCGCTCCTCGAACAGGATGGACGGGTTCCAGATCAGCGAGCCGTAGCCGAAAAGCCACACCGGCTCCCCCGGCGGGCGCGCGGCCAGCGTCTGGCGCAGCGACTCCGCGCGCTCGTCCTCGGTCAGCAGCCGCAGCGACGGGTTGGAGCGCGACACCATCGCGTCGATCCCGCCCGCTTCCAGCAGCGCGCGGGTGATCACCACGTCCGTCATGCGGCGCTGACGGACAGCCAGAGGCGGCCGCGGGCGGCGGCGTATTCGCGCGACAGCCGCGCCACCAATTCGGCCACGGGGACCACGCCGCGCACGCTGCCGACGCCCTGGCCGGCGCCCCATATGTCCTTCCAGGCCTTGGCCGGGCGGTTGTCGCCGAAGTTCATCGCCTTGGCGTCGCTGACCGGCAGGTCGTCCGGATCCAGCCCGGCGCGCGCCAGGCTGCCGCGCAGGTAGTTGCCGTGCACGCCCGAGATCAGGTTGGTGTAGACGATGTCCGCCGCCGCCGACTCGACCAGCATCTGCTTATACTCCGGGGCCGCATTGGCCTCCTCCGTCGCGATGAAGGCGGACCCGATATACGCGAAATCCGCCCCCATCGCCTGCGCCGCCAGCACGGCGCCGCCGGTGGCGATGGCGCCCGATAGCGCGACCGGGCCGTCGAACCAGGCGCGGATCTCCGCCACCAGCGCGAACGGCGACACCAGCCCGGCATGGCCGCCCGCGCCTGCCGCCACCGCGATCAGCCCGTCGGCGCCCTTGGCGACCGCCTTTTTCGCGAATGCGTCGCTGATCACGTCGTGCAGCACGATGCCGCCATAGGAGTGCACCGCTTCGCACACCTCCGCGCGCGCGCCCAGGGAGGTGATGACGATGGGCGCCCGGTATTTCACGCACAGCTCGACGTCGTGCATCAGCCGGTCGTTGGAACGGTGCACGATCTGGTTCACCGCATAAGGCGCGTCCGCCTCGCCCAATTCGCCGTTCATGCGCTTCAGCCACTCCTCCAGCACGGGGCCGGGGCGCGCGTTCAGCGCGGGGAAGGCGCCGACGATCCCGGCGCGGCACTGCGCGATCGCCATGTCCGGGTTCGAGATGAGGAACAGCGGCGAGCCGATCACCGGCAGTCGCAGCCGGTCGAACAGGGCGGGGACGGGCATTGGAGCGGCTCCTGGCCAATTGACGCCCTGCGGCGGCGGCCTAAGGTCACGAGACAGGAAGGCGGCCGGGCCGGTCAAGCGCCGTGCGCAAGCGCCGCCAGGGAACGTTGTCACGCTGAAGGTCTACAATATGGGCAACATCAACGCCGTCGTCGACGTGCAGCGTCACGGCGACCTTGCCGTGGTGGCGATGGACAACCCGCCGGTCAACGCGCTGGGCCACGCGATGCGCGACGGGCTGATGCAGGCGCTGACGCAACTCGGCGACGCGAAGGCGGTGCTGCTGGTCGGCACGCCGCGCGCCTTCTCCGGCGGCGCCGACATCACCGAGTTCGGCAAGCCGAAGCTGATGCCGAGCCTCTCCATGGTGATCGCCGCGATCGAGGCGCTGGACCGCCCGGTCGTGGCCTACATCACAGGGCTGGCGCTGGGCGGCGGGCTCGAGCTGTCGCTCGGCTGCCACTACCGCGTGGCCGCGCCTGGCGCGAAGGTCGGCCTGCCCGAGGTCAAGCTCGGCATCCTGCCCGGCGCCGGCGGCACGCAGCGGCTGCCGCGGGTGATGGGCCCGGCGGCGGCCATGGCGGCGATCGCCACCGGCGCGCACATGAAGGTGGAGGAGACCGGCGGCCTGGTGGACGCGATCTGCGCCACGCGGGAGGAAGCGATGGCGTTCGCCCGGTCGGTCATCGGCGAGCCGTTGCAGCGCGTGCGCGACCGCGACGACATGCTGGCCGGGGCGCGCGCCAACCCGGGCCTGCTGGACGCGGCGGCGGCGCCCCTGCTGAAGCGCGCCCGCGGTCAGCGCGCGCCGGCCGCCTGCATCGAGGCGGTGCGCGCCGCCGTGACCTTGCCACTGGACGAGGGCCTGGCGCTGGAGCGGCGGTTGTTCGAGGAGCTGGTCGCCAGCGACGAGAGCCGGGCGCAGCGCCACGCTTTCTTCGCCGAGCGGGAGGCGCTCAAGGTTCCGGGGATGCCGGCCGGGTTGAAGGGCCCCCCCGTGGCGAAGGCCGCGATCATCGGCGCCGGCACCATGGGCGGCGGCATCGCCATGTGCTTCGCCAACGCCGGCATCCCGGTGACCGTGGTGGAGCTGGAGCAGGCGGCGCTGGACCGTGGCATGGCCGTCGTCGAGAAGAACTACCGCACCGCCGTCAGCCGCGGCTCCATGCCCGAGGCGGAGGTCGCCAAGCGGATGGCGCTGTTCACGCCCACGACCGACTGGAGCCTCGTCGCCGACGCCGACCTGGTGATCGAGGCGGTGTTCGAGACCATGGACGTCAAGCGCGACGTGTTCACCAAGCTGGACGCCATCGCCAAGCCGGGCGCGTTGCTCGCGTCCAACACCTCCACCCTGGACGTGGACCGCATCGCATCGTTCACCCGGCGCCCGGCGGACGTGCTCGGGATGCACTTCTTCTCCCCCGCCAACGTCATGAAGCTGTTGGAGGTGGTCCGCGGCAAGGCGACCAGCTACGAATCGCTCGCCCGCGCGCTGGCGGTCGGCCGCGCCATCGGCAAGGTGTCGGCCGTTGTCGGCGTCTGCGACGGCTTCGTCGGCAACCGCATGCTGCACAAGCGGTCCGCCCAGATGGAGGCGCTGCTGATGGAGGGCGCCGCCCCGCAGGAGCTGGACGCCGTGGTGACCGAGTTCGGCTTTCCGATGGGGCCGTGCGCGATGGGCGACCTGGCCGGGCTGGACGTGGGCTGGCGCATCCGCCAGGGCCGCGGGACCCGCGCGCCGATCACCGACGCGATCTGCGAGGCCGGCCGGTTCGGCCAGAAGACCGGCGCCGGATATTATCGCTACGACGGCCGCACGCCCTCGCCGGACCCGGCCGTGGCAGAAATCATCGGCGCCAAGCAGCGCGAGCACGGCGTCAATCCGCGCACCATCGCCCCGGACGAGCTGTTCGAGCGGCTGTTCTACCCAATGATCAACGAGGGCGCGCGCATCCTGGAGGAGGGCATCGCCACCCGCCCGTCCGACATCGACGTGATCTGGATGAACGGCTACGGCTGGCCGTCTTGGACCGGCGGGCCGATGCACTACGCGGACACGGTCGGGCTGCGGCGCATCGCCGAGCGCCTGGACGCCTACGCGGAGAGCACCGGCGACGCGAGCCTGCGCCCGGCCGCGCTGCTGCGCCGGCTGGCGGATGCCGGGCAGGGCTTCGCGACCAAGGCGGCTTAGGAAAGGACGCGACCATGGACCTGAGCTTCACTCCCGAGGAACGCGCCTTCCGGCAGGAGATGCGGGACTTCTTCCGCACCCGGATCCCGGCCGAGATCCGCGACCGCGCCGCCAAGGGCGAGCACGTGTCCAAGGCGGATCTGCAGACCACGCAGCGCGCCATGAACGGGGCCGGCCTGGCCGCGCCGCACTGGCCGGTGGAATGGGGCGGCAAGGACTGGACGCCGGTGCAGTCCTACATCTGGCTGGACGAGATGCAGACCGCCTCGGTCCCGGCGCCGCTCGCGTTCAACACCTCCATGGTCGGCCCGGTGATCGCGCAATTCGGCAACCAGGCGCAGAAGCAGCGTTTCCTGCCGCCGACCGCCAACTTGGACATCTGGTGGTGTCAAGGCTTCTCCGAGCCCGGCGCCGGGTCGGACCTGGCCGCATTGCGCACCACCGCCGTTCGCGACGGCGAGCACTGGGTGGTGAACGGACAGAAGACGTGGACGACGCTGGCGCAATACGCCGACTGGATCTTCTGCCTGTGCCGCACCGACCCGAATGCGGCCAAGAAGCAGGAGGGCATCTCGTTTATCCTGATCGACATGACGACGCCGGGCATCACGGTGCGGCCGATTCAGACGCTGGACGGCGGCCATGAGGTGAACGAGGTGTGGTTCGACGACGTGCGCGTCCCGGCGGAGAATCTGGTCGGTCACGAAAACCGCGGTTGGGACTACGCCAAGTTCCTGCTCGGCAATGAGAGGACAGGCATCGCCCGGGTGGGCGTGAGCAAGGCGCGGCTGATCCGGCTGCGCCAGCTGGCGGCGCTGGAGCGCATGGGCGGCCGCCCGCTGATCGAGGATCGCGGGTTCCGCGAGCGGCTGACCGCGGTGGAGATCGAGCTGCGCGCGCTGGAGATGACGCAACTGCGTTTCGTTGCCGCCGAGCGGGGCCGCGCCAAGGGCAAGCCGAACCCGGCGAGTTCGATCCTCAAGATCAAGGGCTCGGAGATCCAGCAGGCGACCACCGAGCTGCTGATGGAGGTCGTCGGGCCGTACGCAATGCCGTTTCGCGCTGGCGCGGAGAGCGAGGGCGACAACGACCCGGCGTCGATTGGCCCGGACTACGCGGCGGAGGCGGCGCCGACGTATTTCAACTGGCGGAAGATATCGATCTACGGTGGGTCCAACGAGATCCAACGCAACATCGTCGCCAAGGCGATCCTAGGGTTCTAACGCAGCCCACCCCCATGCCGTCATGCCAGGGCTTGACCCTGTTATCCACTGGCCGCGATAGACGATGTAGAGCCTGGTTGGCGCTATCAGAACGCAATGTGGAAGCGCCAGTGTGGCTGGGATGCCGTGGACCAGGTCAAACCCTGGCATGACGGCGTTGGCGACGCGGCCCTCGCAACACGGCGGAGCAAGCGCATGGACTTTGACCTGAACGACGACCAGCGACTGTTGAAGGACACCGTTGATCGCCTGCTGGCCGACCGCTACGGCTTCGACCAGCGCCGCGCCGCGATGGCGGAACCCGGCGGATGGTCGCGCGCGACATGGGCGCAATTCGCCGAACTGGGCCTGCTCGGGCTGCCGTTCGCCGAGGCGCATGGCGGGTTTGGCGGCGGCCCGGTCGAGATGATGATCGTGGCCGAGGCCTTTGGCCGCGCGCTCGTCGTCGAACCCTACTTCGCCACCGTGGTGCTCGGCGGCGGACTGCTCCGTCACGCTGGGGACAGCGCGCTGCAGGCCGATCTGCTGCCCCGCGTCGCAGCCGGCGAACTCACCCTCGCGTTCGCGCAGGTCGAACGCCATTCCCGCCACGAACTGCACAACGTCGCCACCATAGCCCGGCCAGACGGCGCGCGCTGGCGGCTCGAGGGCGAGAAGGGCGTCGTTCTGCATGGCGACTGCGCCGGCAAGCTGCTTGTCACCGCGCGCACCGCCGGGGGCACGCGGGACCGCGATGGCATCGGCCTGTTCCTGGTGGACGCGCCTGGCGAGGGCGTGTCGGTCCGCGGCTACGCGACCCAGGACGGGCTGCGCGCGGCGGAGGCGTCGTTCGCCGGCGCGACCGGCCTGCCCCTCGGCGACCCGGCCGGCGCGCTTCCCATAGTCGAGCGGGTGGCCGACGAGGCGCTCGCCTACCTGACCGCGGAAGCCGTCGGGATCCTGCAGGCAATGCACGATTCGACGATCGACTACATGAAGCAGCGCAAGCAGTTCGGCCGCCCGATCGGAGATTTCCAGGCGCTGCAGCACCGCGCGGTCGACATGTATGTTGCGCTGGAACAGGCGCGCTCGATGGCCATGCTCGCGACAATGCTGTCAGGCGACAATGATTCGGTGGAACGCCACCGGGCCGTGGCCGCGGCGAAGGTTCAGATCGGACGGTCCGGTCGAAAACTGGCGCAGGAGGCGGTGCAGCTGCATGGCGGCATCGGCGTGACCATGGAGTACATGGTCGGCCACTACTTCAAGCGGATGGCGATGATCGAGCTGTTGTTCGGCGATGCCGAATCGCACCTTGCGGACTTGGCCGCAGGCGGGGGAGCGCTGGAGGCGGCCTGACCGCCCCCAGCGTTCATGTACGCTACTGCTGCGTGTAGCCGCTGTTTGGCTGGACGTAGCCGTTTGGCTGAGCGTAGCCGTTCTGCTGCGCAGCGGCGTTGCGGCGCCGCACGACTGCTGCGTGGTGGCCGACCGCGCACCCCGCGGCGGCGCCCAAAATGCCGTGGTGACCGGCGTAATGCCCGGCGACACCGCCAACGGCGGCGCCGGAGATGCAGCCGATCGCCTTGGCGTCATGCGGCATTGCGACGCTGGCAACGGAAGCGAGCAGGGCGAGAGCGATGAGCGACTTCATGACGGGTGCCTTGTTGAGATGGTGGCGCAACGCCGGGCTTGACCGGCCGTTGCACGCTGTGTGGCGCTGATGTCGTTATTGCGGCGCCGGCGTGGCAGGAGGCGCCTTTTTCGCCGCCTCGTGGTGACCGACGGCGCAACCCGCCGCAGCGCCCAGAACGCCATGCCGCCCCGCCACGTGACCGGCGACCGCCCCCACAGCGGCGCCGGACGCGCAGCCCGCGGCGAGAGCGGCATTCGACATGCCGGCAGTCAGCAGCGCTGCAGCCGCTAGTGCAATCAAGAGCTTCATCGGTGAACTCCAAAACAGTGCCCATTCCCAACGCTTGAGACGCCGCACCGTTCACTTCGCAACCAGCATTTGTTGCAAGCGCCCGCCGTACAGCGCCCGCAGCGCGAGCTTGTTCAGCTTGCCCGTCGCCGTATGCGGCAGGTCCTGCACAACCAGCACGGCATCCGGCAGCCACCATTTCGGAACCTTTCCGTCATAGCTCGCCAGCAACGCCGCCTCGTCGATCGTCTCGCCCGGCTTGGCGACCACCAGCAGCAACGGGCGCTCGTCCCACTTCGGGTGGAAGGCCGCAATGATCGCCGCCTCGGCCACCGCCGGGTGGGCCACCGCAATGTTCTCCAGGGTGATGGAGCTGATCCACTCGCCACCGGATTTGACCACGTCCTTCGAGCGGTCGGTGATCGTCATGAAGCCGTCGGCGTCGATCGTCGCCACGTCGCCCGTGGCGAACCAGCCGTCGGCTGTCGCACCCGCCTCGGAGTGGCCGAAATACCGCTCGCACACCCAGTGGCCCCGCACCATCAGGTTGCCGAACGCCACGCCGTCCCACGGCAGCTCGGCGCCGGAATCGTCGGCAATGCGCATTTCCAGCCCGAAGATGCCGCGACCCTGGTTCTGCCGCCGCAGCGCGACCGCCTCCGCCGGCATCGCCTCCTCGCCGTTCGCCGGGCGGTTGAACGTGCCAAGCGGGCTCGTCTCCGTCATCCCCCAGGCGTGGTTCACCAGCACGCCGTACTCGTTGGCGAACGCCTCGATCAGCATCGGCGGGCACGCGGAGCCGCCGATCACCAGCTCCTTCACCGTGTCCAACCGGCCGCCGCTGGACCGCAGGTGCTGCAGCAGGCCGAGCCAGATGGTCGGCACGCCCGCGGACTTGGTCACCCGCTCCGCATTCATCAGCCGGACCAGGCTCGGGCCGTCCAGATGGCGGCCCGGCATGACCAACGCAGCGCCGGCGAGGGGCGCCACGAACGGCGTTCCCCAGGCGTTGACGTGGAACATCGGCACCACCGGCATCACCCGGTCGCTCGCGCGGAGGCCGAACACGTCCGGCATGCAAACGGCGTAGGCGTGCAGCAGTATGGAGCGGTGGCTGTACAGCACGCCTTTCGGCCGTCCGGTCGTGCCAGAGGTGTAGCAGAGCCCGGCGGCGGTCGTCTCGTCGAACACGGGCCAGGCGTAGTCCTCGTCCGCCTCCGCCATCAGCGTTTCGTAGCAGTGCAGCGCCATGCCGGGGGCCAGTTGCACCGCGGGCATGCGCGCCGCGTCCGTCATAATCACGACGTGGCGCACCGTGGTCGCGATCCGCGGCGCCAACGCCTCGAGCAAGGCGACGAAGCTGGTCTCGACGAACAGCACCGCATCCGCGGCGTCGGCGACGATGTAGGCGATGTCGTCCACGCCCAGGCGCGGGTTGATGGTGTGGAAGATCGCGCCCATGCCGGGCGCGGCGTAGTAGACCTCGAGGTGGCGGAACCCGTTCCACGCCAGGGTGCCGACCCGGTCCGCGGAGCCCACGCCCAGCCGCTGCAGAACCCGCGCCAGGCGGCGCATGCGCGGCTCGATCTGCGCGTAGGTGGTGCGGTGCACCTCGCCGTCGACCGAGACCGACACGATCTCGGACTTCGCGTGGTTGCGCGCGGCGTGCTGGATGATGGACGAGATCATCAGCGGACGCGTTTGCATCAAGCCTTGCATGGCTTAGGCCCCCCGTTTAGGCGGCAGCATAGCGGGCGGCGCGCGCGTTCTACCAGCCGTTCACCCGGGCCCAGGTCGCCACCACCTCCTCCGAACCGTCCACCACATAGTAGCGGTCGTGCGCCGCGGCGGTCATGCAGGAATGGTTCGGCGCAACCCGCAGTTTGGCGCCGATCGGCAGGTCCGGGTACGGCATCGCCGGGTCAAGCTCCACCACGCCGTGCTCCTGGTAGGCGCGGCTGATGGTCGCGCGGCCCATCGTGGGGGCGCCGGCGCGGTCGAGCACCAGGCCGAAGCCGTAGTCGACCGGCGCGGCGGCCGTGCTGTGGTCCTTCGACAGCGCCAGGCCGCCGGCGTCGACCAGCAGGCGATGTTCGCCGGGCCGGTGGCCGATGACGCTGGTCAGCACACTCAGCGCGACCGACTCCAGCCCGAGGCTGCCGACCTGCATCTGGAACAGGTCGCCGAACATGTAGACGCCGGCCCGCAGCTCCGTCACGCCGTCCAGATGCCGCGCGTGGAACGCGGTCGGCGTGCTCCCCATCGAGACGATCGGCGGCTTGCGCCAGCCGCCCTCGAGGGTCTGCGCCGCGCGCACGATGCCGGCGCGCTCCGCCTCCGCCACCGCCGTCAGTTCGGCCTCCGACCGGCAGGCGTAGCTGTGCCCGGCGTGGGTCAGCACCCCGGCCAACCGGTCGCCCAGCGCCGCGGCCAGCCTCGTCAGTTCGGGACTGTCCGGCGTGACCCCGCCGCGGCCCTCGCCGGTGTCCACCTCGATAAGCGTGCGCACCGGCGTCGCGGCGGCGGCGATCAGCGAGGCCATGGCCAAGTCGTCCGTGATGACCGCGATGTCGGCGCCGGCGGCGTTCAGCTCCACCACCACCGCCAGTTTCTGCGGCGTGATGCCGACGGCGTACAACTGGTCGGCCATCCCGTGTCCGGCGAAATACGCCGCCTCCGCCAGGGTCGAGACGGTGATCCCGCCCGGCTGCCCGGCCAGCGCCAGCCGCGCGACGTCGACCGACTTGGCCGTCTTCATGTGCGGGCGCAGTGCGATGCCATGCCGCTCCGTCACCCGCGCCATTGCGGCCAGGTTGCGCGTCAGCGTGCCGCGGTCGAGCACGAGGCACGGGGTCGGCAGGTCGTCCAGCTGCATGCTCAGAACCGCTCCACCCAGGGCCGCACCGCGATCTCGTCCGTCCAGGAGGACCGCGGCTGGTCCAGCATGGCGGCCATGGTGACGGCGATGGCGTCCGGTTCGAGGTGGCTGTCCGGCGTCGCCTCGGTGCGGGACGCTGCCCGGATGGCGCCGTCCACCACCACGTGGACGACGTGGATGCCCTGCGGATGCAGCTCCCGCGCCATGGACTGCGCCAGGCCCCGCAGCGCGAACTTGCCCATCGCGAACGGCGCCGATTGCGGGAAGCCCTTCACCCCGGCCGATGCGCCGGTGAGCATGATGCAGCCGCCGCCGGCCGCCAGCATCCGTCGGGCAGCCTGCTGCGCCACCAGGAAGGCGCCGAACGCGGTCACCTCCAGGCTACGGCGCACCGCCTCCGGGTCCAGGTCGACCAATGGCCCGCGGGCGCGCTGGCTGGCGTTGTAAAGTACGATGCCGGGGGCGCCGACGGCGTCGAACAGCGCCGCCGCCGCCGCCGGGTCCGACGCGTCGCAGCGGTGCAGGCTGGCGCCCGTCTCGGCGGCGAGCGCGGCCAGCTTGGCGGTGTCCCGCGCGGCGAGCGCCACCTTGTGGCCCCGCTTGGCAAGCAGGCGGGCGAAGGATGCGGACAGGCCCGGACCGGCCCCGACGATGAGCGCTGCGGCCGTCATGCCGTGAACTCCATCGCGACCGCCCCGGCGTGGGCGAATTCCACCTGCACCTGAGCGCCCGGCGGCACAAAATCCTTGCCGGTCCACGAGCCGCAGGTGACGTACTGGCCCGCTCGCAACCCGCCGGCCCAACGGGCGCCCGTGTCGGCCAGCCATTGGATCAGCTGGATCATGTCGCCGCCGGGGTTGGCCGTGCCCGTTTTCAGCAGCGCCCCGTCCACCAGCAGGCGCACGGTCTCCTGCGCGAAGTCGATCCCTTGCCAGTTGGCCGCGGGCGCGCCGTAGACGAAGCCGCCATGGGTCGAGCTGTCGGCCAGCAGGGACAGCTTGTCCTGCGCGTCCGGGTCGGTGAAGCGGGAGTCCAGCACCTCGATGGCGGGCACGCAGACGCCGATCGCGGCGACCACCTCGGCCCGGCCGTACGGCGCCTCCCGCACCGGCAGGTCGGCAGCCAGGCGGAAGGCGATCTCCGCCTCGATGCCGCGCAGGGCGTGCGGCCCGGCCGGGATGCGGGCCGGGGCGGGATGGACGCCGGCGGCCGGCATCGGCGCGCAGGTCGGCGGCGCGCCCGGCCCGGCGGCGCCCACCTTCCAGCCGCCGATCGGGCCGAGCGCTTCGGCGACCAGGCGCTGCACCGCGTAGGCCATCGCCTCGTTTGCCGGCAGGAGAGCGTGGGGGAGGGTGAGCAGCTTCTGCGTCGGGTCGCGCCACGCGCTCAGCAGCAGCGCGGCGGTGTCGGCATGACGGTCCATGGCGGGTTCCTGACGGCTGGAACCGCGGATGGTAGGCGGCTGCGTCGCCACTTGCCAACCGGCGCAGCGCCCGCGAGGGTTGCCGCATGACATGGGAAGGGCCGATGCAGCGGCACGAGGACTGGCGGGCGCTGCCGGCGGCCGTGCGCGGCGGCACGGTCGCGCTGGGCAATTTCGACGGCGTGCACCGCGGCCACGCCCTGCTGCTGGCCAGCGCGCACGCCGCAAGGCCGGACGCGCCGTTGACGGCGCTGACCTTCGAGCCGCATCCGCGCCAGCTGTTCCGCCCCGACGACCCGCCATTCCGCCTGTCGCTGCCCTCCGCGCGGGCCGACCAGCTTGGCCGGCTGGGCGTGCGCCACGTGATCGAAGTCCAGTTCGACCGCGCGTTCAGCCTGCTGAGCGCCGAAGCCTTCATCGCCGAAGTGCTGCAGGGGGCTGTGGGCGCCACGCACCTGGCCTGCGGGCCGGATTTCGCGTTCGGCCACCGCCGCGGCGGCGACGTGCCGATGCTGGCGCGCCACGCGGAGGCGGCCGGCATGGGCCTGACCGTGGTGCCGCCGCTCGCCGACGCCAGCGGCCCGATCAGCTCCACCCGCATCCGCCGCGCGCTGCAGGACGGCTACCCCGAGCGGGCGACCGACGACCTCGGCCGGCCCTGGAGCGTGCGCGGCACGGTGGCGCACGGCGACGCGCTGGGCCGCACGATCGGTTTCCCGACCGCCAACATCGCGCTGGGCGAACAGCTGGAGCCGGCGCGCGGCGTGTATGCCGTGACCGTGATGCTTGCCGATCGCTTGGTGGCCGGCGTGGCCAATGTCGGCCGCCGCCCGACGGTGGCGGAGGGCGCCATCAGCCGACTGGAAGTTCACTTGTTCGACGTGGACGAGAATTTATACGGGCAGCAGTTGGACGTGTCGCTGCACGCCTTCCTACGCGCCGAGCGCCGGTTCTCCGGCATCGACGAGCTGCGCACGCAGATCGCGCTGGATGCGGCAGAGGCGCGGCGCCTGGTCGGGGGTTTGGCGACCCGTTGAAGCTGGTTCGCCGTGCGCCATGTGAAGGATTGGCGGTTGGTTGCATCTGCCGCCGGCGGGCCTAGTGTGCGGCCCGACGAATGCGCGCTGGGCTTTCATGTCTGGCCAGGAGGGATTCCATGGGTGGTTTAAGTATCTGGCACTGGATGCTCGTGCTCGCGGTGGTGCTCGTCCTGTTCGGCGGCGCCGGCAAGGTCAGCGGGCTGATGGGCGACTTCGCGAAGGGCATCAAGGCGTTCAAGAAGAACATGGCCGACGACGAGTCGATGGAAGCCACGGCGGATCGGCCCAGCGGCACGATTGCCGGGCCGCATGCCGGCGCGTCGGCCACGACCACGCGCGAAACGGTGGTCAACCGCAGCTGAGCCGTGGGCGGGGTTGACCCGCCCGACCGGAGGTGGAGGATCGACGGACCCACGTCCGGAGATCTCTCCTTTGGCCCTGCACCGCATTGACGCCTCGCCCGACACGGTTCGCTGGGGCATTTTTGACGCCGCCTTCCCGCCGATCCTGACCGTCGAGTCCGGCGACACGGTGGTGCTCGAGTGCATCTCCGGTCCACCGGACATGTTGCCGCCCGCCGGACTGGGCTACACGGTTCACCCGGCCTTGCACGCCCTGCACGCCGCGAACCCGCCTCGCATGGCTGGGCATATCCTAACTGGTCCCGTTGCAATTGCCGGCGCCGAACCCGGCGACACGCTCGAGGTGCGGATCGACGCCATCGAACTTGGGGCCGATTGGGGGTTCTGCGGCTTCCGCCCGCTCGCGGGAACGCTGCCGGAGGACTTTCCCGAGCGCTGGGTGAGCCACATCGCGGTGGACCAGGCCCAGCGCACCTGCAAGTTGCCCTGGGGGACCGAGCTGAGCCTGGCGCCGTTCTTCGGCGTGATGGGCGTGGCGCCGCCGGCCAACTACGGCGCAATCTCCACGAAGGAGCCGCGCGAGCATGGCGGCAACCTGGACAACAAGGAGCTCGGCGCCGGCGCCACGCTGTTCCTGCCCGTTTGGGTTCCCGGCGCGAACTTCTCCGCCGGGGACGGTCACGGGGTGCAGGGCGATGGCGAGGTCTGCATCAACGCGCTGGAAACCTGCCTTACCGGCACGTTCACCTTCGTGCTGCACAAAGCGGAGAAGCTGCAATACCCACGCGCCGAAACGGCGACCCATTACATCAGCATGGGCATGAACGAGGACCTGGACCTCGCCATGAAGCTGGCGTTGCGGCAGATGATCGCGTTCATCTGCGCACGCACCAACTTGTCGCGGGAGGAGGCTTACGCGACGTGTTCCCTGGCGGTGGATTTCCACGTCACTCAAACTGTGAACGGCGAGAAAGGCGTCCACGGGATGCTTCGGAAAGGGCTGCTGTTCTAGGAACGTAGGCCCGAACACCAGATATTGCGGTCGGGCTGAAGTTACCCACAAGTTTCTGTCCTGATCCCGTAGCCGAAGGCCGTGCTGTTGGCTACCGTATGTTGCGGCCAACAGTCGAGGGGGCACTAGCCATGGAGTGGACGGAGGACGTCATCGGGCGGCTGAAGGCGCTTTGGGCGGAGGGGCACTCGACAGCGGAGATCGGCCGCCGGCTTGGCGTCTCGAAAAATGCGGTGGTCGGCAAGGCGCACCGCCTCTCGCTGACGGCGCGTCCGTCGCCGATCCGTCGCGGGGAGCCTGGCGCGGCAAGGCGTCGTTCCAGCATCCGTCGCGTGACGGGCCCCACCCTGCCGACGATGGCGGGCCTGGCGCCGGCGGCCGCCTCGCCGGTTCAAGTCGCGCCGCCTCCGAATCCAGCCGCTTCGAACGTGGTCGCGTCGCCGGCACCCGCGCCGATCCACAGCGCGCCCTCCTACAGCCGGCCAGAACAGCGTGCGCCGGAACAGCGTGCGCCGGAGCAACGCTCGCCCGACTTGCGGTCGATCGGCCGGGCGCCGGGGGGAAGGCTGGTGGCGTGCTGCTGGCCCATCGGGGAGCCCGGAACGCGATCGTTCCGCTTCTGCGACGTCGGTTCGCTGCCGGGCAAGCCGTATTGCTCGGCGCATGCGGCCCTGGCGTATGTGAAGGTGCGTGACCGGAGGGAGGACGCGGCGTGATGGGCGCCGCACTGCGTTCACGAGGACGCACTGTGGCGCCTTTATCGCGGTGCAGCCCTTGGCGCCGAAGCCCGTGCCTTGTAGCAAGGCAAGATGACCACCCCTTTTCTGGCGGCGCCGCGGCGGCATAGGCCTGCGACGCTCGACGCCGATGCCGTCCGGTCCGCCTACCGACGCTGGGCGTCGGTCTATGATGCTTTGTTCGGCGGGGTGTCTGCCGCCGGTCGACGCCGGGCCGTCGCCGCAGTGAACGCGCTGCCCGGCCGTGACGTGCTGGAGGTGGGCGTGGGCACCGGGCTCGCCTTGCCGCATTACCTGCCGCAGAAGCGGGTGACCGGCATCGACCTCTCGGCCGACATGCTGGCCCGCGCGCGCATCCGGGTGGACCGGGACGCGCTGTCCAACGTCGTCGCGCTGCACGAGGCGGACGCGGAGGACACCGGGTTTGCCGACGCTCAGTTCGACGTGGCGGTGGCGATGTTCGTTGCTTCCGTCGTGCCCAACCCCCGCCGTCTGCTGGCCGAGATGCGCCGTCTGGTGCGCCCCGGCGGCACGCTGCTGTTCGTCAATCACTTCGCCGCAGACGGCGGCCCCCGGCTGGCGGTCGAACGCGCCATGGCGCCCGCCGGACGCGCTCTGGGGTGGCATCCGGACTTCAAGACCGAGGCGCTGCTGCCGCCTGAGGACCTGCTTCACGCGACCTACCAGCCAGTGCCGCCGCTTGGCCTTTTCACCCTGGTCCGCCTCCCCAACTGACGCTTAACGGGCGGCGCGATCTTGATATGCGCCGAGGGGTCGGATAGGTCCGATCCAATACGCGCGTTTGAGGGATATAGAGGCTGATGATGCATTTCCGGCGCTTGCTCGCGCGACCCATCCAGATCGCCGCGCTCGCCATGCTGGCCTTTCCGGCGGCCGCGCAGACCCCGCGCCCATGGGAGATCGGGATGCAGCCGGCGCACAGCCCGGTCGAGGAGGGCATCCAGAACCTGCACGCCCTGGTGAACGGGCTGATGATCGCCGTGGTCGTCTTCGTAGCCGGCCTGCTGATCTACGTGATGTGGCGTTTCAACGCCAAGCGGCATCCGGTGGCCAGCCGCATCAGCCACAACACGGTGTTGGAGGTCGCATGGACCGTGCTGCCCGTGCTGATCCTGGTGGTGATCGCGATCCCGTCGTTCCGCCTCATCTACTTCCAGGACCGCGCGCGCGACGCCGACTTGACCATCAAGGTCACCGGGCACCAGTGGTATTGGGAATACACCTACCCGGACAGCGGCAACATCGACTTCAACAGCCAGATGGTCGCCGATGAAGATATCCATCCCGACCAGGGCCAGCTTCGCCGGCTGTCGGTGGACAATCCCCTGGTCGTCCCGGCCGGCAAGACCATTCGCATCCTGACCACGGGCGCCGACGTGATCCACAGCTTCTTCATTCCGTCGCTCGGCGTGCAGCGCTACGCGATCCCGGGCCGCACGATCGAGACCTGGATGAAGGTGGACAAGCCGGGGGACTATTACGGCGAGTGCAACCAGATCTGCGGCACCAATCACAGCGCGATGCCGATCAACGTGCATGCGGTGACCGACGCCGAGTACCAGACCTGGCTGGAGCAGGCCAAGACCAAGTTCGCAAGCGACACGGGTCCTGGAACGGCGCATTACGCAGCGGTTGCCGGGCACTAGCAGCAGCCCACATTGGCCTTAACAGGCTGAGCGCGGCTTAGGAGAAATCATAAGATGTCGGCCACGACCCACGACCACGCGCATGACGAGCACCACGGCCACGCTCCGGGTTTCGTGCATCGCTGGCTGTTCTCGACTAACCACAAAGACATCGGCACGCTCTACCTGATCTTCGCGATCATCGCGGGGACGGTTGGCGGCGCGCTGTCGCTCATCATGCGGGCGCAGCTGCAATCGCCGGGCAACCACATCATCGAGTCCGGACAGGCCTGGAACTCGCTGGTCACGGCGCACGGCTTGATCATGATCTTCTTCACGGTCATGCCCGCGATGATCGGCGGCTTCGGCAACTGGTTCGTCCCGTTGATGATCGGCGCGCCGGACATGGCGTTCCCACGGCTGAACAACATCTCGTTCTGGCTGCTGGTCCCCGCGTTCATGCTGGTCATGGCCGGGCTGCTGAGCGGCCAGGGCGCTGGTTCGGGCTGGACGCTCTACACGCCGCTGTCCGCGCAGCAGGATATCTCGATGGACTACACGTTGTTCGCGCTCCATCTGGCGGGCATCTCGTCCCTGCTCGGCGCGATCAACTTCATCACGACGATCTTCAACATGCGCACCCCGGGCATGACGCTCCACAAGATGCCGCTGTTCGTGTGGTCGATGCTGGTGACCGCGTTCCTGCTGTTGCTGGCCATCCCCGTGCTGGCGGGCGCCATCACCATGCTGATCACCGACCGCAACTTCGGCACTTCGTTCTTCGACCCGAAGGGCGGCGGCGATCCGGTGCTGTTCCAGCATCTGTTCTGGTTCTTCGGCCATCCCGAGGTCTACATCATGATCCTGCCGGGCTTCGGCATGATCAGTCACATCGTCTCCACGTTCAGCAAGAAGCCGGTGTTCGGCTACCTGGGCATGGCCTATGCGATGGTGGCGATCGGCGTCGTCGGATTCGTCGTGTGGGCGCACCACATGTTCGTCTCCGGCATCAGCGTCGACACGCGGGCCTACTTCATGGCGGCGACGATGATCATCGCGGTGCCGACCGGCATCAAGATTTTCTCGTGGATTGCCACGATGTGGGGCGGCGCGATCGAGATGAACACGCCGATGCTGTGGGCGATCGGGTTCATCTTCCTGTTCACCGTCGGCGGCGTGACCGGCGTGGTGCTGTCCAATGCCGGCATCGACCAGATCCTGCACAACAGCTACTACGTGGTGGCGCACTTTCACTACGTGCTGTCGCTGGGCGCCGTGTTCTCGATCTTCGCCGGGTTCTACTATTGGATCGGCAAGATGAGCGGGCGCCAGTATCCGGAGTTCTGGGGCAAGGTGCATTTCTGGGTGACGTTCGTCGGCGTGAACCTGACGTTCTTCCCGATGCACTTCCTGGGCCTGGCCGGCATGCCGCGCCGCTACCCGGACTATCCGAACGCTTTTGCCGGGTGGAACCACGTAGCCTCGATGGGTTCGTATATCGGCGGCGCTTCGGTGCTGATCTTCTTCTACGTCCTGTATCGCACGTTCACCTCGAAGGTGGCGGTCGCCCCCAACTACTGGGGTGAAGGCGCCACCACGCTCGAGTGGACGGTCAGCTCGCCGCCCCCGTTCCACACCTTCGAAGAGTTGCCGCGGGTTCGATGAGCGTCGCTATCCTCCAGGTTGTCGGCGTCCCGCTCTCCCGAGCGGGCGCCACCTGGCGCGACTGGCTCAACCTCCTCAAGCCGCGGGTGGTGACGCTGGTGGTGCTGACGGGGATCGTCGGGATGCTGGTGGCGCCGGGTCATCTGCATCCGGTGCTGGCGGTGGCCGCAGTGCTTAGCATCGCGGTCGCCGCGGGAGCGGCCGGCGCGATCAATATGTGGTACGACCGCGACATCGACGCTGTCATGGCCCGCACCAGCCGGCGCCCGATTCCGGCCGGACGGATCGATCCCGGCGAAGCGCTGGTGTTTGGCGTGGTGTTGTCCGTGGCGTCGGTTCTGGTGATGGGGCTGGCGACCAACGTCGTGGCCGCTGCTTGGCTGGCATTGTCGATCGGGTTCTATGTGTTCGTTTATACGATGTGGCTAAAGCGCCGTACGCCGCAGAACATCGTCATCGGTGGGGCAGCCGGCGCGTTTCCGCCGATCATCGGCTGGGCGGCGGTGACCGGCCACGTGACGGCGATGCCGTTGCTTTTGTTCGGCATCGTCTTCCTGTGGACGCCGCCGCATTTCTGGTCGCTCGCGTTGTATGCCTGCAAGGATTATGGCCGAGCCGGGGTGCCGATGCTGCCCGTAGTGGCAGGCGCCAAGCACACCCGGCTGCAGATTCTGCTCTACACGCTGGTGCTGCTGCCGTTCTCCCTGATTCCGTGGTGGCTGGGCCTTGCCGGAGCGACCTACGGGCTGACTGCGGCGGCCCTGGGCGCCGGGTTCGTGCTCAGCGCCGTCCTGGTCTGGCGCGACAAGCAAAATGCCGGCGGCGTCAGCCTGACGGGCGATGCGCCGGCGCGCGCGGCGTTCCGGTACTCCCTGGCGTATCTCGCGATCCTGTTCGCCGCGGTGGCCGTCGACCATGCCATTGGATGATGGCTTCCCCCCGCCGCTGACGCCGGCCGAAGCCGTGGAACTGCGCCGCCGGCAACGCGGCCGCAACATCGCGCTGTTGCTGGTGTTGCTGGCCGTGGTCGCGCTGTTTTACGCCATCGCCATCGTGAAGTTGGGCGGCCAGTGACGCGCAACGGCAAGTTGGCGACCGGCCTGGCCGTCGTGGTCGTTGCGATGGCCGGCCTGGCCCGCGGCTCCGTGCCGCTCTACTACATGTTCTGCGCCGCGACCGGCTACAATGGCACCCCGCAGATTGGCCCTGGCGCCTCGCCGGGCTCCGTATCCAGCACCATCACCGTCGCGATGAACGCCGACACCAGCCCGCAGCTGCCTTGGTCGTTCGCCCCCGAGCAGCGCCGGGTGACAATGAAGATCGGCGAGGAGCAGTTGGCGTTCTACGACGGCAAGAACCTGGCCGACCGCACCATCACCGGCCACGCGCTCTACAATGTCACGCCGGATGTCGTCGGACGGTATTTCCACAAGACCGAATGCTTCTGCTTTACGTCGCAGACGCTGGCGCCTGGCGAGGCGGTGCAGTTTCCGGTGACCTTCTGGGTTGACCCGGCTATCCTGCAGGACCCGGAAACCCGCGACATCCACACCATCACGCTGTCCTACACCTTCTTCCCATCGCTGGAGGAAGCCGCTCGCGTCGGCGCGCTCGCCAACGCCGGCCCGCACACCGGCAATACGGGCAGTCCGCGTGTCCTGAATCCCGGGGTCGGGGGGTGACGGGCGGCGTCTGCTGCCGTAAGACACCCTCTGCGCACTGCACTAATCGATAGGTCTGCCATGGACACCCACGCTCCCGCCGCGCCCGTGATCTCCTCTGGCATGAAGCAGCCATATCACCTGGTGAACCCCAGTCCTTGGCCGCTGGTTGGCGCGCTGGGGGCTGGGCTCACCGTGGTCGGGATTATCCACGCGGCGCATTTCGGCAGCTACTTCTGGCTTGGCGCCGGACTGTTCGTGGTGATTGCGACGATGGCGCTATGGTGGCTCGACGTGCTGAAGGAAAGCCGCACGCCGGGCCTGCATTCGGCCGTCGTGCGCCTCGGCCTGCGCTACGGCATGACGCTGTTCATCACCTCCGAGGTCATGTTCTTCGTCGGGTTCTTCTGGGCGTTCTTCCACTTCGCGCTGTTCCCGGAACACGTGCTCGACGCAGTCGGCCCCGCCATCTGGCCGCCTGCAGGCATCGAGACATTCGATCCGTTCAATCTGCCGCTGCTCAACACGATGATTCTGCTGCTGTCCGGCTGCACCGTCACCTGGGCGCACCACGCACTGCTGGAGGGTGACCGCAAGCACCTCATCATGGCGTTGGGCCTGACTCTTCTACTGGGGATGTCGTTCACGGGCTTCCAGGCGATGGAGTACTCCGAGGCGCCATTCAAGTTCGTCGGCGGCGGCGTGTATCCGGCGGTGTTCTTCCTCGCCACGGGGTTCCACGGCTTCCACGTGATCGTCGGCACCTGCTTCCTGACAGTCTGCTGGTTCCGCGCCCGCGCCGGGCAGTTTACGCCTCAGCGCCATTTCGGGTTCGAGGCGGCAGCCTGGTATTGGCACTTCGTCGACGTGGTGTGGCTGTTCCTGTTCATCGCGGTCTACTGGTGGGGCGCTTCCGCCCTCACCGCCGCCGATTAGTGCGCGGCCGATGAGCGGCGCGGCCTGGCTTACGGCCCGCAGCTCCCGCGGGCTGCTGCGCCCGACCCTCGCCACAGCGGCGATGCTGGTCGTTCTGCTTGGGTTGGGCGCGTGGCAATTGCAGCGGCGCACCTGGAAGCTAGGCATCCTCGCCGAGATCGACCGCGCCGAAGCGGCGCCTCCAATCGAGCTGCCTGCGCATCCGCTGCCGTTCACCAAGGTCGTGGCGAGCGGCCACCTGCGCAGCGACGTGTTCGCACTGTACGGCGATGAGGTTCGCGATACCCCGAACGGCGGGTCCGTGATGGGGGCGCGATTGATCGAGCCGTTGGAGCGGCCCGGGCAGGACCCGGTGCTGGTCGACCGCGGCTGGACGCCAGACGGCCAAATAGGCGCGCCAGCCGCCGGCGACATCGTCGGCTACGTCCGCGCGCCGGACGCGCCTGGCGCCTTCAGCGCTACGGACGACCTTGCGACGCGTCACTTCTACACGCTCGACCCGGCGAAGATCGGCGCGGCGCTGGGCCTGCAGCGGGTTGCGCCGTTCACCCTCGTCGCCCTTGGCCCACCCGGCTCGCTGCCATCCCCCGCGAGCGCGCTGCCGCGGCCGCCCAACGACCACCTGAATTATGCGCTGACCTGGTTCGGCCTCGCCGCGTCGCTGCTGGTCGTCTACGCCGCATACTGTCGCAAGGCGCTGCGCCGGCCATGAACGCCTCTGCCGAACTGGCCTATGCGCGGCTGCGCGATCGCTTCGCGCGGATCGCGGTGCTAAACGAGGCGTCGTCAATGCTCGGCTGGGACGCCGCGGCCATGATGCCGCCCGGCGGCGCCGCGGCGCGTGGTGAACAACTCGCGGTGCTGGCCGGGCTGGCCCACGGTCAGCTGACTGCGGCCGCCTTGGCCGACGACCTCGACGAGGCCGACGCGCCCGCCGACCCGTGGCAGGCGTCGAACCTGCGCCTGATGCGCCACGCCTACATCCGCGCCACCGCCGTGCCCGCCGACTTGGTGGAAGCGACTGCCCGCGCCAACGCGGCCTGCGAGACGGTGTGGCGGGAAGCGCGCCGCACCGCTGACTTCGCGCTGGTCGCGCCGTTGCTGGCGGAGGTTGTGCGCCTCACCCGCCACGCCGCCGACGCCATGGCGCCCGCGCTCGGCCTCTCGCCCTACGACGCGCTGATGGACGGCTATCAGCCGGGCATCGGCGCCACCGACGTGCAGCTGGTGTTCACCCGCTACGAGGCCTGGCTGCAAGACGCCCTGCCGCGCGCCATCGAACGGCAGGCGACCGCGCCAGCGCCGCTCCCGCTCCCCGGCCGCTTCCCGGCCGACGCGCAGGAAGCCTTGTGCCGCCGCCTGTCGGAACGCGCCGGGCTGGAGTTCACCCATGCGCGGCTGGACCGCTCCACCCACCCGTTCTGCGGCGGCACCCCCACCGATGTGCGCATCACCACCCGCTACGACGAGGCCGACCCGGCGCAGGCGATCATGGGCGTGCTGCACGAGACCGGCCACGCGCTATACGAGCGGGGCCTGCCGGCTGCGTACGCCCGCCAACCGGTCGGCGAGGCGTGCGGCATGGCGACGCACGAAAGCCAGTCGCTAATCGTCGAGATGCAGGCCTGCCGTTCCAACGCCTACCTTGCATGGCTCGGCCCCGAGCTGCATGCAGCGTTCGGCGGCGACCCGGCGCCGTATCAGGCCGCCAACCTTGCCCGGCTATGGCGGCGCGTAGCCCCTGGCTTCATCCGTGTCGACGCGGACGAGATGACCTACCCCGCGCACGTCATCCTACGATTTCGCCTCGAGCAGGCCCTGGTGTCGGGCGAGTTGGACGTCGCCGGCCTGCCCGCGGCGTGGAACGAGGGCATGACGGCGTTGCTCGGCGTGACCCCGCCGGACGACGCGCTGGGCTGCCTGCAGGATATCCACTGGTATGATGGCGGATTCGGCTACTTCCCGTCCTACACTCTGGGCGCCATGGCCGCCGCGCAGTTGATGTCAGCCGCCCGTCGTGCTGCGCCGGAGGTGGACACGGCGCTGGCGCGTGGCGAACACGCGCCTCTGCTCGGCTGGCTGCGCACCCAGGTCCACGCGCAGGGCAGCCGGCTCGGGTTCAACGACCTATTGCGCGCCGCGACGGGAAAGCCGCTGGACCCTGCGGATTTCGAGGCCCACCTGACCGCGCGGTATTTGTCGCACTAGTATCAACGGCCCGGATAGACCATCCGTCATCTTGAGCCGCCGCTTGGCTGCGCGGCGCTCCAGGGCGGCAAGTCTGGTGCTGGCAACTGGATTGCCGCGTCGCAAGCGTTCCTCGCAATGACGAGAGCGGCGTGGCGAGAAAGTTAGCGTTTTCAGCCCCTGGTATCATCCTATCGAGCCAAGTCCTGCAGCGCGATCTCGTTGATCTTGATCGGGTCCTTGCGCAGGCTCTCGTCCAGCGCGGCCCGGGCCACTTGCTGCGTCCGTTGCTGCCGCAACGCCTGCACCAACTGGTCGTGCACCTCGGCTAGCGGCGCGGGACTGGCCGGGCGGACGCCCAGCAGCTTCAGAATGTGCCACGAATCGGTGGTGCGCACCGGCTCGCTGATGCCGCCCTCGGCAAGGCTGGCGACGGCGTCCCTGATTGCGGGGACAAGCTGGTCCTCCCGCGTCCAGGCGATCTCGCCGCCGTGCTCGGCGCTGGCGCGGTCCTGCGAATACTTGCGGGCCAGGTCGGCGAAGTCGGCCCGCGGACGCACCGCCTGCTGGTGCAGATCCGCGATCCGCTTGCGCGCCGCGTCGTCCGGCTGGCCGGCGGGGGCGAGCACCACGATCTGCGCGAGCTGATACTGCCGGGGACGCATCAGGCTCGCCTTGTTCGCCTCGTATGCCGTGGCCAATTCCGCGTTGGACGGATAGGCCGGGTCCGGAACGCCGAGCGAAGCGATGTAGCTGGTGGTGATGACCTGGTCGCGCGCCTCGGCGATCCGCGCGGCGATCTCCGGCGTCTGGTCCCAGCCTTTCGCCTTGGCCTCGGCCAGCAGGGACAGCCGCAGCAGGCGGTCGCGGACGAACTCGGTCAGCGCGGCGGGGCTCGCCTGCAGTTGCGCGCGGACTACCGGGTCGGCCTTGGCGATGAGGACGCGCACGTCGGCGGTGGTCAGTCGCAGGGCGCCGCGTTGCGCGACGACATCCTGCGCGCGGACGCCCGCCAACGCGGTCGCGGCGAACAGGAGGCTCAACAGGGCGATGCGTGTCATGGTTCTTCCGGTCGGGCAGCGCCGGCAGGGTATGAAGCGACGGTCGCGAGCGCAACGATTGAAGCAGGAGTCATGGACGCGCGGATTGTCTCGATTTACGGTTTGGCATGGCCGTCCCGTTTCTCGCATGCATGGCGCTGGCCGCCTCCCTGTACAACTTGCCGCCTCGGGTGCTGCCGTCCATCCAGGGCGTTGAGGGCGGCGGCCCCAGCGTCGTGCACGCCAACGCCGATGGTTCGCAGGATCTCGGCGTCATGCAGGTCAACACGCGCTGGATTCCGGCGCTGGTGCGCTACACCGGCAAGCCAGCGGCCTACGTGCGCGCGCGGCTGCTTGGGCCCGGCTGTTACAACGTGGTCGCGGCGGGCTGGATACTGCGGAGCTACCTCGACGAGGCAGGCGGCGACATGATGCGGGCGATCGGCTTCTACCATTCGCACACTCCGCGATTCGGCGAGCCCTACAAGCAGCAGGTCGTGCGCGCGGCTTATCGGCTGTTCACCCAGCCGGGCGGCGGTTGACGCCTCACGGGTTGCAAATCTGCGCCGCCGCGCTTGCATCCCCCGCCGGCCCGGCGGAGCACAGATCATACTCGTGGCCGGCCCGCTGCGAGGGGTTGCGATAGCTGTAGGGATGGTTCCAGGGGTCGAGCGGGGCGGCGTCGCCCTTCAGGTAGGGCCCATTCCAGTTCGACACGCCCGAGGGACGAATGGCGAGCGCTTGCAACCCCTGCTCGGTGCTCGGGAAGCTGCCGATGTCGAGTTTATACAGCTCCATCACGGAACCGATCCGCTCGATCGATTGCCGGGCCACGGAGTTGCGCGCGCCACTCAACTGGCGCAGCGCCGCGGGCGCCACGAGGCCGATCAGCAGCCCAAGGATCGCGATTACGACGAGAATCTCGAGCAGGGTGAAACCAGCGTCGGCGGCGATATCTGGGACGCAGCGCTTGCGGGTCGCGCGGAGCAGGCGAACGCACCGAATAGGAAGCTGCTGCAACATGAGGCCTCACCGGATGCGAGATCGGCCGCTTCATAAACCTTGGCAGCCGAGTGCGTCGAGAGTGAAACGCTCCATAAGTGGTCCGGGCTGGCTGCATTAGATCTACGGCGTATGAGGGGCTGCAAAGCCGACCACCAACACGTGCATGGCATAACCTGTCAAAGTCTTCACGTTATGCAGCATAAACTGTCAATCCTTTCTCAGCAGTTGCTCCAGCCGGCGGTTCGCCTACTGCGTCCTGCACCACGCGGCGGGACACGACCCGAGTGACTCAACGGCGTTCGCCCTGTTGTGCCCTTTGTTGCACTGCGTCAAACTCTCCAGACGACTGCAGCAGTAGGCAAAGATGACAAAACGCCTTGCTAGCCCATTGAAACAGTCAGCAAAACGCAACGTTATGGGTAGGCTCGCAAAGGTTGAGGTGACCCCCGACCTGGTGTCCGGCAGTTTCGATATTGGCGACGAGGACGTCACTCAGGTGGCCCTCGTAATCGACGGAACGGCTCAGAGCGTAAGCCCGGTTCTCCGCTCTGAAGGGTTGGAACGTAAGTTCCAGATTTCCCTGCCGCCTCACGTTCTAGGGGCAAAGCTGGATGTTCTAGCCGTAGAGACAGGCCGCAGCGTCCTCGATATTCCATACGACCTGTCCAAGGGACGGGCGCTGCATTGGAAGAATTTGTCCGTCCGCAATGCCCGCATCGAGGGCGCCTTCACCTTGGAAGGCTCAGCAGCGCCGGCTGAAGCCGTGGTCCAGGTCGATTTCTCAACGGACGGGGAGGTCTGTCGCACGGCATTCGCCGTCCCAACGATGTCCGAGGATGGTAGTCGGACGTTTCACTTTACGACGTGGGTGCCCAGCCTGCCGCAACCGACAAAAGCAACCGAGCTGGCTGTAACAGTTGGCGGGGTCGCCCTGCCTCGCGTGATCGAGTTTTCGCCCCAGGATTGTGGGTTCGTCGGATGCGTGGACCGCACGGGCACACCCCGCGTGCACGGCTGGGCGGTGGACTTGGCAAACCCTGCACGGCGCGTGAAGCTGGAATTGCGCGTGGATGGCGACGTAGTCGGCTCCACCATCGCCGATCGATCCCGTCAGGACGTTCAGGAACTCGGCTTCGGCGATGGCTTTGGCGGATTTGCGACGTCGCTGCCAAGGGACATTTCTCTCCACAAGGATCATCGGATCGAAGTGGTCATAGCCGGAACCAACATCACGTTGTGGGATGGTTCTTACGTCCAACCAGCCTCGCCGCCCTATGTCGGCGTGTTCGATACGGTGGAGGGCATGTTCGCCGGCGGTTGGGTCGTCAATATGCACAACCCAAGCGAGCCTTTGGAGGTTGAGGCGATTTGCGAGGGCGAGGTGGTCGGATCGGGCAGGGCCGACCTTTACCGCGGCGACGTGGAGAACGCCGGCATGCCGACGGCGCGCTGCGGCTTTCGGTTCCAGCTGGAGCGCCCGATTGCGACGCTGCTCAACCGCGACATCTACCTGCGTCTTTCCGGAACGGATCAGGTCCTCGTCGGCTCGCCGCAGCAGATCAACCAGAACAGCAACGTGACGCGCTTTCTGATGCGCAACGCCAGCCTGCCGGAGGCGACGCTCAAGCGCCTGTGCCGTAAGATGACTTACGAAACCCGGTCGACGCTGATCTCGATCGTCATGCCGGTGTTCAATACTCCGAACGCGTGGTTGATCGAGGCGATAACGAGCGTGCTTGATCAGTGGTCGGCGAACTGGGAGCTGATCTGCGTTGATGACTGCTCGACCGAACCTCATGTGAAGAAAACGCTGCTCTCGTTCTCCCAACGTGACAACCGCGTTCGCCTGCTTTCCTCTCCGACAAACGTCGGCATCGCCAAGTCGACGAATTACGGCCTGCGCGCGGCTCGCGGTCAATACGTGACGTTCATGGACCATGACGACATGCTTGAACCGGATGCAATCTACAAGCTCGCCCAGGCCGCCGCGCAGACGAACGCCGACCTGATCTACAGCGACGAGGTCCTGACCAGCACAGATATCAACAGCATCATAGAAGTCCGAGCTCGCCCGGCGTTCTCTTACGACTACTATCTCTCGCATCCATACTTCGTGCACATGGTGTGCGTCCGCACCGAGGTCGCTCACCGGATGGGCGGGTGGGATGAGAGCTTGCCTATCTCGGCCGATGTCGATTTCGTCCTCCGGGTGGTGGAGAACGCCACGACCGTCACTCACGTGCCAAGCGTGCTCTACAGGTGGCGAACCCATGCGACGAGCACGGGCCATGCTCGGCAAGGCGAGGTGAACGATGCGACCAAGGCGGCCCTAGCGCGACATCTCAAGCGATCTGGTCGCCAGGCGGCTGTGGCGGACGGCTATCGCTACAACGAATATCGAGTTGATTGGCCGGATGATGGCGGGGAGGTCCTCATTGTAATTCCGACGAAGAACCGCGTCGACTTGCTTAGAACTTGCATCAACAGCATCGAAAGCACGTCTAAAGGCGAGAACTTCCGCATCGTGGTTATCGACCATGAGTCGAAGGACCCGAAGACGGTTCGCTATCTGCAGCAGATCGCCTCGAAACACACGATCATGCCCTACAAAGGTGTGTTCAACTACGCGCTCATGAACAATTTGGCCGTTCGCACTCATGGCGGCAACGCAAAGTACGTCTTGTTCATGAACAACGATGTGGAGGCGCGCGAGAACGGTTGGATTGGCCGTTTGCGAAGCCTGGCCGCCCGCCCCGAAGTCGGCGCCGTCGGCCCTTTGCTGTTGTATGGCGACGACCGGGTGCAGCACGCCGGCGTGCTGATTGCATTCAGCGGCGCCGCAGACCACGCCATGAAGTATGCCAATGCCTATTTGACGAAGGACAAACGACACCCTGGGTACAACTGCAACCTTACTTCGGTGCGCGACTACTCCGCCGTGACAGCCGCCTGCATGATGGTCCGTCGCGACGTCTTGACCCGTGTCGACGGGTTCGATGAGACCTTCGTAGTTGGATTCAACGATACCGACCTATGCCTGCGTATCGGAGAAACTGGATTCAAGGTGCTTTATGACGGGTTCACGGTGCTCTACCATCATGAGTCGGCAACCCGCACCATGACCAAGGAGGTCGACCACCCGGAAGACGATGCGCGCCTACGCACCCGCTGGGCGAAGTTCTTCACGGCGGGCGATCCTTTCTACAATCCGCTGCTAGCGCCGCGCGGAAATGACCATACGTTGCGGATGGACGCCGGATGCAAAGGACGCATGAACCCTCGGGCGAAATCGCTTAAGCGCGAGGTGATTGCGGATACCGTTGACGACGCGCTGCCCAGCCCCAAGGCCGAGGTTGGTTTTAGCCGGAAGCGGGGATCTGGTCGGCGCGCAACCAAGCTGCCGCAGCCGTTATCCAAAAGCCAGAGCCGGGCTGAAACCGGATTTGAATGACAGTTTTGGGCGAGCGGTCGGTCGATAGCTAGTAGGTCTTTGAGTTCCCGGTGATGATGGATCGGTTGTCGATCGGGCGGCCTCGCTCGAAGACGACGACGCTATCATAGAAGTGCATCGAGATAGTTGATTGGGTGATGGCAGTCGGCGGGAGTGCGCCGCGCGTGTAGCCGGCGTTCAACTCGTCGATCATGTCCTTGCAGCGTTCGATGAATGATCCTGGCGCGCGCAGGCCGCCGCCGTATTCCGCCCAATAGGCAGTGTGCAGATCCTCGATCAGATAAACGCCATTGTGCGCTGTGCGGCCATACAGCATGGCGAATGTTGCGGATACATCGCTCATGTGATGGCTGCCGTCGTCAATCACGATATCCGGTGTGCCGAACTCATCCAGCACGTCGGAGATGAACTGGCGATCGGATTGGCTGCCTATCCGCACCTTGACCTGCTCGTCTTCGAACTGCGCGCAGTTCGGGTTGGTGTCGATCGCCACAATGCGAGCAAGCGGGCCGAAATACCGCTTCCACATCTGTGATGAGCCACCGCCGCCAGCGCCAATCTCCAGCATTACGAGAGGGCGTCCAACAAACGGCGAGAAGTGCCGCTCGTAAATCGGGAAGTAGTGCACGTTCTTATGGATGGGCCGACCCGTGTTATCGAGAAAATGCGCGTACAGGTTCATGGCTGGAGTCCTGAGCTTAGGGCGAGCAACTCGGTCCCGATCGCGGCCGGGTCTGGAGCGGTGTAGCCGAACGTGGCGTCGTCCAGGTTTATCTCCGCCGTCCCTTCGGCGTAGACGTAAGTCGCCTTGTTGGCGGTCACCCGGTCAATCAGATGGAAGTTCGAATTGAGGGTCGGGCTATAGGCCAGTCCTACGATGCGACGTGGCGCGGCACAGAACAGGCTCGTATGGAAGCCCGACCCGACGGTGCCGATCAGGCAAGTCGCTCGGGATAGGGCGCGTATTTGGTCATTCATGGAGAGTGTCTCGGGATACACAGTCTCGACGCCATGCGACGCCAGGAAGTCCTGCACCGGTTCCTCGTTGACCAGCTTCGTCGTGCCGAAACGGTGGCGCGCTTTGGACAGGTAGACCGGACCGCCTTGATCAAACGGCAGGTCCGTCCCGAACAGCGAGTCGCGGATGTGGCGACAAAGTTCGCCGAATACGCGATGCACATAGTTCTGCTCCTCGATAGCCGGCCGTGGCACAACGATGCGGCGAAACCGCGTCGGGACGTCGAGGCACAGAAAATCGTCCGGGGTTAGCCGGAGCGCTCCCAGCAGGGTTCTCACATAATCCCGAGTGAACCATTCCTGCGGCGTCTGATGGGAGTGCACGACGATCTTTGTGCCCGGCGTCAGTCCATCCCGAACGATCGGCCAAAGCCTTGCCAAAGCCGTCGTCAGGAAGTGGCCGTAGTGCATGATCACCGGGCCGCCATAAAGGTAGTTTCCGTCCGGCGCCAACTCTGCATCGGGCAGCGCACCGGCATGCTGGCTTTGCCCGATCAAAACGTGGTCGGGGAGGCGGTAATAGGCAGCCTCCTGTATGAGGTCGCCGTTAGGCTGATACAGGCCCCAACCATCGAAGCGGTCGAGAAAGGTCGTCGGGCTGACCGGCAGGTAGGTGGCGTTGCGCACGACAGCGAGCACCGGATCGCTCTCGATCAGGGTCGTTGCGCCCCAAGTCGCATTGCAGAGATGCAGCATTTAATTTTTAGGGGACAGCCCTACTGCTGGGCTGAATTGGTCCCAGCGTTTTAGATTGGCTTGGTAAGATGCCGGATCTTGCTCGTAAAGCTCTCGCCAGATGCCCTGGAGCGGATCGTCGGGCCGTCCGATAAGGCGGCGGACGACGTCCGGCTTCGGGCCGTGAAAGTGGACGATGTTGGCGTTTTCATTCACTCCCCAATAGGGTTTCCAGTTCAGCTCCAACGGCAAGGGCTCGTATCGACCTTTGTAATACTCTCGGAGAGCATCTTGATCGAACGCCGGGAATCTCTCGAAGTTGTTGACGATGAAATGATAGAAGTCCGCTTTGTCTCGACGCATCGCAGGCACGTTCATTACCATTACGCCAGAATTTATATCGGCGTAGTCTGTCTTATAACGCTGCGGTGCGCATGCAAAGAACTCCGGCTGAAATCGTTCCACTTGCGGATCCGAAAGGAACATGACATCACAATCTGTATAGAGAACGTAGTCATCTTCGAACTCGATATTTGGTATTTCTGTTCGAAGATAAGCGCCTGCAATGATAGCAAGACGCATTGGGTCTTGCTGAAGGCCAATCTGATTCCAGCGCTGAACGATGTTCCCGAGGTAACTCAGTCGATGATGAATTATCTTCACACCATGACCCTGGAGCTCAGCTGTGAAGCCGTTTGCCGCACCGTCGTAAATGAAGATCGGCGTGAGACACGTATTGGCTTTCGCCGATGCGACCGCGGCTCGGATCAGTGCTGGCCAATCGTGATCATGGTGACCCAGACTGGCTTCGCTCAGAGCGAAAAACCACTTCGTCATTGAAAGTGCGCTCCAAAGATAATCAAAGTCACTCACCGCGGTTTCCTGTGTCTATCACTGCGAAACGGCGGGCACCAGCGTTGCCCCGATTCCGGCCGTCGGAGCCGCAGTCAGAGCATCTGGCTGAGCGAGAAATGGGACCTGCCAGTTCAGCCATTGAGTTCGCGACAGTCTTCTAAGCAGCTTCAAAAACCTTTGCAGCAAGGTTCAACTGTGAGTAACCTCGCTTGGCTTTGCAGGTTGTGATATGTCGAGTAGCATCTGTCCGTGCTCGCCCGACCCCAGGATAGCCTGTGAGGTTCGAAGCAGATCAACAATCATTGGCATGAGTTCCATGTACCTCCTTTGAGCTGATTCAAATGCGGTTTTTACGGCCGAGGACTTCAACAGGTCGCTTAAACATTCATCTATGCTACTCTGCACAGTTGATCTCGACAGATCACTTTCTTGTCTAAGGTTAAACTGCTCAATGAATTCGTGAACGAATGGGACCGATAAGGCAGTTTCCGAAAAACCGCTTTCCTTAGGGTAGTCGCCGCGATTACGTGCCCATTTCCATAAAAACTCTTCCTTGGACTTATAATAGTAATGACTTATCCAGGCGTACTCCGCCTGCGGTGACACCGACAAAGCGTGCCGGTGGACGCCCTCCCGGTGTTTATGAGGATAACCGGACGCGTCTTTGAATATTCTCTCGCCATCCTTGACCGCATAAGGATAGTGAGCAGACGCGTGAATGAAGCGCCTTGGACGCAGCATGGATTTCACATGGATGTTGGCGCCTCCGACCGGGCTTGGAAAACGCCGAGCAATAAAATCGTTGCGCCATCTTACTTCGCCAGAGGAGCCGTACATAACCCAATTGATCGCAATACAGTCAACCTCGCGCGTCTCGATCCAGCCGAGGTATTCCGAAACAGAGTGAAAGAACTCGGCATTTAGCGTGAGATACTCGTCAGCATCGATCAGAAGGGCCCACCGGAAATCCAGCACCTCGGGTGAAAATCCTAGCGCATGTCCATAGGCCTTGCGTTGCGCACTCCCCCCTAGGCCAACCGTGTTGCGGCGCCAGTTGATGGCGCCCACATCGGCAAGAGCCTGCAGAAGCTCGTCCGAGCCATCATCATTGTCATTCGAGTAGATGAAGAAGTCCGAGATGCCGATAGAGCGGTGATATGCGATCCATTCAACAAGATATAGGCCTTCATTTCGTACGGTCGCGACAATGCACACAGCTTTGCTGGGACGGACTTCTTGGCGTGCAAGCGCGTTCAGATGGTAGGGCAGCGAGACATATCGACCGCCAAAGCCGAGAAAGCCAAGATCATCGTAATCGGCGCTTAGACTCGAGACACGTGGTTGATCTCGTCGCTGAGAGGCCCAACTTGCCAGTCTCGGCAGTGCGATCCTTGCAAACACATCCCCGGGGAAAATCGCAGCGACCTTGTCGCGGAGATCTAGGTCGATCATCAAGGCGGACGAAAGCTTCATAAGGTCGTCTTCCGGCAACACGCTGGCGACGGCTTCAAGCGCTCCAGCTGAGACGAGATCGCACGGAAGTTCTTGCAAGCTGGCCACATCGAGCCGGCTCTCGAGCAGGCGGTCGATACGTTTCATGAGTAGCCGGGTGTCCAGCCCGATGTCGTCCGGACCCACCGCGGAAAAGGTGAAAACCTCGTAAGCCTGCCGTTTGCAAACGTCGGAGCTGAGACTACCCAGCCCGATCGTGTTTGCGGGAGCTGCGCCGATCCAGCGGCTAGTGTGCCTCTCGTACAATGAAACGCTGTTCAGCTGGCTGGTATGCGCCAAGCCAACAGCGATGACGACGCGGCCGCTGATATTGGGCTGGATCGTAAGGTGGTCAACTTGGCTGGCTCGGCCCATGATGAAGCAGCAATCCGCGAGGTAAGGACTCACGTAAGCAACGAGGCGTTCGTGACCCATTGGAATGGACGACAGAATGGAACTGACCACGGAGCCAGTAGCTGTCTCCACAACAACCATTGCTCCATGCCAAGTCGTGAGGTCGAACAGCCCGTTCATTTTGGATGCCAAGCGGGATCAGACGAGATCTCGGGGACTCGACCGTAGCCACGTGCGGCGCCAACATCTACGTAATGCTGGAGCGGATCCAGATAGTCGCCTTGCCCAATCTCCAAGCCTGCCATTGGATAGGCGGCGACATACCAGGCCGGGTCGAACGCAAACGGCTTTCGTCCCTCGGCTCGCCCATTATGTTCATAGTGGTGTCTGCCGCTCGGGATATGCCCTCCGGCGATGGATTGGTCGACGTCGGGATAGCTGGCGCGATAGAAATCTTCGTCGAAAAAGTTCAGCACGGCCTCGGGGCGGGCCGGTATTCGCGGTGGTGAATTCATGTAGCACCTGAGCACGTCATGCGTCATACGGCGCCATGCGGCGCCCATCCGCCAATGCGTTTCGTCGAGTTTCGCCAGGGGCACTGCGTAGCTCGCGGGGAAGAGGTCGAACCGATAGCGCGGATCGCCGAGCGGGACGAAATTCTGCGTGCGGCACTGCAGCGGGTTGAATAGCCCATAGACCGGCAAAATCACGGTCGCAGCGCTTGAGAGCCACGCGGCAAGCCAGGCGAATGTGCTTATGCTCGGCAGGACGTGCCTCGAGTTGCGCATGTAATCGAACGTCTCTAGCGGGCCTGGATCTGGCAGAAAGCGGGCCTCCGGAAATGCGGCGCCGAGTCGATGGAGGTAAGCGTTATTCATCGTTGTCTGGCCGCAGAAAACCGGCTTGAGACCCATTTGGTCAACGATCTCGCGGTAATACGCGACTGGTAGGAGCGTGTAGTCGGAATGCACGGCCTCTAGGATGTCGCCGGCTCGAATATTGATCACAAGCTCATCCTCTGCCCCTCCATGCGAAGCGTAGCGGCGAGAGAAGATCTTGTCGTATTGTTGCGCACTGGGGAGCATGTTGGCGAAGTGCTGCCCATAGGTCCGCAGTTCGACGTAATCGATGCGGCCTTCGCGGAGGTCGGACGCAAGGCGCTCGACCTCCACGCGTTGACTGGTCACGACAGCGACGCGCCGGTTCTCTTGAGTGACGTAAGGCAAGCTGATGCCCCACGCGTTCATGTCCTCCCCCGAGACGATGCAGCCGGGCACCAGCGTCTCGATCGACTTGGCGACCATGTACTGGAACATCTGGTTGCCCAGATTGCCAAGGCGGGAAATATGAACGACGGGACTCATCGAAAATCAGACCCAATTTGTGTGCGTCGGTGACAGCAGGGGCTCAGCCAGCGGCAAATGCAATCGCGGTCCGCCAGCGCGCCAGGCACGTCAGTTGACGACGGGGAGTTGGTCGTAAACGGACAGCCAGGTCGGAGCCGCGCCTTTCGCCGGCGGCATGCAGTCGGCTGGCACGCCAGAGCCGTTGCCGGCAGCCTCATGCGGCTTGCGGCCGTCGGTGATCACGAAATGCGCTCCAAGAATTGCAGGAACGCACGCCGCAGCTTCAGCGAGCGTTGTTGCACCGGCTTTGACCGTACCGCTTACCCCCACGCTGCCGGAGAGAGCCATGTTGCCCGCCGTATCGAGCACAATCGTCCGCCGACAAGTCCGCCCAACCGTGTTGCAGCTATCACCTGGGTCGGCCTGCAGCACGTATTTGCCAATTGGCTGCGTCGAGGCAATCGCAACGTCGGGGCCGTGGACCGGAACGAGGTAGCCGTACGTCGTGCCGCTCGTCCGTGTCGTCTGGTTACGCGCGACAAAGCATGCCTGAAACCCATCGCTGCAAACCTGGTCGGCGACGGAAACGCCGTTGCCGCGTCCGTCGTCGGAGAGCGAGGAGGCATTCATCCCGATCGTGAGCAGAGGAGTCGCCAACGGATCGATCAGGTTCAATGCCAAGACCGGCCCCGTTTTGTTGTTGACGATGGTGAACTCATTACCCATTGCGACCTGTATCATGTCGTCGGCATAAAGCTTCAACACGGTCGAGAAGTCGTTGATCTGGTGGAACGCGTCGATCGTCACCTGATACGGCGCCTTGTCGTAGGCATCCGGCAGGGCCAATGCGCTCGCGGGCACCACGGGGTTCGACGAAGCCCGGACCCAATTGTCGAGCGTCAGGGTCGCGCCGTCAGCGGAGATCGGTGGAACCGCGGACCCAGCCGGGTCCTTGTAGCCTGACGGGATCAGGTAGCCGAAGAATCCATTGCTGGTTTCCACCCGCATATTCGGCCTCGCCAAGATCTCCGCAACCTGCCGCGAGTCCAGCTTCTCGGCGAGGCCTACGGTGTAGACCGGCCGCGGCCCCCTTTGCGTCTGGATGGTCGCCCGGCCGAAGCGTGCGACGGGAGTGTGGAACGCGATCGGCGGTCGACCGGCATTCCATGCCTCGATGGCGCCGCTATCCTGTCCGGTCGACGCGATGCGATAGGCTGGGTCCCAGAACAGCCCTTGGTTGCCCTGGTTGGCATAGCGGTCATTGGCGAACACAGTTAGTAAATTGGTCTGTGTTCCCCATGCGCCGGTCGAGCCGACGATCTGCAGATGCCCGTTATCGATGCGCAACAGGTTGGGCTGAGGATAGCTTGGAGAGCCCAGATAGAGCGGGCTCAACCCAGACGGCGTGTTTACGATGCGTTCTTGCTGGATCAGCGATAGGGAAGATACGCTTTGCTGCGCCCACGCCGGCATCGTCGTCATGGCGAGGATGGCGGTTCGGGCAATGACGCGTGGTAGCACTGATGCCTCCCGAACGCATGAGACCGGTTTGATACACCCTGCAGGCAAGGCATCGCATTGCCCGTGATGATGATTTGCTTGTCAAGCGGGCGGCCTCTCTCGCCCGCTGCGAACCCGTTTCGCCAAACTGGCCATCGCTGTCGTCAGTGAAGCGCAAACCGGGTCCTAACGCTGCAAATACTCCCGGTAGGCGATCGGGTCCTCCTGATATAGCCGTGGCCAGTCTGCCGCCTGCGAGTCATCCGGGCGTCGCATGTCTTCCGGCTTCGGGCCGCCAAGATGCCTCACCCGCCCCGCGCCCGCGTCGCCAGCACGTCGGCGCGCTCGTTCATCACGTCGCCCGCGTGGCCGCGCACCCATTTCCACTCGATCTCGTGCGGCTTGGCCGCGTCCAGCAGCCGTTGCCACAAATCCATGTTCATGACCGGACTGCCGGAAGCGGTGCGCCAGTTCTTGCGCACCCAGCCGGTGTGCCAGCGGGTGATGCCGTTGCGGACATACTCGCTGTCCGTGTGCAGCACCACGCGACAGGGGCGCTTCAGCGTCTCCAGCGCGGCGGCCGCGGCGGTCAGCTCCATGCGGTTGTTGGTGGTGGCGGCCTCGGCGCCGGTCAGCTCCCGCTCGGCCTCGCGGAAGCGCAGGATGGCGGCCCAACCACCCGGGCCGGGGTTGGGCTTGCAGCCGCCGTCGGTCCAGATCTCGACCGTTTCAGAATCCATAGGCTCGGTCGTCCTGCGCGGCGAGGTGGAAGCGGAGGCGGCCGAGATACTCCAGCGGGTCCTTCCGCGTCACCAGCGCGCCCGGCGGGGTGTTGACCCAATCGAACAGCCGGGTCAGCAGGAAACGCATCGCGGCGCCCTGGCACAGTACTGGCAGGGCGCGGCGCTCGGCATCCGATAGCGGGCGGCGGGCGTCGTACGCGCGCAGCATGGCGCGCGCTTTGGTGACGTTGAATTGGAGGTCCGGCTCGAAGCACCAGGCGTTGAGGCAGACGGCCAGGTCGTAGGCGAACAGGTCGGTGGCGGCGAAGTAGAAATCGATCAGGCCCGACAATCGGCCGTCGAGGAAGAATACATTGTCCGGGAACAGGTCGGCGTGGATGTGGCCGCGCGGCAAGCCCACGGGCCATCCCGCCAGGATGCGTTCCAGCGCTGCATCCAGTTGCGCCCCCAAGCCCGGCTGCACCTCGTCCGCCCGTGGCAGGCTGCGGTCCAGCAGCGGGCGCCAGCCGGACGGGCCCAGCGCGTTCGGGCGCTCCGACGCGTATCCGGCGCCAGCCAGGTGCAGTGCGGCCAACGCGTCGCCAACAGGGGCGCAGTGCGTCGGGCGCACCCGGCGCGGCCACACGCCGGGCAGGAAGGTGGTGATGCACGCCGGGCGCCCGGCCAGGCGGCGCAGGGCCGCGCCGTCCCGCGCCTGCACCGGCTGCGGGCAGGTGATCCCGTGGCTGGACAGATGATCCATCAGCCCGAGGAACCAGGGCAGCTCCGCCGGGTCGACGCGCTTCTCGTACAGGGTGAGGATGAAATCCCCCGCGGTGGTGCGCAGCGAGAAGTTCGAGTTCTCCACCCCCTCTGCGATGCCCCGAAACGCGACCACCGTGCCCAGCGCGTACTCCGAGACGTAGGCCGCAAGCGCCTCGTCGGTGACTTCGGTGTAGACGGCCATGCCGGGTCAGCAGCCCCTCACCCCGACCCTCTCCCAGGAGGAGCGGGAGAAGCGAGCGTCGTGCCTCAGGACAGCGGCGCGGGGAGCTTGAAGATCACGTCTTCCTCCGTCACCCGGCGCTCCTCGATGCCAAGCGTGTAGCGTTCCGCTAGATGGGTGATCATCTCCTGCACCAGCGCTTCGGGCGCCGACGCGCCGGCGGTGAGCCCCAGCGTGTGAACGCCGTCCATCAGCGACCAGTCCAGGTCCCGCGCGCGGGGAACCAATACGGCGCGCTTGGCCCCGGCGCGCTCCGCCACCTCGCGCAGCCGTTGGGAGTTGGAGGAGTTCGGGCTGCCGATGACAATCACCAGGTCGCAATCCGGCGCCACCGCCTTCACCGCGGCCTGGCGGTTGGTCGTGGCGTAGCAGATGTCCTCCCGCTTCGGCCCCTCGATGGCGGGGAACCGGGTGCGCAGGATCTCGACGATCTCGGCGGTGTCGTCCACCGACAGGGTGGTCTGGGTGATGAACGCCAGCGGGCCGGGCGCGGGCATCACGGTCGCCGCCTCGCTTGAATCCTGCACCAGCGTCACCGCGCCGGGAGGCAGCTGGCCCATGGTGCCAACCACTTCCGGGTGCCCGGCGTGGCCTATCATCAGGATGTGGCGCTGCGCCGCTGTGCCGTCGGCGAAATGCCGCTCCGCCTCGCGGTGCACCTTGCTGACCAGTGGGCAGGTCGCATCGTAATAGTGCAGATGCCGCCGTTCCGCCTCGAGCGGCACGGATTTCGGCACGCCGTGGGCGGAGAACACCACGTGCGCGTCGGGCGGGACCTCGTCCAACTCCTCCACGAACACGGCGCCCTGCGCCTCAAGCGCTTCCACGACGGTGCGGTTGTGGACGATCTCGTGGCGGACGTAGACGGGCGCGCCGAAACGACGGATCGCCTCTTCGACGACACGGATGGCGCGGTCGACGCCGGCGCAGAAACCGCGCGGGCCCGATAGGAGAATGCGTAGGGGGGTTTTCTGGGCCATGTTGTCCGGGCGGGCTGCCGCGCGCACTATGCCGTCCCACCCGTCCTGCCACAACCCAGCGCGCCCCAACCCGCCAACGATGCGGCTATCCGCCGCCCGCCCGGAGTAGCCGATGCCGTCGTCCATGCGCCCGCTTGCCTTCATGCTGCCGAAACATGCGTCCACTCGGTCTCGAGCCGTGCCCGCCGTCCTGATCGTGATCGCAGCGGCTGCATCGCTGTCAGCCTGCGGCCCAGACCTGCCGCAATTCGCACCGACTTGCCCTCGCACCGCGATCCTCAGCGACGGGGCCGACCTCACGCAGTTCCGCGCCGCCGGGACCGACCTCACCGATATGGTGGTCGATGGACGGATCACAGGGCTGAACGGCAAATGTTCGCTGGACGACCTGACGCACCTGCGCACGGTGCTGAACGTGAACCTGGAGGTGACGCGAGGCCCGGCGGCGCAGGCGCGGCAGCAGCCCGTGACCTACTTCGTCTCCGTCTCCCGCGGGGACACGATCCTAGCCAAGCAGGACTACCGGCTCAACGTCGACTTCCCGCGCAACTCCGACCGGCTGCGACTGACGGGCGAGCAGATCGACCTGGTGCTGCCGGTCGACGACAAGCTCACGGGTGCGGCATACAGCGTGCTGGTCGGGTTTCAGCTGACGCCCGAGCAACTCGCCTTCAACCGCCGCCGCGGCCCGCGCTAGACCCCGTCCACCCATGCAGTTGAAAGGCGTGTCCATGACCTTCCCGAGGCCCCTGCGTTCCCTCCTGCTCGCCGGCGCGGCGTTCGCCTTCGCCGGCGCGGCGCCAGCGATCATCGGCGCGGCGCCCGCGACGGCGAAGACGCTGGTCTACTGCTCGGAGGGCGCGCCCGAGAACTTCAACCCCATGCTCAACACCACGGGGACGACGTTCGACGCGAACCGGCCGGTCTACAACCGCCTCATCGAGTTCAAGCGCGGCAGCACCGACCTGGTCCCTGGCCTGGCCGAAAGCTGGGAGGCCTCGGCCGATGGCACGGTGTTCACCTTCCACCTGCGCCACGGGGTGAAGTGGCACAGCAACGCGACGTTCAAGCCCACGCGGGACTTCAACGCCGACGACGTCCTGTTCTCGTTCAACCGCCAGGCGAAGGAGGACAGCCCCTACCACAAGGTGTCCGGCGGGTCGTACGACTATTACGGCGACATGGGGCTGGCCAAGCTGGTCACCGCCCTCGACAAGATCGACGACTACACCGTGCGCTTCACCCTGGCCACGCCGCAGACGCCGTTCCTGGCGGACCTGGCGATGGACTTCGCCAGCATCCAGTCGGCCGAATACGCGGACGTGCTGATGAAGGCCGGCAAGCCCGAGCAGATCGACCAACTGCCGATCGGCACCGGGCCGTTCGAGTTCGTCGTCTACCAGCGCGACGCCACCATCCGCTACCGCCGGTTCGACGCGTTCTGGGGGCCGAGGGCGAAGCTGGACGCGCTGGTGTTCTCCATCAACAAGGACCCAGCGGTGCGCCTGGCCAAGCTGCGCGCCAACGAGTGCCAGGTGATGGCCTTCCCGTCCCCCGCCGACCTGCCCGGCATCAAGATCGACCCGCATCTGACCCTGTTGTCGCAGCCGGGCCTGAACATCGGCTACCTGGCGTTCAACAACATGAAGCCGCCGTTCACCGACAAGCGGGTGCGCCAGGCGATCAACATGGCGATCGACAAGGCCGCCATCCTGTCCGCCGTCTACCAGGGCGCCGGGGAGCCGGCCAAGAACCTGATCCCGCCAACCATGTGGTCCTACGACACCGCTGTGACCGACTATCCGCACGATCCGGACGCGGCGAAGAAGCTGCTGGCGGAGGCTGGCTTCCCCGACGGTTTCGAGACCGATTTGTGGGCCATGCCGGTGCAGCGGCCGTACAATCCGGACGCGCGGCGCATCGGCGAGCTGATGCAGGCGGACCTGATGAAGGTCGGCATCCGCGCCCGCATCGTGTCGTTCGAATGGGGCGAATACCGCAAGCGCGTGCAGGCCGGGGAGCACCAGATGGCGGAGCTGGGCTGGACCGGCGACAACGGCGACCCGGACAACTTCTTCACCCCGCTGGCCAGCTGCGCCGCCGCGCGGGTCGGCGGCGGCAGCGCGTCCAAATGGTGCAACAAGGACTTCGACGCGCTGATCCAGAAGGCCGCCACGCTGCCCAACCAGGCGGACCGAGCCAAGCTGTACGAGCAGGCGCAGGTGATCATGCACGATGACGCGCCGTTCTTCCTGATCGCCCACTCGATCACTTTCCAGCCGATGCGCAAGGAGGTGACGGGCTACGTCATGAGCCCGCTGGGCGCGCACATCTTCGACCAGGTCGATCTGGAGTAGCCTTGCTCCGCCTACTCGCCCGGCGGCTGGCGCTGATCGTGCCCACGATCGTCGGCGTGTCGCTGCTGGGCTTCCTGCTGGTGCACGCCGTGCCCGGCGACCCGGTCGAGGTGCGCACGGGGGAGCACGGCATCTCGCCCGAGCGGTTGGCGTATTTCCGGCACGAACTGGGGCTCGACCAGCCGCTGTGGAAGCAGTTCGCCGACTACGAGGTGCAGCTGCTGCACGGCGACATGGGCCACTCGATGGTGACGCAGGCCAGCGTGTGGACAGAGTTCACCACGTTCTTCCCCGCGACGCTCGAGTTGGCGGCTTGCGCCATGCTGTTCGCCGTGGTGATCGGGTTGCCGCTGGGCGTGGTGGCCGCGGTGCGGCGCGGCACGCCGGTCGATTACGGGTTGATCGGGGTTTCGGTCACGGGCGCCTCGATGCCGATCTTCTGGTGGGGGCTGATGGCGATCCTGGTGTTCTCGGTCCGGCTGGGCTGGACGCCCGTGTCGGGCCGCATCGACGAGCTGTTCTACGTCGAGCCGCATACCGGTTTCCTGCTGCTCGACACGCTGTTCTGGCCCAACGACCCGGGCGCGTTCCGTTCGGCGGTGCGCCATTTGATCCTTCCCACCATTGTGCTTGGCACCATCCCGCTGGCCACCATCGCGCGGATGACGCGCTCGGCGATGCTGGAGGTTTTAGGCGAGGACTACGTGCGCACCGCGCGGGCGAAGGGGCTGACGCCGCGCCGTGTGGTGGTGGTGCACGCGCTGCGCAACGCTCTCATTCCCGTGGTGACGGTGCTCGGCCTGCAGGTTGGTTCGTTGCTGGGCGGCGCCATCCTGACGGAGACGGTGTTCGCCTGGCCCGGCGTCGGCCATTGGCTGGTGGATAGCGTGCAGCGCCGTGACTACAACGTGCTGCAGGGCGGCACCCTGCTGATCGCGATCCTGGTGATGATGGTGAATTTGGGGGTGGACGTGCTCTACGGCGTGCTGAACCCCCGGCTGCGCCGGTGATC
>CAXTBW010000025.1:44501-46407 GCA_964242925.1 uncultured Acetobacteraceae bacterium
CCCACCCCCATCCCTATCTCGTCATGGCCGGGCTTGACCCGGCCACCCACGCCGCGCGTTGCGAAACGTCGGCTCGAGTTGAGCGACTCACGACCCGCAAACCAGGTCGTAAAGATCCGTCCACGACGCGTTGGTCTCAAGGATCAAGCGCACCTTCCAAGCCCGCGACCAATGCTTCAGGTTTTTTTCCCGCTGGATGGCGGCGCGGAAATCCTCGTGTGGCTCGACGTAGACCAGCAGCTTCAGCCCGTAACGTTCGGTGAACCCTTCGACAACGCCCTCGCGGTGCTCCCAAACCCGGCGCGCGAGATTGCTGGTCACGCCGGTGTAGAGCGTTCCGTTTGGCCGATTGGTCATGATGTAGACCCACCCGGCCGGCACACTGCTCTCCCCTTGCAACACCGGCGACGCTGGGACGGCGTGGGTGGCCGGGTCAAGCCCGGCCATGACGGGAGGAGGGGGGTGCGGCAATGAGCGCCACCCTGAACCGCCGGCCGCCCCGCTTCGCCTTCGCGCGCCGGCTGATCGAGAACCGCGGCGCGGCGGCCGGCATCGTCGTCATGCTCGCCCTAATCGCCATCGCCGCCGCCGCGCCCTACGTCGCGCCGCACGGCCCGGCGGAGCAGTTCCGCGAATCCTTCCTCACCCCGCCGTTCGAGCAGGCCAACTTCCCGCTCGGCACCGACAGCCTGGGCCGCGACGTCCTCACCCGGCTCATCTACGGCGCCCGCCTGTCGCTGCTGATCGGCGCCGTGGTGGTCGCGCTGTCGCTCACCCTCGGCACGCTGCTGGGCCTGGTCGCGGCCTTTGCCGGGGGCGTGGTCGACGTCGCGATCATGCGCCTGATGGACGTGCTGCTGGTGTTCCCCTCGCTGCTGCTCGCCATCGTCGTGGTCGCGATCCTCGGACCGGGGCTGACCAACGCCATGCTGGCGGTCGCGGTGGTGCTGCTGCCCGCCTACGTCCGCCTCGCCCGTGCCGCCGCATTGGGCGAACTGGCGCGCGAGTACGTCGTCGCCACCCGCGCCGCCGGGGCCGGGGTAGGGCGCCTGATGCTGCTGGTGGTGCTGCCGAACTGCCTGGCGCCGTTGATCGTGCAGGCCACGCTCGGCTTCTCCGCCGCCATCCTCGACGCCGCCGCGCTCGGCTTCCTCGGCCTCGGCGCGCAGCCGCCCACGCCGGAATGGGGCACCATGCTGGCCGACGCGCTGCAGTTCTACCAGCGCGCCTGGTGGCTGCTGACGTTTCCCGGGGTCGCCATCCTGGTCACCGTCATGGCGTTCAACCTGCTGGGGGACGGCCTGCGCGACGCGCTGGACCCGAAGCTGCGCAAGTGAGCGACCGCCTGCTCGACGTGCGCGGCCTATCAGTCGGGTTCGAGACGGCGGCGGGGCGGTTCAACGCCGTGGAAGGCGTGGACCTGACCGTCGCGCCCGGCGAAGTGCTGTGCGTGGTGGGCGAGTCCGGCTCGGGCAAGAGCGTGTCGATGCTGGCCGTGATGGGGCTGCTGCCGCCCACCGGTCGGGTCGCCGCCGAAGCCATCGAGTTTCGCGGCGCCGACCTGCGCGGCCTGTCGCCGCGCCGCCGCCGCCGCCTGGTCGGGCGCGAGGTGGCGATGGTGTTCCAGGAGCCGACGTCCTCGCTCAACCCCTGCTACACGATCGGCTGGCAGGTGGGCGAGGCGCTGCGGGTGCGCCACATGGCGCCGCGCCGCCAGCTGCACGGCCGGGTGCGCGACCTGTTGGGCCAGGTCGGCATTCCGGCGCCGGAGCAGCGCATGCGCGCCTACCCGCACCAGCTGTCCGGCGGGCTGAACCAGCGCGCGATGATCGCCATGGCCATCGCCTGCGACCCGGCGCTGCTGATCGCCGACGAGCCGACCACCGCGCTCGACGTGACGGTGCAG
>CAXTBW010000026.1:0-46048 GCA_964242925.1 uncultured Acetobacteraceae bacterium
ACTGGGCGCGCATCGTCGGCCAGATGCAGTTCGACACCTACCACGTGTTCACCGTCGACGAGCACACCATCGAGGCGGTGCGCGTGCTGGACCAGCTCGACGTCGGCGATCTGTCCGACGTGGCGCCGATCGCCTCCGGGCTGATGGAGGATCTGCAGTCCCGCCGCGCGCTGTATGTCGCCGCCCTGCTGCACGACATCGCCAAGGGCCGCGGCGGCGAGCACTCCGAACTCGGCGCCGACCTCGCGCTGACCATCGGCCCGCAACTCGGCCTGGCTGCCGAGGAGACCGAGATGGTGTCGTGGCTGGTGCTGCAGCACCTGCTGCTCAGCCAGACGGCGTTCAAGCGCGACATCGACGACCCGAAGACCATCCTGGACCTGGTCGAGACCATCCAGTCGCCCGAGCGGCTTAAGCTGCTGCTGGTGCTGACGGTGGCCGATATGCGCGCCGTATCGCCGCGGGTCTGGAACGGCTGGAAGGCGACGCTGCTGCGAGAACTATATGCCCGTGTTGCCGAGGTCCTCGCCGGCGGGCTCGCCACCACCGAGCGCGACGTGCGGGTGGCGCGGGCCAAGCAGACCGTGGCGGCGGCGATGACCAGCTGGAGCGACGCCGACCGCGACTACTTCCTCGGGCTCGGCTACCCGAGCTACTGGCTGGGCTTCGACCCCGATACGCAACTGCGCCACGCCCGCCTGGTGCGGGAGGCGCAGGCGACCAAGGCGCCGCTGACGGTGCAGGCCGAGCCCCTCCCGGCGCGCGCGGTGACCGAGGTGCTGGTCTACACCGCTGACCACGCCGGGCTGTTCAGCCATATCGCCGGGGCGCTGGCGGTGGCGGGCGCCTCCATCGTGGACGCCCGCATCCACACCCTCACCAACGGCATGGCGCTGGACACGTTCTGGGTGCAGGACGCCGCCGGCGGCGCGTTCGACGCGCCGCACCGGCTGGCCCGGCTGTCCGTGCTGGTGGAGCAATCCGTCTCCGGCCGCCTGCAACTCGCCACGGAGATCGGCCGCATGGGCGAGGCACTAATCGGCCGCCGCATGCGCGCCATCCACGTGCCACCCCGCGTGGTGCTGGACAACCGCGCCAGCCACACCCACACCGTGATCGAAGTGAACGGCCGCGACCGACCCGGCCTGCTGCACGACGTCACCTCCGCCATCAGCGACCAGGGGCTGCAGATCGCCTCCGCCCACGTCACCACCTACGGCGTGCGGGCGGTGGACGTGTTCTACGTCAAGGACGTGTTCGGCCTGAAGGTCGAGAATGATCGCAAGTTGGCCACCTTGCGCGCGGCCTTGTTGGCGGCCCTCGGCGGCCGTGAGGAGCCCGCGGCCGAACCTGTGCCGGACAAGCGGCCGCGCCGCCGCCGGGTGAGCGCGTAGATAGGAGCATGGCCATGACGCGCCAGTTCGCCATGCTGTCCATCGTCCTGCTGAGCGGGGCGGGACACGCTGCGGAATCGCCGTCGTTCCTGCAGGCCGGCGACGTGTTCTGCACCCGCGAGTCCGATTACGACGGTTTCGCCGCGCGCGGCCGGGCGCGGGCCAACTCCGCCATCGAGACCTGCACGACGATCGATCGTCCGACCCGGGTCGCCATTATGGGCGGCCAGGCGAAGGTCAAGACGATGGTGCGCGTGATTACCGGCCCGTTCGCCTACTCCGTCGGCTGGACCAACGCCGCGCTTCCGGTCACGCGATAGAAAAGCCCATTCCCACGCCGTCATGCCCGGACTTGACCCGAGCACCCACGCGACGCGCGTGCAAAGGTGGTGCGAAGACTGGCGCTATGGCGCCGGGGGGGGCGCGTGGGTGGCCGGATCAAGTCCGGCCATGACGGTAAATGAGTGTGCTGTAACGAAACGGTGCGAGGCAGCGGTTGCGGAACCCGGCGCGGCCGGCGCTCGTATCACGTGCTACCCTTTACGCAGCGGAGCCCGCCATGAAGCCGCCGATCTCAGGCTACTACGACCAGAGTGAGAAACTGTCCGGCGATGCCGTGCATGAAACCGCGCTGTACGACACTACGGCCAAGCAGGACGACCAGATCGTCGCCATGTTCGAGACGCCCGAGGCCGCCCAGGCCGCCATCGACCGCCTCGCCGCCGAGGACTTGGCCGCCGATGCCTACGTCACCGACAAAACCGCCGATGGCGCCAATGCCGGGGTGAACAGCGAGGGCGGCAACACCGGCCTGTTCGGCGCGCTGAAAGGCCTGTTCGCGCCCGATGACGAGGTTCACGGCTACGCCGAGGGCGTTCGCCGCGGGCACGCGCTGCTGGTGATCCACCCCGCCATCGAGACCCGGTCGCGCGTTATCGACATCCTGGAGGCATCCAGCCCGATCGACTTCGACGCGCGGCTGGAACAGTGGCGCACCGCCGGATGGCAGCAGTTGCGCACGGAGGAGGCGGCCGCCAATGCCGCGCAATCCACAACCCCCGCCGAGCCCGAAGCCCGCCCGCTCGGCGCTCGCGATCCGGCGCGCGGCACGTCCGGCGTGCGCGTCTACACCTCCGGACGGGCTTGATCGCGGGCCACCTCGCCGGGGTGACGCGTCACCCCGGCTGAGCCTCACTTCACCTGCATCGGCGGCATCGGCGGCAGGTCGTCCGGATCGTCCCCGGCGGGGCGCGGCGGCAGGTCCTCCGGGACGTTGTTCGGATCGTCCGGGTCCTGCATCGGCGGCGGCGGGCGCGGGCCGCCAGGCGGTAGAATCGGCTCCGGCATCTGTGCGTGTTGCATCGGTTTCCCCCTGTTTGCGGTAGTCTGCTTCACGGCGCAGCCCGCGCAAGAGGCGTCAGCAGCGCCACCGTGTGACGTGCGATCACGCTCTCCTCATCGGTGGGGATCACCCACACGGCGACGCCGCTGTCCGCGGCGCTGATCCGGCCTTCCGTTGTGTCCGGATCCAACCGGATTCCCAGCCAGGCGAGCCGGTCGCAGGTGGCGGCGCGCAGGGCGGCGTCGTGCTCGCCGATGCCGCCGGTGAACACCAGGCCGTCCACGCCCCCCAGGCTCGCCGCCATGCCGCCTGCCTCCCTCGCCAGCCGGAAGACGAACAGCGCGATCGCCTCGCGCGCCGCCGGGTCGCTGGACGCGGCGAGCGCGCGCATGTCGGAAGCGATGCCCGAGACGCCCTTCAGGCCGGACTCGTGATACAGCAGCTCCGTCACCTGGTCGGCGCTGTGGTCCTGCAGCAGGGCCAGCACCAGGCCCGGGTCCACCGCGCCGCTGCGGGTGCCCATCATCAGCCCGTCCAGCGGCGTCAAACCCATGGTGGTGTCGACGCTGCGCCCGTCGCGCAGAGCGCACAGGCTGGCGCCGTTGCCGAGGTGCGCCACGATGACGCGGGACAGACCCGGCGCCAACTCGCGCAGCCGGCCGGCGACGAACTCGTAGGACAGCCCATGGAAGCCGTAGCGCCGTAGACCGGCCGCGTGCAGCGCCCGCGGGATGGGGAACCAGGCGGCGAGCGGGTCCAGCGTGTGATGAAACGCGGTGTCGAAGCACGCGACCTGCGGCAGGTCCGGGCGATCCGTTGCCACCTCGCGCATGGCCGCCACGTTTTGCGGCTGGTGCAGCGGCGCCCAGGGCGACAGCGCGTCCAGCTCCGCCAGCAGCGCGTCATCCACGCGGGCCGGGCCGGCGCGGCTGCCGCCATGCACGATGCGATGGCCGACGGCGGCCAAGCGCTCGCCATCCAGATGGCTTTCGGCGAACGCGATCACGTGCGGCATCGGCGCGCCGTCCACCGCCTCGTCGGTGAGCAGAGCTCCGGCGCCGTCCTTCGCCTTGAACCGGTCGCCATCGACGGAGGCCCGGAACAGCAGCCGCTGCCCCGGCCCGGCTTCGAACAGCGCGGCCTTGATGGAGGAGGAGCCGGCGTTGAGCGTCAGCACCGCATCAGCCATATCGCGCCCTCCGGTGAATCCGGCCTTGCAACGCCCGGCCGCAATCCACGTTGCGCCGCACCGCGCCGGCCCGCAATCTAGCGGCAACAGGGGGAGCGCACGCCATGCAGTTGGACGATACGCACGACGCTGCGCGGCGCAGTTGGGCGCCGGGCGCCGACGCCGGAGACTTCCCGCTGCAGAACCTGCCGATCGGGATATTCAGCCCGCCGGACGGCGTGGCGCGGCCTGGCATCGCCATCGGCGACTTCGTGCTGGACTTGCCGGCTGCCGGGCTGATGCCGCCGGTCGCAACGCTGAATGCCTTCCTCGCCTTGGGCGCGGGGTCGCGGCGGGACCTGCGCCAGGCGGCCTGGCGGCTGTTGGAGGCATCGACGCCATCCCGGCCCGAACTGCTGCACGCGCTTGCCGACTGCGCGCTGCACCTGCCTTGCGCGATCGGCGACTACACGGATTTCTACGCCGGGATCCACCACGCGACCAACGCCGGCCGCCTGTTCCGGCCGGACCAACCGCTGCTGCCGAACTACAAGCACCTGCCGGTCGCCTATCACGGCCGCGCCTCCTCGGTGCGCGTCAGCGGCCTTCCCGTTCGCCGCCCGCAAGGCCAGCGCAAGCCGGCCAAGGACCCCGAGCCGAGCTTCGGCCCGTCGCGCAACCTCGATTTCGAACTGGAACTGGGTGTCTGGATCGGCTCTGGCAACCGGCCGGGCGAGCCGATCCCGATTGGCGAGGCAGCCGACCACATCGCAGGCTACTGCCTACTGAACGACTGGTCCGCGCGCGACATCCAGGGCTGGGAGTATCAGCCGCTCGGGCCATTTCTCGCGAAGAGCTTCCACACCACGATCAGCCCCTGGATCATCACCCCGGAAGCGCTGGCGCCGTATCGCTGTCCGGCCATGCCGCGCCCAGCCGGCGATCCGGCTCCGATGGCCTACCTCGCCGACGTCGTGGACCAGGCAAATGGTGGGCTCGATCTGGCATTGTCAGCGACCCTGGGAGGGCAGACGATATCCCATGGAACCGCCCGCGACCTCTACTGGACGCCGGCCCAGATGGTCGCCCACCACACCGTCGGCGGCTGCGATCTGCGACCGGGCGACCTGTTCGGAACGGGCACCATCTCAGGCCCGGCGCCAGGCTCCGAGGGCAGTCTGCTGGAGATGACAGGAGGGGGCCGTCGCCCGCTTCGCCTTGACGACGGGACGGAGCGACGGTTCCTGGAGGACGGCGACACGGTCACGCTGGCCGCCCGCTTCGGCGCGTGCGGGTTTGGGCCGTGCGCAGGCCAGATCGTTCCGTAGGCTGACCCTACGCGGCCGTTCCGGGCTTGGCCATGTTCTCGTGCATCTTCGCCAACAGGTCTGCGGGCGCCACATGCGCGATGGCGGCTTGCAGCTTGTTGTGCCAGCCGGCCACCACGTCGCCGTCGCCGTTCATCATCGCCTTGAAGCCGACCTTGGCGACCATCGCCGGATCGTCCTTCTTCGCTGTGCCGACCTTGGTGTCCATCATGTCGGCGGTCTCGAAGAAGTCCGTCTCGGTGGCCCCCGGCATCAGGCAGGTGACCGTCACGCCGCTATCCTTCAGCTCGTGCCGCAACGCGAACGAGAAGCTGTCGAGGAACGCCTTCGTGCCGTTGTAGACCGCCTGGTACGTCCCCGGCATGAACCCGGCGATCGACCCGGTGATCAGGATGCGGCCGGACTGCGCCGATCGCATGTCGCGGCCAACCTTGTGCAGCAGCAGCAGGGTGCCGGTGATGTTGGTGTCGACCACGCGCCGCCAATCCGCCTCCGCCTGGTCCAGGAAGCCTTTACCCAAACCACGGCCGGCGTTGGCCATCAGCACGTCCACCTTGCGGCCGCCGATCGCGGCATACAGCTTGTCCACCCCCTCGGAGCCGGACAGGTCGGCCTGGACGCTATCGACGGTCACGTTGGCGTTGCGTAGCGACGGGCCGACTTCCATAATCTTGGCGTCGTCCGCACAGACCAGCACGTCGAAGCCGTTGGTGGCGCATTCCCGCGCCAACTCAAGGCCTATGCCGGCCGACGCGCCGGTCACTACGGCGAACTTGCGAGCCTCGGACATCTACAGCTTTCTCCTAATTGGGTTGCGAGGACGGCTTACGGCTTCAGCACCACCTTGATGCAGCCGTCCTTCTTGTCGCGGAACGTCTCGTACAGCGCCGGGCCGTCTTCCAGCTTGCCGCGATGGGTGATGACGAAAGACGGGTCGATCTCGCCTTTGACGATCCGGTCCATCAGTTTCTGCTTGTAGAACTGCACCGGCGTCTGGGCCATCTTGAACGTCAGGCCGCGGTTGATCGCGCTGCCCATCGGCACCTTGTCGACGAAGCCGCCATACACGCCGATGATCGAGACGATGCCGAAGTTGCGCGTGTTGTTGATCGCCTGGCGCAGCACATGCGGCCGGTCGGTGCCGGCGAACAACGCCACCTTCGCCCGGTCCAGCATCGAGTCGAAGCTGGCGGAAGTGTGCGGCTCGGTGCCGACCGCGTCGATGCAGGCGTCCGCGCCGCGCCCGTGCGTCAGCTCCTGGATGCGGTCGTAGACGTCTTCCTTCATGAAATCGATCGTGATGGCGCCCGCGTCGGCCGCCATCTTCAGCCGCTCGGGCACGGTGTCGATGGCGATCACCCGCTCGGCGCCCAGCATGAAGGCGCTGCGGATCGAGAACTGCGCGACGGGGCCGCAACCGAACACCGCGATGGTCTCGCCGCCTTTGATGTCGCAGAAATCGGCGCCCATGTAGCCGGTCGGGAAGATGTCGGACAGGAACAGCACCTGCTCGTCGCTCAGCCCCTCAGGCACCACGATCGGCCCCACGTCGGCGTAGGGCACGCGCAGATACTCCGCCTGCCCGCCCGAGAACCCGCCGAGCAGGTGCGAGTAGCCGAACAGCCCGGCCGGCGAGTGGCCCCACAACTCGGCCGCCATCTTCGCGTTCGGGTTGGACCGCTCGCAGCCGGAGAAGTAGCCGCGCTTGCAGAAGAAGCACTCGCCGCAGGAGATGGTGAACGGCACCACCACGCGATCGCCCTTCTTGAGGTTGCTCACCTCGCTGCCGACCTCGACGACCTCGCCCATCGTCTCGTGGCCGACGATGTCGCCATTCTTCATCGTGGGGATCACCCCGTCGAACAGATGCAGGTCCGAGCCGCAAATCGCGCAGGCCGTGACCTTGATGATGGCGTCTCGCGGCGCCTCGATCTTTGGGTCGGGGACGGTGTCGCACCGCATATCGCCTTTGCCGTGCCAAACAAGCGCTTTCATCCGAGCCTCCCGAGTGCGTGGAGCGCACAACGGACCCGCATCGGCCCCGTTGCCCGGCCCCGTCCGTCTCTCGCGCAAGGGTGATTTCACCCCACTCTATGTTGTCCGCCATGCCCGCGCTTGACGGCCCGGCGCCGCGTCGCGAGGCTTCGCCCAACAAAGACGGGAGCGGCGGGAATGGCGACGATCGGGTTCATCGGGCTGGGCAACATGGGCGCGCCGATGGCCGCCAACCTGCTGCGCGCCGGCCACTCGGTGCGCGGTTACGACCTGTCGCCCACCGCATCCACCGCCGCGGCGGACCTCGGGCTGGACCTGGCGGGCTCGGCCGCCGAGGCGGTCGCCGGCGCCGACGCGGTCATCACCATGCTGCCGGCCGGCAAGCACGTCGCGGCCTGCTATGCCGACATCCTGCCCGCCGCCGCCAAGGGCGCCTTGTTCATCGACTGCTCCACCATCGATGTCGCCGCGGCGCAGGCCGCCCACGCCGCCGCCGCGCAGGCGGGAATGGCCAGCATGGACGCCCCCGTGTCCGGCGGGGTCGGGGGCGCCACGGCCGGCACGCTCACCTTCATGGCGGGCGCGACGCAGGCGGTGTTCGACCAGGCGGAGCCGATCCTGCAGGCCATGGGCAAGCGCATCGTGCGCTGCGGCGAAGCGGGCGCGGGGCAGGCGGCCAAGGTGTGCAACAACATGCTGCTCGGCATCTCGATGATCGCCGTGTCCGAGGCGTTCGTGCTGGCGGAGAAGCTCGGCCTGTCGCACCAGGCGCTGTTCGACGTGTCCAGCACGTCGTCCGGGCAGTGCTGGTCGCTCACCACCTACTGTCCCGTGCCCGGCCCCGTCCCCGCCTCCCCGGCCAATCGCGATTACGCGCCGGGGTTCGCAACCAGCCTGATGTTGAAGGACCTCACGCTGGCGCAGGACGCCGCCCGCGCGGCGGGCGCGGACACCGCCCTCGGCGCCCACGCGCTGGCGATCTACCAGAGGTTCGCCGAGCACTCCGCCGGGCTGGACTTCTCGGCCATCATCAACGCCGTCCGGGGCGATTAGGCCGAGTAGTGCGCGCCTGCCTGGCTGTTGCTGGGCTATGATGCCCGAAACGGAGATGCGACGATGAAGCTATACGACTCGGTCGGCCCCAACCCGCACGTGGTCCGCATGTTCCTGGGGGAGAAGGGCCTAAAGCTGCCGACCCAACGCATCGACCTGCGCAGCGGCGAGAACCGTCAGGCGCCCTACCTCGCCATCAACCCCATGGGCCAGCTGCCGGTGCTGGAGCTGGACGATGGCGAGCGGCTGACCGAGATCACCGCCATCGCCGAGTATATAGAGGAGACCCACCCGGCCCCGCCGCTGATCGGCGCGACGCCCCGGGAGCGCGGGCAGACGCGGATGTGGGTGCGCCGGCTGGACCTCAACATCGTCGAGCCGCTCGTCACCGGCTACCGCTTCGGCGAGGGCCTGAGCTTCTTCAAGGACCGCATCCGCACCATCCCCGAGGCGTCGGACGGGCTGAAGGCAACCGCCCGGCAGTGGCTCGGCTGGCTGGACGGGCAAATGGCGGGGCGGGAATGGATCGTGGGCGACCGGTTCACCCTGGCGGACGTGCTGCTGTTCTGCTTCACCCGGTTCGGCTCCAAGGTCGGCCAGCCGCTCGACCCGGCGTGGACCGAGCTGGCGGCCTGGTTCGCCCGCGTCCAGGCGCGGCCGAGTTCGGCGGCTTGAACAAGCCCTCGCTCTTCGCCAAGAAGGCCGCCATGGCCAAACCACAACCAGCCGCCGCGCCCGCCGGTGCGAAGACCATGACCGACGCGCAGCGCGAGTACGAGCGCAAGCGGGCGCAAAAGGCGGGCATGACGCTCGAGAAATGGCTGGACCAGAAGGCGAAGGCCACAGTCGCCGCGACGCCGAAACCGGTGAAGCCGGAGCGCAAGCCCGGGCTGCTGTCGCGTTTGATGGACCGGGCCCACCAGCCGCTGAAGAAGAAGCCCTGATCGCCGCCCACGCGGATTGGAGCGCAGACCCGCGCAAACGCTGGATGACGGTGGCCACCGGGTCGCCGGCTGGCTGGACGGTCGCGGCGCCGTGCCCGGTCGGTGATGTCGCGATCCTGCTGGCCCGCCTCGGGTCCGGCGGCGAGACGGTGGCGCTGGGCGTGGATTTCCCGCTCGGCCTGCCCCGCGCATACGCTGCGCGCCATGCGTCGGCGGTGGACTTCCCCGCCTTCCTGCGCGGCCTGGCGCATCGCCCGGGTTTCTTCACGGTATGCGACGCGCTGGACGAGTTGGCGCCCGAACGCCCGTTCTACCCCCGCCGCGGCGCCGCCGGGATGACCCGGCTGTCGCATGCCGCCGCCCTCGGCCTGGGCGACGCCGCCGGTCTATCGCGCCTGTGCGACCGCGCGACGGCGCATCGACCGGCCGGCGCGCCGCTGTTCTGGACGCTGGGCGCCAACCAGTCCGGCAAGGCCGCGATTTCCGCCTGGCGCGACCTGCTGCTGCCCGCGCTGGCCGGCGACGACCCGCCGGCGCTATGGCCGTTCGACGGCGCCCTGCTGGCGCTGCTGCGACCGGGCCGGACGGTGGTGGCGGAAACCTACCCGGCGGAGGCGATGCGCCAGCTCGGCCTGCGCATGGGCGGCAGCAAGCGCCGCCAATCCGACCGCGCCGCGCTGGCGGACCCGCTGCGCGGCGCGATGGCCGCTCTGTCCGCCGTCCCCGATGCCGCGATGGCCGCCGCGACTGCCACCGGGTTCGGCGCGGACGCGGCGGGCGAGGACCGGTTCGACAGTGTGCTGGGCCTGCTGTGTATTCTTGGCGTGCTCGCCGGCCGCCGCCCGGACACGGCGCCGGCCGACCCCTGGGTGCAGCGCTGGGAAGGCTGGGTGCTCGGCCAAACGGCGTCCCCTATTGCGTCATGCCCTCCCTCTGCTTTCCTTCTCCCTCTCCCGCTGGCGGGAGAGGGCCGGGGTGAGGGTGGCCATCCCGCCGGACACTCCGCCGCGCTACCCTCACCCAACCCTCTCCCGCCAGCGGCAGAGGGCTTTAGAAGCGAACGGAGCCCACCGATGCCCGCACCCCGACCCGTCATGCTGGTGATCCTCGACGGCTGGGGCTGGAGCGAGTCCGACGCCGACAACGCGGTCCGCCAAGCGCGCACCCCGAACTTCGACCGGCTGTGGGCCGGCCCGCACGCCTTCCTGCGCACCTCCGGCGGGGACGTCGGGCTGCCGGACGGGCAGATGGGGAACTCCGAGGTCGGCCACCTCAACATCGGCGCCGGCCGCATCGTCATGCAGGACCTGCCGCGCATCGGCCGCGCCATCGCCGACGGCTCGCTGGCGCAGATGCCGGCGGTGCGCGGCCTGGTCGAAGCGCTGCGCAAGAGCGGCGGCACGTGCCACCTGCTTGGCCTGGTGTCCACCGGCGGCGTGCACTCGCACCAGGACCACGCCGCCGCCCTGGCCCGCATCGTCGCGGCGGAAGGCATTCCGGTCCGCGTCCACGTGTTCACCGACGGTCGCGACGCGCCGCCGCGCTCGGCGCCGGAGTTCATCGCGAAACTGGAAGCCGCGCTGCCCCCGGGCGCCGTGATCGCCACCGTCTGCGGTCGCTACTTCGCGCTCGACCGCGACAATCGGTGGGAGCGGGTGAGCCGCGCCTACGCCCTGCTCGCGAACGGCGAGGGCGACCGTTTCGCCACCGCCGAAGCCGTCATCCAAGCCGCGCACGCCGCCGGGACCACCGACGAGTTCATCCCGCCCGCCGCCATCGGCGACTACCGGGGCATGGCGCCCGGTGACGCGCTGCTGTCGTTCAACTACCGGGCCGATCGCATCCGCGAGCTATTGGCTGCCCTGGTCGATCCCGCCTTCACCGGCTTCCCGCGCACCCCGCCCAACCTGGCGGCAGCCGTCGGCATGACCCGCTACAGCGATGATCTCGCGCCGTTCATGACCGCGATCTTCCCGCCGCAGCCGATGGACGCGATCCTCGGCCAGGTGGCCAGCGAGGCCGGCAAGCGCCAGTTGCGCCTCGCCGAGACCGAAAAATACCCGCACGTCACCTACTTCCTGAACGGCGGCCGCGAGCAGCCCTTTCCCGGCGAGGAACGCATCATGGTTCCGTCCCCCAAGGTCGCGACCTACGACCTGCAGCCGGAGATGAGCGCCCCCGAGCTGACCCGGCGCGCCGTCGAGGCGATCGGCGCCGGCCAGTTCGATTTGCTGGTGCTCAACTTCGCCAACGCCGACATGGTCGGCCACACCGGCAGCCTGCCAGCCGCCATCAAGGCGGTGGAGGCGGTGGATGCCGGCCTGGGCGCCATCGCAAACTCCGTGGCCGCGCAAGGCGGCGCGTTGCTGGTCACCGCCGACCACGGCAACGCCGAGCAGATGCGGGACCCTGTCACCGGCGAGCCGCACACCGCGCACACGGTCAACCGCGTGCCTGTGATGCTGGTCGCTCCCGCCGGTGGCGCCTTGCGTGACGGCCGGTTGGGCGACCTGGCGCCGACGCTGCTGGACCTTATGGGCGTGTCGCAACCGCCAGAGATGACCGGCCAGAGTTTGCTCACCAAATAGGCTGTTTGGGAACAAAATGCCTGTGAAACGAGCTAATCAGCCTGGAACTGGCGATGATTTGACTCGGCCAGGTTTCACATCAATCCCGACGCCGTTATAACGGGCACATGACGTTCGACAGAACCCGTGGTGTCGTTGTGATCGGGGCGGGTCCCGCCGGCGCACGCTGTGCGGAGCGGCTGGCGGCCGGCGGCGCCGCTGTGACCCTGATCGGCGCGGAGCCCGACCATCCATACAACCGGGTGGCGCTCAGCCAATTCCTGGCCGGCGACCTGGCGGAGGCCGACCTGGTGACGCACCACCCGGACCGGCTCGCCGAGGATCGCATCACCTGGCGCCCGGACACGCACGTCGCGGCGATCGACCGCGCGACGCGCGACGTGGTGCTGTCGTCCGGCGAGCGCATCCCTTACGGGGCGGTCGTGCTGGCGACCGGGGCGCAGCCGGTGCGGCTGAAAATGCCCGGCTCGGACAGCCCCAATGTGCTGGTCTACCGCACGCTGCGCGACGTGCAGCAGATGATCGCCCATGCCGAGTCCGGTGGGGACGCCGTGGTGATCGGCGGCGGACTGCTGGGACTTGAGGCGGCTGCGGGCCTGGCGAAGCGCGGCATGCGCGTGACCGTTCTGCACGGCTCCGACCGCCTCATGGAGCGTCAGCTGGACCATGGCGCCGCCGCGTTGCTCGAGCGCCGCCTGGCCGGGCAGGGCATCGCCGTCATCACGCAGGCCAAGACGGTCGCCATCGAGCCGGACGCGGCCGTGCTGGCGGACGGCCGGCGGGTTCCGGCCCGCATTGTGGTCCTCGCGGTTGGCATCCGCCCCCACGCCGAGCTGGCCCGCGAGGCCGGCGTCGCGGTGAATCGCGGCGTGCTGGTGGACGACGCCATGCGGACCGACGACCCGGCCATCTGGGCAGTCGGCGAGTGCGCCGAGCACGCCGGGCAGTGCGTCGGCCTGGTCGCGCCGTCCTTCGCGCAGGCCGAGGTCGCCGCCGCCGCCATCCTGGGCCGCGAGGCGCGCTACGTTCCCGTGTCCGACGCGACCGCGCTGAAGGTGGCGGGCGCGGGCGTCTGGTCCGCCGGCGAGATCGACGGCGACGAACCGATCGTGCTCGACGACGCGGAGGCGGGCCAATACCGCCGCCTCCTGGTGCGCGACGACCGCCTGGTGGGCGCCATGCTCTACGGCGAAACGGGCGATGCGCCCTGGTACCTCAACCTCATCAAGGAGGGCCGTGCGATCGGCTCGGCGCGCGCAAGCCTGCCGTTCGGCCCCGCCTTCCAACCCACGGAGTGGGCCGCGTGACTGACCAGGCGTTCAACACCGAGCAACAGGAATACCTCAAGGGCTTCATGGCCGGCGTGGAGGCCAAGCAGGGCCCCCTCGCGCTGGGCGCGGGCGGCGGCGCGCCGCCCGACCCGACGGACCTGCAACGGGCCGCCCAGGACCGCCAGGTCGCGGCCGGCGGCAAGCTGGTCCCCGAGGAGGAAGCCAAGCGGAAGAAAAACCCGCTGGACCGCTTCGGCGAGATCAGCGCGTTGGCGGCGGAGAACAAGTTCCCCAAGGGGACCGACGTCTTCCTGACCAAGTACAAGGGCCTGTTCTTCGTGGCGCCCGCGCAGAACAGCTTCATGTGCCGGCTGCGCATGCCCGGCGGCATTCTGAACACGCTGCAGTTCCGCGGCGTCGCCGCCATCGCAGAGGATCTCGGCGGCGGCTACTCCGACGTCACCACCCGCGCGAACCTGCAAATCCGCGAGATCGGCGCGGCTGGCGCGCCCGAGGTGCTGACCCGGCTGTTCGACATCGGCCTCACCTCCCAGGGTTCGGGCGCCGACAACGTGCGCAACGTCACCGGCAGCCCGACCGCGGGCATCGACGCGCAGGAACTGCTGGACACGCGGCCGGACGCGCGCCGCATCCACCATCACATCCTCAATCACCGCGAGCTGTACGGCCTGCCGCGCAAGTTCAACATCGCGTTCGATGGCAGCGGCACTATCCCGGTGCTCGAGGACACCAACGACATCGCCTTCACCGCCGTGCCGGTGCTGGAGGGCTTCGGCGTCGCGCCTGGCATCTACTACCGCCTTGCGCTGGGGGGCATCACCGGGCACAAGGATTTCGCCCGCGCCACCGGCGTGATCGTGGCGCCGGCGGACACCACGCCGGTTTGCGACGCGATCCTCCGCGTATTCATCGCCAACGGCAACCGCACCGACCGGGCCAAGTCGCGGCTGAAATACGTGCTGGATGCATGGGGCTTCGACAAGTTCCTCGCCGCGGTGGAGGAGGAGTTGGGCCGCCCGCTCACCCGCGTTCCTTCCGAGGCGCTGGGCCCCACCCCGCCGCAATCGCGCTCCGCGCATATCGGCGTGCACGCGCAGGTGCAGCCGGGGCTGTCCTATGTCGGCGTGGTGCTGCCGGTCGGCCGCATCACAGTGGAGCGGATGCGCGGCCTGGCCGATATCGCCGACCGCTTCGGCTCCGGCACGATCCGGCTGACCGTGTGGCAGAACCTGCTGATCTCCGACATCCCCGACGAGCGCATCCCGGAGGCGTTGGAAGCCATCGCGGCGCTCGGGCTGGGCTGGGAGGCCGGGCCGCTGCGCACCGGGCTGGTCGCGTGCACCGGCAACGCGGGCTGCAAGTTCGCCGCGTCCAACACGAAGGGCCACGCCAACAGCCTGGTCGAGTGGCTGGAGCCGCGGATCACCGTGGACGCGCCGATCAACATCCACCTCACCGGCTGCCACAACTCGTGCGCGCAGCACTACATCGCGGATATCGGCCTGCTCGGCGCCAAGGTGGAGCGCGGCGAGGACATGGTGGAAGGCTACGACCTGCACGTGGGCGGCGGCGCCGGCGCGCAACAGGCGATCGGCCGGCTGATCCGCCCGGCGATAGCCGCGGAGGACGTGCCGCCGATGGTGCTGGGCCTGCTGCAAAGCTGGATGACCGAGCGCGCCGAAGGGCAGGGATTTCAGGCCTGGTCCGCCGCCAAGAGCGACGACGATCTGCGCAGCATCGCGGAAGGAGCCGCCGCATGAACGCCATGAACCCGGCGCCTGTCACGCCGGTGATCCCCGAGAACGCGCCGTTCTCTCCGGCGCAGCGCGCATGGCTGAACGGCTTCCTGGCCGGCATGTACGGCGGCGTGCCCAGCGGCGGCGGCGCCGGGATGTCGGTCGCCGGGTCGGTGGCGGCCGAGGAGGAGGATTTCCCGTGGCACGACCCGGCCATGGAGATGGACGAGCGCCTCGCCTTGGCGGAGGGCAAGCCGTTCGAGCGGCGGCTGATGGCGGCCATGGCGCAGCTGGACTGCGGCCAGTGCGGCTATCTGTGCCAGACCTACGCGGAGGCTTTGGCCAGCGGCAAGGAGACTAGCGCGTCGCTGTGCGTGCCTGGCGCCAAGCCGACCAGCAAGAAGGTCAAGGAGCTGCTGGCCGACCGCCCGGCCGATGCCGTCGCCAGCTCGCCGCCCCCCGAGAGCGGCGCGGCGCCGCTGATCCCGGTCGGCATGCCGGTGCGCGTGCTGGCCGCCGACCGGCTGACCGGCGAGGCCTCGGCCAAGGACGTTCGGCACGTCAAGATCGACCTCTCGCCCTCCGGCCTGACCTACGAGCCCGGCGATTCCATCGGCATCTGCGCGCCGAACGACCCGGAGCTGGTGGAGGCGTGCATCCGCGCCATGGGCGCCGACGGGCACGAACTGGTGCCCTGCCCGGACGGCACGATGCGCACCGTGCGCGACGCGTTCGCCTGGCAGGTCGACATCGCCCGCCCGATGGACCGCACCACCGAGCTGCTGGCGATGAGCGCCACCGATCCGGGCGAGGCCGCCGCCCTGCGCCGGCTGACCGACGGCGACGACGGCGCGGAGCCGGAGGACGCCGACCTGCTGGACCTGCTGGAGGTGTTCCCCTCCGCACGTCCGACCCTGTTCGACCTCGTGCGGTCGCTGCCCTCGCTGAAGCCGCGGTTGTATTCGATCGCGTCGTCCATCAAGGCGGAGCCGGGCCAGGTGCATCTGTGCGTCGGCGTGGTGCGGGCGGAGCGGCGGGGGCGGGTGCGCCTTGGCATCGCCTCGTCGTTCCTGGCGCATCGCGCGGCGGTGCATGGGCAGATCCTGGCCAACATCCAACCCAGCCACTTCCGCCTGCCGTCCGACCCGGCCACCCCCGTCATCATGTGCGGCCCCGGCACGGGGATCGCGCCGTTCCGCGCCTTCCTGCAGGAGCGGTCGGTCAACAAGCACCCGGGGAAGACCTGGTTGTTCTTCGGCGACCAGCATGAGGCGACCGATTTCCTGTTCGCCGAGCAGCTGAAAGGCTACCTGGCCGACGGCACGCTCAGCCGGCTCGACACCGCCTGGTCGCGTGACCAGGCGCAGAAGGTATACGTGCAGGACCGCATGCGCGAGCACGGCGACGAACTGTGGCGCTGGCTGCAGGAGGGAGCGCACTTCTACGTCTGCGGCGACGCCAGCCGCATGGCGAAGGACGTGGACACGGCCCTGCGCGACGTCGCCCGCCAGCACGGCGGCATGGACGAGGACGGGTCCAAGCAATGGATGGTCGCACTCGCCCGGCAGGGGCGCTACCTGCGCGACGTTTATTGATGGCGCCCGCCTTCTGGGAGAGGATTGGGTGAGTCTCGCACCCACCCGCACCACCTGCCCCTACTGCGGTGTAGGCTGCGGTGTCCTAGCCACCCCCACCGGGCCCGAATCCGCCACCATCGCCGGCGACCCCGCGCACCCGGCCAACGCCGGCCGCCTCTGCGTCAAGGGCACCGCGCTCGGTGAAACGCTGGCCTTGTCCAACCGCCTGCTGCACCCCGAGATCGACGGCGTTCGCGCGCCGTGGGACGCCGCCCTCGACCGCGTGGCCGCCGCGTTCCGCGACAGCATCGACAAGCACGGGCCGGATAGCGTCGCGCTCTACGTCTCGGGGCAGCTGCTGACCGAGGACTACTACGCGGCCAACAAGCTGGCGAAGGGGTTCATCGGCACCTCCAACATCGACAGCAATTCCCGCCTTTGCATGTCGTCCGCCGTCGCCGGGCACCGACGCGCGTTCGGCGAGGACATCGTCCCAACCATCTATGAAGACCTCGAGTTGGCGGATCTCCTGGTGCTGGTCGGCAGCAACACCGCGTGGTGCCATCCGGTGCTGTTCCAACGCATCGCCGCCGCGCGCGCCGAGCGGCCGGACATGCGCGTGGTGATCATCGACCCGCGCCGCACCGCCACCTGCGAGGGCGCCGACATGCACCTGGCGCTGCGTCCGGGCTCGGACGTGGCGCTGTTCACCGGGCTGCTGCGCTACCTGCACCGCAGCGGGCGCACCGACCGCGCTTTCGCGTCGCACGTCGACGGGCTGGAGGACGCCGTCGTCGTCGGCGGCAGCGTGGCGGAGACGGCCTACGCCTGCGGGCTGCGCCAGCCGGAGGTGACGGCGTTCTTCGAGCTGTTCGCCCGCACGCCCAAGACGGTGACGATGTTCAGCCAGGGCGTGAACCAGTCCAGTGCCGGCGTGGACAAGGTCAGCGCGATCATCAACGTCCACCTGCTGACCGGCCGCATCGGCAAGCGCGGCGCCGGCCCGTTCAGCATCACTGGGCAACCGAACGCGATGGGCGGGCGGGAGGTCGGCGCGCTGTCGAACCTGTTGGCCGCGCATCTGGAGTATGGCCGCAGCGCCGACCTGCAGCTGCTGCGCGAGTTCTGGGGCGCAACCAACCTGACCAACGGTCCGGGGTTGAAGGCCGTCCCGCTGTTCGAGGCCGTCGCCGAGCGGAAAGTGCGCGCGCTCTGGATCATCGGAACCAACCCGGCCGTGTCCATGCCGGACGGCGTGCGGGCGCGCGCTGCGCTTGAGCAGTGCGAGTTCCTCGCCATCTCGGAATGCGCCGTCACCGACACCCTCGGCTACGCTCATGTGCGCCTCCCCGCGCAGGCTTGGGGCGAGAAGGAGGGGACCACCACCAACAGCGAGCGCGTGATCAGCCGCCAGCGCGCCTTCCTGGCGTCGCCGGGCGAGGCGCGGCCGGACTGGTGGGCGCTGGCGCAGGTGGCGGCCCGGCTCGGCCACGGGCATGCGTTCGCCTGGCGGAGTCCGGCCGACATCTTCCGCGAGCACGCCGCGCTGTCGGGCGCCGGCAACGATGGCGGGCGGCTGTTCGACATCAGCGCGTTGGCCCAGCTGACCGATGCGGAGTACGCCGCCATGCCGCCGGCGCGCTGGCCGCGCCCGGCCAAGCGCATCGCCCAGTCTCGCCTGTTCGCAAGCGGCGCATTTCCGACGTCAAATGGTCGCGCCCGCATGGCGCCGACCCCGCCGCGCCCTCCGGCGAACGCGGTTTCGGACGAGTGGCCGATGGTGCTGATGACGGGCCGGGTGCGCGACCAGTGGCACACCATGACGCGCACCGGGAAGGCGGCGCGGCTGTTCCGCCACATTCCGGAGCCGGTGCTGTCGATCCACCCGGACGATTTCCCCGCCCTGATGGACGGCGACCTGGCGGTGGTGGAGAGCGCGTGGGGCGGCGGCACGCTGCGGGTGCGCCACGACCGCGGCCTGCGTCGCGGCACGGTGTTCGCGCCGATGCACTGGACGGCGGAGTTCTGCGCCGGCGGGCGCGTGAACAGCGCCGTCAACCCCGCCTGCGACCCGGTCAGCGGCCAGCCCGAGTTCAAGCACACGCCCGTCCGGGTGCGCCGCGCCGCAATGGATTGGCACGGCTTCGCGCTTGCCCGCCGCCAATTGGGTCCGCAGGCGGCGCCCTGGTGCGCGGTGGTTCCGCTCGAGGGCGGGGTCTGGCGCCACGAATTGGCCGGAACCGGCAGCGCCGCCGAAGCGCAAGCGCGGCTGGTCGGCGCGCTGGGCGGTCCGACCGGCTGGATGGCGCTGCGCGACCCCGCCGCCGGCGTGTTTCGCGCCGCGCTGCTGGAGGGCGGCCGCCTGGAAGCCTGCGTGTTCATCGGTCCGGACCACGTGCTGCCCCCGCGCGACTGGCTGATGGAGCTGTTCGCGCACGAGCAGATCGAGCCGCTGGAGCGCCGAGCCCTGCTGGCTGGCCGACGCGCCGACGGCGCCGCGCCCGAGCCGTCGATCTGCGTCTGCATGGGCGTCGGCGCGGGCGCCATTCGCGCCGCGATCATGGCCGGGTGCAGCACCGTTGCCGCCGTGGGCGAGGCGACCACCGCCGGCACCAACTGCGGCTCCTGCCGTCCCGAGATCGGCGCCATCCTCTCCGCGCTGCGCGTGAAGGAACTCGCTTGAGCGCCGGCGGCGGAAGGGTGACGGGACTGCTGGACGGCGACACGGCGCTGGTCACCGGCGCCGCGTCCGGCATCGGCCGCGGCATCGCCCGGGCTCTGGCCAACGAGGGCGCGCGCCTCGTCCTCACCGACGTGCTGCAGGAGGCGGGGGAGGCGCTCGCCGCCGAGACGGGCGGCGCCTTCATAGCGGCCGACTTCACCCAGCCGACCGCATTCCAGGGCGTGTTCGACGCCGCGCTCGCGACGCTCGGTTCCATTTCGGTCTTCGTGCATTGCGCGGCCCCGCCTCGACGGGAGAGCCAGACCGCCTTGGTCGTCTCGGCGGAGCAATGGGACGAGATGCTGTCCATAACGCTCCGCTCCGGCTTCCTGTTGGGACAGGCGGTCGGCCGGCACATGCGCGACGCCGGCCTGCGGGGCCGCATGGTGTTCCTCACGTCGCTCCACGCGGACACGCCGCGCAACCTGCCGCATTACAGCGCGGCCAAGGCGGGGCAGACCATGTTGGTGAAGGAACTCGCCCGGGCGCTCGGCCCGCACGGCATCCGGGTCAACGCCATCGCACCCGGCGCCATCCCGGGCGGGGGGTTCGCCGCCGATGTAGCGGCGCTGGAGGCGAAGATCGCCATGGGACGCACCGGGACGCCGGAAGATATCGCCGGGATGGCGGTGGCGCTGCTGTCGGACCGGTTCTCCGGCTACGTCACCGGGACAACGGCGGTGGTCGATGGCGGCTTGGCCCTGCACAACTGGATCGATCCAGGCTGATCAACGGCCTGAGCGCCCACGTCGCGCCACCGCGCCGTTGAACACGGCGCCGCCGAGCAGCACGACCGACGTCGCCAGGAACACCGCGCGCATCCCGAGATGCCCGCCCACGAACCCGCCCAGCACCGGGCCGATCACCTGGCCGGCAAACTGCGCAGAGGTGCTGTAACCCAGGATCGACCCCGCCACCCGGTCCGGCACGCTATGCCGGATGGTCGCGTTGATCGACGGCAGCAGCCCGCCCAGCGACACCCCCATCAGGAACCGCAGCGCCAGCAACTGCCACGCGCTGGTCACGAACGCCTGCGGCACCAGCAGCACGGCGCAAAGCGACAGCCCGCCGATGATCACCGTTTTCGTCCCAATCCCGTCGGCCAGCCGCCCGACCAGCGGCGCGGCCAGGATGCTGCCGAACGCCCCCGCCGCCATTGCGAACCCGGCCACCAGCACGACCCGCGGCATCGGCACCAAAGTCGCCACGTAGACGGTGATAATCGGCTCGACCGACATGTTGGCCAGCTGCAGCAGCATCGCCGTCAGCAGCATCGCGTACACCGGGACGCGGTTCGGCACGCTGGCCCAGGCGCCGGAGCGCCGCACGCCGGCCGCGCGCCGGGCCGGGCGGTCTTCCTTGATGAGGAAGGTTGTAGCCAGAAACGCCACGAAGATCACGCCGCCGGCGAGGTAGAACGTCTCCCGGATTCCAACCAGGCCCGGCAGCACGCCGCCCACCAGCGGCCCCAGCAGCGTGCCTGCCATTACGCCCGTCGACAGGACGCCGAGCGCCCAGGTCGACCGCTCGCGCGGGGTTTGCGTCGCGACCAGCACCACCGCGCCGGAGGAGTAACCGCCCAGCACCCCGAGCAGCAGTCGCAGGCCCACCAGTTGGTAGATGTTCTGCGCGGTGCCGATCAGCGACATGCCAAGCGCCATGCCCAGGCTGGCGCGGATCAGGATCGGCTTGCGTCCGTAGATATCGGCCAGCCTGCCCCACACGGGCGCCACCAGCGCGGCGGCCAGGAAGGTGGCGCCGTACGCGACGCCGGACCACTGCACGATGGCGGCCGGGTTGGCGACGCCCAGGCTCGCCACGTAGAGCGGCAGGAAGGGCAGCAGCAGCGACATCGCCATGATGGTGGTGAACGAGCCGAACAGGCAGACGAACAGGTTGCGCCGCCAATGCGGAAAGGTGAGGGCGAGCGGCTCTGGGACGACGGTGTCTGGCATGGGATCAGCCTATTGCGTCATCCGCTCCAGGGGAACGCCGCCTCAGCCAATCAGCCATGCCCGGCCTTGACCCGGAAGCTCGCGCCGTGACGACTTCGGGTTTCAGTTGCCCATCACAATCCGTCATCGCGAGCCGCTGCTTGCGGCGTGGCGATCCACGGCGGCTGATATGGTGCCCGGGCGGCTAGGCGTGGGCGTCCGGGTCGAGCATGGGCATGACAATGGCCGCTAGCTGTCCAGCTCCGGATAACGCCGGAAGATGCCCTCCTCGTTGAACGCGATGCGACGGTCCGAGGCGAGATACGCCGCCACGTTCGGCTGGGCCGCCACCATCGCGTGCACGGTCAGCAGATGCGGAAGCCGCTTCTCAGCGCGCGCCATGGCCTTAGGAAACGCGTAACGCAGCCCCTCGACGACCTGGAAGACGGACGTGTCGACGTACGTCAAGGCTTCGGACACGAGGTGCGCCGGACCAGCAGGGTTGCGCGCCGCCACCTGCTCCAGCCAGCCGAGATACTTGGCAATGCGCTCAGCCGCGAACCCCTCGGCGCGCCGCAGCGCCTCGGGCTTCTGATCCTCGTAATAGAGTCCATTGCCGAGCGGATGGTGCGTGTCGTGCGCTTCCGCCACCAGGTCGGTGATGGTCAGCTGGATCTGGTGGCACCAAAGCCGCCCGGCCTCGTCCGCCGGCGCCAGGCCGATGCGCGGGCCGAGATGCAGCAGGATCGCCGCGACCTGCGCCACCACCACGGGCCCGTCCACGAGGAACGGCGGCGCGAAAGGCGGCGTAGGACCCGCCTCCATCTTCCGCATCATCGCCGAGACGCCCTTCTCACGGGCGACATCTCGGTAAGGCGCGCCGGCCGCTTCCAGGGCGAGGCGAACGAACTCGCCGCGGCCCTGGATGTTCGGCCAGTAGTAGAGGTCGAAGCTAGACGTAGTGCTCGGCGAGCGGCGCGAAGCCGTTGAACTTCTGGCTGGCATACGTCGTCGTGTAGGCGCCCGTGGACAGGATGTCGACCACCTCGCCGCTCTTCAGGTCCAACGGCAGCCGGTAGTTGGCTCGCTCGTACAGGATGTCCGCGCCGTCGCAGGTCGGCCCGGCGATGCACACGGGGCCGGTCTGCTCCCCGTCATGCGCGGTGGCGAACCGATACTTGATCGACTCGCCCTCCGTCTCCGCCAAACCGCCGAAGCGGCCGATGTCCAGGTACACCCAGCGCGTTGGATCGCCGGGCACGCGGCGGCTGACCAGCACCACCTCGGACCGGATCACCCCCGCGTCGCCCACCATGGAGCGGCCCGGCTCGATCAGGATCTCCGGCAGGTCGTTGCCGAAATGCTGCGTCATCGCGTGCATGATGGCGTTGGCGAAGCGGTCCACCGTCGGCACCTCGTCGCGGTAGCGCACGGGGAAGCCGCCGCCCAGGTTCACCATGCGCAGGTTCACCCCGGCGTCGCGCAGGTCGGTGAACAGCATGCCGACCTGGCCGATTGCGACCTCGTAGGCGGCGGTGTCCATCTGCTGGCTGCCGACGTGGAACGACAGGCCGTACGGGTCCATGCCCATCTGGCCGGCGCGGATCATCAGGTCGCGCGCGCTCTCGACCGTGGTGCCGAACTTGCGCGACAGCGGCCAATCGGCGCCTTTGTTCTCGACCAGCAAGCGGCAGTAGACGCGGGCGCCGGGCGCGTGCCGGGCGAGCTTCTCCAGCTCCTCGATCGAGTCGAAGGCGAACATCGACACGCCGGCCGCGAAGGCGCGCTGGATTGCCGACACCTTCTTGATGGTGTTTCCGAACGAGATCGCGGCCGGCGCGGCGCCCGCGTCGAGGCACAGGCTCACCTCCTCGATGGAGGCGGCGTCGAACGCGCTGCCAAGCCCGACCAGGCGCTCCAGGATGGGCGCGGCCGGATTGGCCTTCACCGCATAGTAGATGCGCGCCAGCGGCAAGGCGGACCCTATGGCGCGGAAGTTCTCCTCCACGCGATCCACGTCGAGGACGAGGCATGGGGTGGCCAGGCTGTAGTCAGCCAGAAACTGCGCGACCTTGGGTGTCATCGCACGCATACCTTCCAGATCAGGACGCTCCCCTTTTCAGGCGGGGGGCGAGAGTTGACGAAACGGTCGAACGAACCAGCGTAGGTAGTCGGGTGCCAGAACGCTTGACGTCGTTGCGTAACCCTAGGGGCCAGAGGCACGTGCGTTGCTGCGTGGATGGCGCAAATAGGACCAGTCGCCGCAGGGTGCAAGCGGTAATTACGCGGTGGCGGAGAAAAATCCCCATTCATCGCAACAGCGTGTAAGAACAACCTGTTGCAACCGTTTCGCTGGGTTCGGAATACGTATGAAGAGCGCGCCTGAGCCCGTCGAAACGTTGATCCCGCCACCACCCGGCCGCGCCGACGTGATCGATGCCGCCCGTGCGCTGGCGGCGCCCGATTCGGGGGCGCTGGGCCGCCGCGCGGACAGCCCGGTCGATATTCCCTGGCAGGGCTGGAAGCGGGTGATCCGGCGCACCTGGTCCGAACTCATTTCCGACCGCGTGTCGCTGGTCGCGGCAGGCTGCGCGTTCTACGGCACGCTGGCGCTGTTCCCGGCCATTTCGATGCTGGTGTCGATCTACGGCCTGGCCTTCGACCCGGTCACCGTCGAGCCGCATCTGGCCACCTTGCAGGACCTGCTGCCCCCGGCTGCCTACGACCTGATCGCCCAACGCGTCCACATGCTGGTCAGCAACCCGCCGGCCACGCTGACGGTGCGGCTGCTGGTCAGCACCGCGGTGACGCTGTGGTCCTCCGCGACCGGCACCAAGTCGATCATTGCCGCGCTCAACCTCGCGTACGAGGAGCGCGAGCGGCGGTCGTTCCTGCGGTTCCAGGCCACGGCGTTCGCGATGACCCTGCTGGCGTTCGCCGGCGCGGTGCTTGGCCTGGGCTTCCTGGTGGCGCTGCAGCCCGCGCTCGACTATCTCGGCTACGCGACGGAAAGCGCGGCGCTGGTGCGGGTGGCGAGCCTGCTGCTGCTGATCGGCTTCGTGATGTGCTCGTTGTCGCTGCTCTACCGCTTCGGCCCGTGCCGTCAGGCGGCGGCCTGGCAGTGGATCACGCCGGGCTCGGCGCTGGCGACGCTGCTATGGGTCGCGGCCTCGGCGCTGTTCAGCTTCTACGTCGGCCACCTGGCGACCTACGACGTGACCTACGGGCCGCTCGGCGCGGTGGTGGGCGTGATGATGTGGTTCTTCGTCACAGTGTATGTCGTGCTGCTCGGAGCTGAGCTGAACGCCGAGCTAGAGCTGCAGACGGCGCGTGACAGCACGAACGGACCGCCGAAACCAATCGGACGCCGCGGCGCATATGTCGCCGACCACGTGGCGCGTCGGTAGCCAGGTCGGACGTCTCGTCCTCGGTCGCTTCGGCCACTTCCAGCGGCTCGTCGGCGGCCGGCGTGATCGAGACGGTGGCGCGCCCGCGGCCGAGCAGCCCGATCTGCCGGGCGGCGCCCTTGGTCAGGTCGATGAACGTGCCGCGGCTGCCCATGCGGTCGTTCACCCGGACCACGATCGATTGGCCGTTATCCATCGTCACCCGCACCCGCGCACCCATCGGCAACCGGTTGCTGGCGGCGGTCATGCCCTCCTCGTCGAACCTCTCGCCGCTGGCCGTATGCGCGCCGGAGCCGCGATTGCCGTACCAGGTCGCCGAGCCAACGTTCGCCACCGCACCCTGGGCCATCGCCGTCGCCGGCAGCATCGCGGCTAGCGCCAGGATTGGCAGGGTTCGCGGGTGGATAGTCATTCGATCGAGGCTCCTCGGAGTTCTGGGATCGTCACGTTGCGACTGATCTGCCAGCCTGTTGCACCGGAGTGCAAGCGGTAACAAACGCGCGAGCTTCTGACCGTTTGGTCAAACCTTTACATGATGTGCTGTCTACACCACACTACAGACACTGCGGGTCGAATCTATATACATCTTGTATGATACCCTCTTGCCGCTGTCATTCATGTCGAACTCCAACTCGATCGCGAATACAGATCTGAACTGTTAATGGACTAGTTAAATGACAAGCGTTTAACAATAAACGATGTCCTCGCGCCGCCGTTACCGAGCAGCAACACGCAGTGTGTCTGAGCGGCCATGATCACGAAAAACGTGATCGCGCACACGTTCAGAAACATGAATGAAACATTTCCAGGCGTGCCCTGGATTGCCTGGGCATGTTCGCAGGCCGCCGGTGCGAGGCCGTTGGACGGAGAGGAATACACATGCTAGGGCCGCGCGCGATGCCGCAACCGCAACTTCCTCTGATCGCCGTGCTCAACGGTCCGAACATGAACATGCTCGGCCTGCGCCAGCCCGCCATCTACGGTACGGACACGCTGGACGATGTGGAGACGCTGTGCGCCGAAGCCGCCGAGGCGCTCGACGTCGCTATCGACTTCCGGCAGTCCAACCACGAGGGCGAACTGGTGTCGTGGGTGCAGGAATTCCGCACCCGCGCGGCCGGCATCGTCATCAACCCGGCCGGCTACACCACCACCTCCGTGGCGCTGATGGACGCGCTGCTCGCCAGCGAATTGCCGGTGATCGAGGTGCACGTCACCAATATCCACCGGCGGGAGGAGTTCCGCTCGCACTCCTACATCTCCCGCGTGGCTATCGGCGTGATCTGCGGGCTCGGCATCCGCGGCTACGCGCTGGCGCTCACCGCCATGGCGGCCCACCTGCAGGACGGAATGGACGCGCCATGAGCCGCTTGCCGATCGACACGGCGGAAATCCGTGCGCTGGCCGAAATCCTCGCCGACACCGGGTTGACCGAGATCGAGGTGTCCGACGGCGAAAGCCGCGTGCGGGTGGCGCGCGCGCCGGCTCCCGTCATGGCCACCATGCAGTCCGCGCCCGCGTTCGCGCCGCCGCCCGCGCCGCCGCCGGCCGCCGCCGAGATCGCCGACCACCCGGGCGCCGTCGCCAGCCCCATGGTCGGCATCGCCTACTTGTCCGCCGAGCCCGGCTCCCCGCCCTTCGTCACGGTCGGCCAGCAGGTCATCGTCGGCCAGACCCTGATGCTGATCGAGGCGATGAAGACCTTCAACCAGATCAGGGCGCCGCGGGCCGGCACCGTCACGCGCATCCTCGTCGCCTCCAGCCAGCCGGTCGAGTACGGCGAGGTGCTGATGGTGGTGGAGTAGTGTTCGGCAAGGTCCTCATCGCCAACCGCGGCGAGATCGCCCTGCGCATCCAGCGCGCCTGCCGGGAACTCGGCATCCCCACCGTCGCCGTCCACTCCACCGTCGACGCTCAGGCCATGCACGTCCGCCTGGCCGACGAGAGCGTCTGCATCGGCCCGGCCGCCGCGCGCGACAGCTACCTCAACATCCCCGCCATCCTCACCGCCGCCAGCGTCACGGGGGCGGACGCGATCCACCCCGGCTACGGTTTCCTGTCGGAGAACGCCGGGTTCGCCGAGATGGTGGCGGACCACGGCCTGACGTTCATCGGCCCGTCCGCAGCGCACATCCGGATGATGGGCGACAAGATCACCGCCAAGGCCGCCATGGCCTCGCTCGGCGTCCCCCTGGTGCCCGGCAGCGCCGGCGCGGTGGCCGATCTGGCGGAGGCGGCGCAGGTGGCGGCCGGCATCGGCTACCCGGTGCTCATCAAGGCGGCGGCGGGCGGCGGCGGCCGCGGCATGAAGGTCGCCCATGCCGCGGCGGAGCTGAGCGAAGCCTGGCGCGTGGCGCGGGCCGAGGCGCGCGCCGCGTTTGGCAACGACGCCGTCTATATCGAGAAGTACCTCGACCGCCCGCGCCATATCGAGTTGCAGGTCCTGGCCGACGCGCACGGCGCCGTGGTGCACCTGGGCGAACGGGACTGCTCGCTGCAACGCCGCCACCAGAAGCTGTTGGAGGAGGCCGGCTCCCCCGCGCTGAACGCCGCCGAGCGGGACGCGCTGGGCGCCACGGTCACCGCCGGACTGGCCAAGCTGGGCTACCGCAATGCCGGCACGCTCGAGTTCCTCTACCAGGACGGCCAGTTCGCCTTCATCGAGATGAACACGCGGCTGCAGGTCGAGCACCCGGTGACCGAGATGGTGACGGGGATCGACATCGTGCAGGAGCAGATCCGCATCGCCGCCGGGCAATCATTGGGCTACGGCCAGGCCGACATCCAGTTCCGCGGCCACGCCATCGAGGTCCGGGTGACCGCGGAGGATCCGGAGACCTTCGCGCCCTCGCCGGGCCGCGTCGAGATGTTTCACGCGCCCGGCGGGTTGGGGGTGCGGGTGGATTCCGCGTTGTACGCCGGTTACCTGGTGCCGTCGCAGTACGACAGCATGGTCGGCAAGCTGATCGTGCACGCGCCCGATCGCCCGGCCGCGATCGCCCGCCTGCGCCGCGCCTTGGGCGAGTTCGCCATCAGCGGGATCAAGACCACGCTGCCGCTGCACCAGCGCATCGTGGACGACCCGTCGTTCATTGCCGGCGAATACGACATCCACTGGCTGGAACGCTTCGTCGGCGGGACCTGACGCCGGCTGAACGACGGTCCGCAAAGCGCGTCATGCCAGGGCTTGACCCTGGTATCCACGGGGCGCGGCAGATGAAATGGCCCCTCGTTGGCCCGCTCGGAACGCAACCTGGATGGCCAGCGCTGCTGGGCGCCGTGGATGCCAGGTCAAGTCCCGGCATGACGGGATGGGGCGTCGGTGAATGCAGGTTCGCCCGTTTCACGTTCTTGATTCGTTCTTAACGCTAGGTTATCATTCCTAGGTGGCCTGAGTCGCTCCGAACGGGGTGGCCTGCGCGACCGTGCGCTCGCACGCGGTATGACCCCGAGGACGGATGATCTGATCGATGATGACGACGAATGTCTCGCTGCTCACCGGCCTGGTGATCGGTTTCTCCATTGCGGTCCCGATCGGGCCGATGGGTTTGCTCTGCATCCAACGCACGCTCACGTCGGGCATGCGGGTCGGCGTCTGCACCGGACTGGGCGCCGCCACGGTCAACGTGATCTACGGCGCGCTGATCATCCTCGGCCTGGACAAGATGGCCCCCGTCATGGCGAGCGGCGGCCGGGTGCTCGGCTTCGCCGGGGGCGCGTTCCTGCTGTGGTGCGCGGCGCGCACGTTCAAGCGCCAGCGCACGCTGGTGGTGGACCCGCGCACCGTCGACCCGCTGTCGCCGATCATGGCGTACGGGTCGGCTGTGGCCTTCAACGCCAGCAATCCGATGTCTCCGGTGCTCATCATGGCGCTGCTGTCGCCCATCATCGGGCTGTCGGCGCCGTCTTGCGAGCAGTCGGCCACGCTGCTGCTCGGCATGTTCACCGCCGCCGCAACCTGGTGGGTCTGCCTCAGCGGCGGCATCAGCCTGTTGCGGTCTCGCCTGAGCCCGGGGATGCTCGCGGTGGTGAACCAGGTCGCCGGGGCCGTGCTGACCTTCTATGGCGCCCTGGCCCTGGCCCGGTCGGCAGGGATGTAACGGCGCTGGTCCACTCGGGAGGCTGCATGTTTCGACGCGCGTTCGCGATCATCGCCGGGGTGTTGGCCGTAAGCTTGGCCGCGGCCTCGGCGGAGGAGCCATGGAGCGTGCTGCCTCCCATGCCGGCCCTGCCGCCGGCGACGGTGGCGGGGCCCGTGCGGGTCAACGACATCCTGATGTGGCGCGCCGAGTTCGGGCCGGCTGGCGGCAAGCCCGTCATCATGGTCCATGGCGGCCTGGCCAACGCCAACTATTTCGGCGCGGTCATCCCGTTCCTGGTGCGCGGCGGCTTCCACGTCATCGCGGTGGACAGCCGCGGGCATGGACGCAGCACGCGCTCGCCGCAGCCCTACAGCTACGAGTTGATGGAGTCCGACGTGGTGGCGATGTTGGACGCGCTGCACATCCCGAAGGCGGACCTGGTCGGCTGGAGCGACGGCGCCATCATCGGGATCGTCATGGCCATCCACCACCCGGAGCACCTGAACCGGGTGTTCGCGTTCGGCGCCAACACCGTCCCGGACGGGCTGATCCCCGGTTTCGACAAGCGCGGCGTGTTCAAGCAGTTCGAGCAGCGCGCCGGCGCCGAATACGGGCGCCTCTCGCCGACGCCGGGGCAATACGCCAGTTTCCTGCAGCAAATCAGCCAGATGTGGGCAACTCAACCCAATATCACCACCGGGCAACTGGAGGCGATCCGCACGCCGATCGCAGTCGCCGACGGACGTTACGACGAGGGGATCAAGCAGAGCCACGATCGCTACATGGCGGCGGCCATCCCCAACGCGCGCTTGGTGATCCTGCCCGGCGTGTCGCATTTCGCCATGCTGCAGAACCCGCCATTGTTCGCCCGCGCGGTGTTGGACGCGCTGGACGCTCCCTGGGACGATTGAACACCAGCGCGGCCGCGGACGTCATCGCGGGGAGCGCTTGCGACGAGAAGCGATCCGGCCGCCAGCACCGTACGCGCCGCCCTGGATCGCCGCGCCGCCAAGCGGCGGCTCGCGATGACGGGGCGTTATGATATGCGGCCCGTTCGCCCAATGGGGGCAGCGCGCGGGAGCGGCACACGGTTTGCTGCCCCGGCCTGCTGCACGGAGGACTAGCTATGTTGACCATTCACCATCTCGGGCACTCGCAGTCCGAGCGGGTCGTCTGGCTCTGCGAGGAGTTGGATATTCCTTACGAGCTGGTGCGGCATAAACGGGATGCCGTCACCATCCTGTCGCCGCCCGCGCTGAGGGCGCTGCACCCGATCGGCGCGGCGCCGGTCATTCAGGACGACGGGCTGCTGCTTGCGGAATCCGCAGCGATCGTCGAGTACATCATCGTCAAGCACGGCGGCGGCCGGCTGAGGCTCGGGCCGGATCATCCGGATTTCGTGCACTACCTATATTGGTTCCACTTCGCCAACGGCAACCTGCAGCCGGTCTTCGGGCGGTTGCTGATGATCGGCAGGGTTGGGCTGGCGCCGGACAACCCGGTGCAGATGGCGATGCAGGGTCGGCTGGACCGGGTGATGGCGCTGGTCGAGGCGCGGCTGGGCGAGGCGGATTACCTTGCAGGCGCCGAGTTCACGGCGGCGGACATCATGAGCGTGTTCTCGCTGACCACGATGCGGCTGTTCCAGCCGGTGGACCTCCAGCCGTATCCCAACATCCTGGCCTACCTGCAGCTGATCGGGGCGCGACCTGCGTATCGCCGGGCGATGGCGAAGGGCGATCCGGATCTGACGCCGATGCTGACCTGACCGTGGCGACGCCCAGCCGCGGCCACATGTCGCTCGCCCTGCTGTTCGGCGCGGCCGGGTCGCACCCGGCCAGCTGGCTGCACCCCGACGCGCGGCTGCGGCCGCCTACGGATTTGGCCGCCTACACCAGCGCGGCCCGCACGGCGGAGCGCGGGTTGTTCGACCTGTTTTTCATCGCCGATACGCCGGCCGCGCGCACCGACAACCTGCACGCCTGGTCGCGCTTCCCGCTGTTCATGAACGTGCTGGAACCCGTGACCCTGCTGACGGCGCTTGCCGGCGCCACAACGCAAATCGGGCTGGGCGGGACCGTGTCCACCAGTTTCTCCGAGCCCTACAACGTCGCCCGGCAGTTCGCCTCGCTCGACCATTTGAGCGGGGGGCGCGCGGCCTGGAACGTCGTCACCTCGGCCAACGACTACGCCGCCCGCAACTTCGGCCATGCGAAGCTGGCGCCGCACGCGGACCGCTACCGCCGCGCCGGCGAGTTCGTCGACGTGGTGCGGCAGTTATGGGACAGCTGGGACGACGGCGCCTTCGTGCTGGACCGGGCGAGCGGGCTGTATTTCGACCCGGCGGCGCAGCACCCGGTGCATCACGACGGCGCCTTCTTCAAGGTGGACGGCGCGCTGAACATCGCGCGCTCGCCGCAGGGCCACCCGGTGATCATCGAGGCCGGCGCCAGCGACACCGGGCAGGAACTGGCCGCGCGGACGGCGGAGGTGGTGTTCTCCTCCAACCCGTCCGTCGCCGACGCCAGGCGCTTCACCGAGGGACTGAAGGCCCGCATGGCCAGATACGGCCGCGAGCCGTCCAGTCTGAAGGTGCTCGCGGGGTTGCCGATCCTGCTGGCGGAAACCGATGCGGAGGCGGCCGACGACTACGCCCGCTTGCAGGAGCTGGTGCACCCGGATGTCGGCCGCTTCCGCCTCGGCGCCGATCTGGAGACCGACCTGTCCGACCTGCCGCTGGACCAGCCGATCCCCGAGGAGCGCATCCCGAAAGGCGCCAATTTCCACAAGGGCTTCTTCGACGACATCATCCGGTTGATCCGCGATGGCAGGCCGACGCTGCGCGAGGTGTACCTGCGCTACGAACGCGGCCGGAAGACCATCACCGGGGGTCCCCAGCGAATCGCCGACATCATGGAGGAATGGTTCACCGGCGGCGCCGCGGATGGCTTCATGCTCCAATTCCACATCATGCCGCGCGGGCTGGACCTGTTCGTGGATCGCGTGGTCCCGGAATTGCAACGACGCGGCCTGATGCGCGAGAGCTACACGGGCGCCACGCTGCGCGACCATTTGGGGCTGCAGCGTCCGGCGCGGGGCCAACAGGCCCCACAACAAGCGGAGTGAGCACCCTTTGAAGAGCCTGTTCGCGGCGGCGCTGATCGCCATGCCAGCCCTAGCCTGGGCCGCGCCGCCCCCAGTGGTTGCGGACGGAAAGCTGTCCTGGGGGACCAGCCCGACCTTCGCGCCGTTCGAGTTCCAGCGCGACGGGCAGACGGTCGGCTTCGATGTGGACATGATGGCGGAGCTGGCCCGGCGCGTCGGGTTGCAATCGGCCATGCTGGGCATGGACTTCGTCGGCATCATCCCCGCTGTGCAGGCGAAGCGGATCGATGCGGCCGTCAGCGGCATGTATATAACCCCCGCGCGGGAGGAGGTGATCGACTTCATTCCCTACCTGCGCATCGGCGACCAAATGGTGGTGGCGAAGGGCAACCCCGCCCACCTCGCGGGCAAGGACGCGCTGTGCGGCAAGCACATCGCGGTGGCGGTCAACACGCTGTACGAGAAGACGGCGCACAGCCTCAGCGATGCCTGCACGGGCGCGGGCAAGCCGGCGATCGACATCCTGGCGGTCGGCAGCAGCGCCGTCGTGGCGCTGACCCTGGCGCAGGGCCGCGCGGAAGGCGCCATCAGTTCGACCTCGGTGATCGCCGCCATGATGGAGAACGCCCCCGACACGTTCGAGCCGCTGGGCGAGCCGTTCAACACCGGGTCGCGGCTGGGGATCGGCGTGGCCAAGACCGACCCGGCGCTGCGCGACGCGCTGACCGCCGCGCTGAAGGCGATGCACGACGATGGCGCCTACGAGGCGATGATGAAGAAGTGGAACCTGCAGCCGTCGAGCACGATCTTCTGACAGCAGGCCGGCGCGATGACCTTCCGGCTGGACGTGTTTCTGCGCGACCTGATCGGCTTCAACTTCGTCGATGGCGCCTTCGTGACGCTCTGGACCAGCATCTCGGCCATGGTGTTCGGCATCGCGCTCGGGCTGGCGCTAGCGTTGATGCAGCAGGCGCGCTTCCGGCCGCTGCGATGGCTGGCTTGGACCTACCTCTGGCTGTTCCGCGGCACGCCGGTGCTGCTGCAGATCATCTTCGCATTCAACGTGCTGCCCAGCTTCGGGGTGATCCTGTCCGGCCCGGTCTGCGCCGTGCTGGCGCTCGGTTTGCACGAGGCGGCCTACATGACGGAGATCATCCGCGGCGGCCTAGGCGCGGTGAGGGCCGGACAGCGGGACGCCGCCCGAGCGCTGGGCATGTCGGAATGGCGGGTGATGCGCCTCGTGGTGCTGCCGCAAGCGTTGCGCCTGGTTGTGCCGCCGATCGGCAACCAGTTCATCGGCATGCTGAAGCTGTCCGCCCTGATCAGCGTCATCGGCGTGCGCGAACTGTTGCTGGCGGCCGAGCAGGCGGCGTCCGGCACCTTCCGCTACCTGGAAGCGCTGTCGGCGGCGGGGATTTACTACCTTGCGTTCACCACGGTGCTGATGTGGCTGCAGCACGTGCTGGAATGCAGGCTCGGGCGCTCCGGACGTCTGCCGAGCGGACTGGTCTCCGAAAGCTGAACCAAGGGGCACCTTTCACGCCCGCCTGCGTTGTGGAGGTTCACGCAACTTGGGAGACGAGGATGTCGACGCCGACCAGCCTTAAAGAAGTCTACACGGACGAGATCAAGGACCTCTGGTCCGCCAACGACCAGATGGTCAAGGCGCTGAGCACCCTGAACGAGGGCGTGCACGACCCGAAGCTGAAGCAGCACTTCTCGGAGTCTCTCACCGGCATCAGCAAGCACAACGAGACGCTCAAGAGCCTGCTGCAGGAGGCCGGGGAAGAGGTCGAGAAGGAGCATTGCAAGGGCATGGAAGGCCTTTGCAAGGAGGCGCTGAAGCACGGTGTCAAAGAGGCGCCCGAGGACGGCGAGCTGAAGGATATCGTCATCGTCGGGCAGTACCAGCGCATGTGCCACTACGGCATCACCGGGTTCGGCTCGGCCGCCGCCCTGGCGAATGCGCTTGGGATGAAGGACCACGCGACCAAGTTGAAGGGCATCGTGTCCGAAATCTACGGCGCCGATGAGGTGACCAGCCAAATGGCCGAAAAGCTCGCGAAGCTGGCCGCCAAGCACGCCAAGGCGGCGTCGTAACCGGCATCGAGAGCTAAGACTGTGGAACCCGTGTCCAGGATCGCTGGGCACGGGCCTCCCGGGACAAGGCCCCGGCATGACCGACGATATCCCGCCGCCAAAGGCTGACAGAACCCAGCTCCAGCAGATCATCGCCGGCCTAACCGAGGGCGTGGTGTTGATCGACCCTGACCAGACGATCGCCTGGGCCAACGACAAGGCGCTCGAACTGCACGGCGTCAAAAAGCTGTCGGAACTCGGGAAGACGGTCTCCGAATTCCGCAAGCGGTTCGCGCTCACCGACCGCAACAATCATAAGATGCCGCCGGGGGACGACCCGATGCAGCGCCTCCTGGGGGGCGAGGCGTTCAGCGAGGCAATCGTGGAGGTCACTCGGCCCGGCAGCGACAAGCACTGGGTGCACCAGATCCGGACGTTGGTGCTGACCGACACGCGAGGCCAGCCGGATTGCCTGGTCCTGATCATCAATGACGAGACCGACCGGTTCAATGCGGAGCAGCGCTTCGAGCGGGCGTTCAACGCGAACCCAGCGCCCGCCCTCATCCTGCGGCTGTCGGACATGCGCTACGTGAGGGTGAACTCCGGTTTCATCGAACTGACGGGGATGGAGCGCGAAGACCTCGTAGGACGCTCCATGGTCGAGTTCGACGTGCTCCGCCAGGTGGACCGGCGCGACCTGGCGGTCAAGCGCCTGCACGCCCACGAGACCATCCCGCAAATGGAGGGCTGCCTGGCGTTGCCGGGTGGGCAGGAGCGGACCGTGCTGCTCGGCGGCCAACCGATCGAGATCGGCGACGAGGACTGCATGCTGTTCACCTTTGCCGACCTGCATCCCCGCCAATTGGCGCAGCACGCGCTGAAGCACAGCGAGGAGCGGTTCTCCAAGGCGTTCCACATGGCGCCCGGGCCGATGGCGATCCTGGCATTGGATGGGCTTCGCATCCTGGATGTGAACACGGCCTTCACCGAGGCCACGGGCTGGCGCCGCGAGGAGGTCGTAGGCCGCGCCGAGGCGGAACTCGAGCGCTGGAGCACGGGAGAGAAACGCGAGGAGTTCGAGCGTCAACTCAGGCAGCATGGCCATTTGCGCGGCGTGGATGTGCAGTTGCGGGCCAAGGACGGCGCCCTCGGTGATTTCCTGATGTCCGCGGAGACGGTCGAGATCCACGGTGTGCCATGCGTCCTGAGCCTCATGGTGGACATCACCGAGCGCAAACAGACGGAGACCGAGTTGCTGGCGGCCGTGGACTCCGTGATGCGCGACACCTCGTGGCTAGGCCAGAAGATCGTCGAGAAAATGGCCGCCATCACGGGAGCCGGACGGCCGAGCGGCAAGTCGCCCGAGATATCCGCCTTGCCCGAACGTCTGCGCGACGTGCTGTCGCTCGTTGCGCAGGGATTGTCTGATGACGAGATCGCAGTCAGGCTCGGCATCACGCGGAACACGGTGCGCAATCACATCACCGCGATCTACAGCAGGCTAGGCATCCGGAAACGAAGCGCCGTTATCGTTTGGGCGCGCGAACGTGGTTTGGGGGCGGCGGCCAAGCCGCGGACAACGCCTGCAAAATCGAAACAGCGAAAAACGTCTTAGTCTAAACCGACGACCCGTTTAGTGTTAAACGACGATCCGATCGGGCGTAAGTTACTAAATTTATTGGCTATTCCAGTCGGTAACCTTGTGCCGTATGCGCGTTCACACACCAGGCCATCCCGGCCTGGCAAAGTGGAGCGAGCGCTATGGACAAGGATCGCGTCGACGGCATCGGCAAGAAGGTCACCGGCTCCGTGAAGGAGGCCATCGGCAAAGTGACGGGCGACACTAAGCTGCAGGCCGAGGGCAAGGCCGACAAGGTGGCCGGCAAGGCGCAGAACGCCGTCGGCGGCGTCAAGGACACGGCTCGCGACGTCGCCAGCAAGTAGGGCGATCGCCTTAGGACGTTGCCAACAGCAATCATCACGAAAGATACGATCATGACTGACGAGACCATCGTTGCTGTCTACGACACCGCCGCCCACGCCGAGGCTGCCGCTGCAGCCCTCAAGAGCGCCGGGGTGCCGGATGCCGCGATCAGCATGCACGCCAGCGAGGCCGCCACTTCCATGGGAACGGCAAGGCCTGCTCCGGTGCGCGAGGAAGGCTTTTGGGCCAGCCTGTTCGGCGGCGAGCCGGACCACGATACGGCCGTCTACGACCGCAGCCTCGAGAGCGGCTCGACCGTCGTCACCGTGAAGGCGCCCGAAGCCCATATCATGCAGGTGACGGAAATCCTGGAGAGTCATCACCCCATCGACATCGATGAGCGTGCGACCGGCTACGGCCTGACGCAGACGGCCGCGACCACGAGCGAGCCGATTGCCGCCCCGATGCCGGCGGCCCGGCCTGCGGCGATGACCGGCCTCGCCACCGGCGACGAGACGCTCCAGCTCTCCGAGGAAAGCCTGGCGATCGGCAAGCGCGTGGTGAACCGCGGCGGCACCCGCATTCGTCGCTTCGTGGTCGAGACGCCGGTCGAACAGAGCGTCTCGCTGCACAGCGAGAAGGTCATGCTCGAGCGTCGCCCGGTAACCGATGGACGGCCCGTCACCGACAGCTTCTCCGAGAAGACTATCGAGATGACGGAGACCGGCGAAGAGGCCGTCGTGTCCAAGACGGCCCGCGTCTACGAGGAGGTTGGCCTGCGCAAGGAGGCCACCGAGCGGGTCGAGACCGTTCGCGACACCGTTCGCAAGGAGGAGGTCGAGATCGAGCAGGTTCCCGGCACGATGACCAACGGGACCACCTTGAACCCGCGCGCGCCGAAGGTTTGAGCATACGGACACGTAGCTAGATCGACCGCCCGGCAAGACCGCCGGGCGGTCGCCACCAGGGAGATCGCCTATGTCCATTATTGGTTGGCTCATCCTCGGCCTTATCGCCGGGTTCATCGCGAGCAAGATCGTCAACAAGACCGGAGAGGGCCTTGTGATCGACATCGTGCTCGGCATCATCGGCGCGGTTGTCGGCGGGTACCTGTTCACCCTCTTCGGGGCGGCGCCTGTCACCGGCCTTAATATCTATAGCATGGTCGTTGCTGTCGTCGGCGCGATCGTCGTGCTGTTCGTCTATCACGCGGTCACGGGCCGCAGCCGGGCCCTGCGCTGAAGAGAGGGGCGCCCGGCGTCGCCGGGCGCCCACCTGCCTCAATGGATCAGCCTGATTAGGACCCACATGCCAGAGAGCCGACCGCAATCTGTCCCGCCGCCGACGCCGGTGGCCCAGGCTCCCGCCCCGGACGCATCCCGGATCATGACATTGTTCGTCATGATCGTGGCAACGCTGTACTTCGGCAAGGAGGTGCTGGTCCCGGTCACGCTCGCCTTGTTGTTGGCGTTCATCTTGGCGCCGCTCGTCGAGTTGCTGCGCCGGTTGCACCTGGGCCGGGTGCCGTCCGTATTGCTGGGCGTGGTGCTCGCCTTGGGCGTCGTGCTGGCGATTGGCGGCGTAATCGGCACTCAGGTTGCGGATCTTGCGGCGGATATCCCGCAATATGCCGCCACGGTCGAGCAGAAGGTGTCGACGGTTCGGCGTTACACCGTAGGCCGGCTCTCGCAACTGGCCGACAAGGTTGGCGCGCAGAACGTCATCGCACCCAACGCGCCACCCCCGCAGCGGCAGGATCATCCGGGGCAGCCCCAGGCGCAGCCTGCCCCAGCGGCGCCAGCGACCACGTCCGGCTCGTCGCCCTTGGAGCTGGCTTATCGCTACCTGTCCCCCGTGCTCTCCCCCTTGGCCACGCTCGGCATCGTCTTCGTGGTGGCGATCTTCGCCCTGTTGCAGCGCGAGGACCTGCGCGATCGGCTGATCAGGCTGCTCGGCTCGGACGACATGCATCGAACCACGCTGGCCATCGATGACGGCGGCCGCCGACTGAGCAAGTATTTCGTCACCCAGCTCAGCATCAACTCCGGCTTCGGCGTGATCATCGGGACCGGCCTATTCTTCATCGGCGTGCCCAACCCCGTGCTGTGGGGCATTCTGTCCGCCCTGTTGCGGTTCGTTCCTTACGTTGGCTCGTTCATTGCCGCGGTGCTGCCGCTCGGTCTGGCCGCGGCGGTCGAGCCCGGCTGGTCCATGGTGATTTGGACGGCGGTGCTCTACGTCGTGGTCGAGGGCGTGACCGGGCAGGTGATCGAACCGATGGTCTATGGCCACAGCACGGGGCTGTCGCCGTTCTCCGTGGTGGTCGCCGCGATCTTCTGGTCGTGGATCTGGGGGCCGATCGGCCTGATCCTCTCCACGCCGCTCACGCTCTGCCTCGTCGTCATGGGGCGGCACATCAAGCGCCTGGAGTTCCTCGACGTCATGCTTGGCGACCGCGCGGCGCTGACCCCGGTCGAGAGCTTTTACCAGCGCATCCTGGCCGGCGACGCCGATGAAACGGAGGACCATGCGGACCTGCTGCTGAAGGGGTGCTCGCTCTCCACCTACTACGACGAGGTGGCGCTCAAGGGTTTGCAACTCGCGGCGAACGACGCGCAACGCGGCGCGCTGAACCACGAGCAACTCGACCGCATCAAGTCCACGGTCAAGGCGCTCGTGGAGGGGTTGGACGATTACGACGACAAGCAGCCGCCGGAATCCAAGTCGGACGATGGCGTCGCCGGCCTGCCGGACAGCGAGCGAGACCTGCCGCACAATCCGGACCCGGAGAGCGTTCCGGAAGGCGAACTGCCCGCGTCGTGGCGGGCGCCGTCCAAGGTGCTGTGCATCGCCGGGCGGGGCCCACTGGACGAGGCGGCGTCGGCCATGCTCGCGCAACTGCTCGGCAAGCACGGGATGGGCAGTCGGCTGGTCGGCTACGGCGAGGTTTCCCGCGAAGGCATCAACAACCTCGACGTGAGCGGGGCGGCAATGGCGTGCATCTCCTACCTCGACATAAGCGGCAGCCCGGCGCATCTGCGCTACTTGATCCAGCGCCTGCGCCAGCGCCTGGCGAAAGGCACCCCGATCCTGGTGGGCCTGTGGCCAACCGCGGACAGCGCGCTGTCCGACAAGGCGACGCAGACTGCCATCGGCGCCGACTACTTCACCAGCTCGCTCGGGCAGTCGGTGACCTCATGCGTCGAGGCTGCCCGAAAGGTGGAGGAGGCGGACACCGCCCGAGCCGCAGCGTAACTCCCATTCGGCATGACGGGACAGCTCATGCGGGATTGAACGCAAGGCAGGTTGCTTGCCGTGCAACCGGCAGCGGCTAGACTCCCTTTTATTGGTGAACAAGGCAGCTGACTATGGCCGTAGCCCCACCCGTCCGCTTTAAACAAGGCAAGACGATGAGGAAGGGACCATAGAGGCGCTGAACGCGACCTTCGACAAGATCCTCGAGACGACCGCGAATGATCACGGCCACGCAGCAAGAGCGGTGCACGCCAAGGCGCACGGCATCCTGCAGGGCACGCTGCCGGTCGAACCGGGCTGCCGCCGGAACTGGCGCAGGGGATGTTCGCCGCACCGGGCAAGCACCAGATGTTCATGCGGCTCTCCACCAATGCCGGCGATATCCTGCCGGACGCGATCAGCCTGCGGCGTGACCGTGTTGCGCGGGGTCAGCGGCGCGCTGCGAACGGTGGGGATAGGGAGCCCGAAACTTCAGTCTCTCGGCGGGCAGCCGAGTGTCGGTCCATTAGGCGAGACCTACTACAGCGTCACTCCGTTCCGCTACGGCGACTACATCGCCAAGTTTGCAATCGTCCCGGTATCCTCGGCGCTGACCAAGAAGGAGATCGACGCCACGGATCGGCCAGACGCGATCCGGCAAGACGTGCAAAGGGAGGTGCAGACGATCGACGGCGTATGGGAGTTGCGGGTGCAGCTGTGCCGCGATCTGGAGAAGCAGCCGGTCGAGGACCACACTGTCGAGTGGAAAGAGGCAGACAGCCCGTTTCAGACCGTCGCCACCATCCAGGCCGGCCGACAAGATAGCTGGGACGCCGCGCAGGTGCAGAGGGTGAACGAGGAGATGCATTTCTCGCCATGGATCGGCCTAGCGGCGCACCGCCCGCTGGGCAACATCAATCGCGCGCGCAAGGCGCCGTACGAGCATTCGGCCGAGTACCGCGCCCAGTTCAACCGGCGCCCTATCCACGAGCCGAGTGGGGCGGATGCGTGACGTTGGCGCTGCGTCCCGCGGATTGATCGGCGCCTGCATCGTCCTGCTATTAAGCAGGGCGATGCCGCCTGTCAGATTGGCCAGTGGCTCACAGCGGCAAGGTGATCAGAGCAGCGGCAGCTGGACGGCGTGCGGCTTGGTCGCTCGCCGCTCGGTGCGGGCGGTCGATGCGACTTTCTCGGCCCGGAGCTGCAGCAACTCGTCGACGACCCTATCGACCGTTTTCCACAGCGGCTCGTCACCGATCCGTTCCTGCAGAAACATCCGGTGCGCGGCCAGCGTGACGTTGAGGGTGCCGCGCGTAGTTTCCGGCCGCGGCGACCGCATCTGCACCAGAGCCTTCTCCACCTCCTCGGTGGCCACGCTCAAGGCGACCGCGATCTGCTCCGGTTCGGCCCCTAGCCGGCGGAGGCGTCGCGCTTCGGCAACCTGTGCCGGGCTCAACGCGATGGCGGGCCGCAGCCGCTCGGTCTGGCGCGACATCTCGCCGGCACCGCCGCCGGGGGGCTTGCCATGGAATGCTGTCATCGGTCGCTCCTCCCACTCTGTTGATGGTTCACCAGCTTGCAACGCCCGAGCCGCCGCGTCGGCCTAGGATGGTGGCCCGTGCCGCACGTTTGATAGATCATCGCGATGAAACGGATTCTGACAAATGGAAGATCGGATGATGGACGACCTGAACGAAACGACGCTCACCGAAGCGGTGTTTGCGCAGATGGCGGGAACGCCCGACCCGCGCCTGCGGGAGATCATGGCGGCGGCCGTCAAGCATCTCCACGCGTTCGCCCGCGATGTATCGCTGCGACCGGACGAGTGGCTGTTTGGCATCAAGTTCCTGACCGAGGTGGGAAAGGCTTGCACGCCGTACCGGCAGGAATTTATCCTCCTGTCCGACACTCTCGGACTGTCGCGCATGGTCAACATCCTGCATGACGGCCGGGCCGATACGGTCGGCACCGAAAGCAGCCTGCTCGGCCCGTTCTACCGTGAACAATCGCCGATGATGGCTCTGGGCGACCAGATCGCCCGCGAGCCCGCCACCGAGGAGATCTGCCTGTTCGGCCGGGTGCTGGACGAGCAAGGCGCACCGGTTCCCCGGGCCAGCGTGGAGGTGTGGCAAACGGATCCGGACGGCGCTTACGACCTTCAGGCGCACGACCCAGGCGCCATGGACTGGCGCGCCCAGTTCCGCGCCGACGAGGCGGGCCGCTATTGGTTCCGCGCCACCTTGCCATTCGGCTACACCATTCCAACCGACGGTCCGGTCGGCGAGATGATCCGCGCGCAAAATCGCCACGGCTGCCGTCCGGCGCACACCCACTTTCTGATCGGAGCGCCGGGCTACCGCGAGTTGGCGACGTCGCTCTACTACGGCTACGACCAGCACATCGACTCCGACACCGTTTTTGGCGTGTCGAACTCGCTGATCATCGACCCGCAGCCGGGCGCGCCAGGCTCGCCGTATCCCAGCCTGCGCTCCATTCCGTACGACTTCGTGCTGGTCCGCGCGGTGGCTGGCGACGAGAACAGCCGAGTGGGCGCGGACCCGGCCAGCCTGATCGCCGCGGAGCAGCTTCAGCGTCCTCCGGCCATCAACCCGCGCGCGCGGCCCCGATGATCACGCCACCCGCCGCCTGCAAAAGCGCCGATCCGGCGGCGCCGCCAGCCGCCGCGTCCACCACTGCCTCGCCGCCGACACGCCGCACCCGCTGCGTCACCGGGCTAGCCGCCGTCAGGGCCTGCTGCACGTCTGCGCGGTCCAACCCGATTACCCCGCACGCCGCAATGCCGCTGCCGCGACGTGCGTCGGGCAGCGCGAACAGGCCGAGCCAGCCGGACTGGTCCCAATGGGCGACGTGGAACGCGAGCAGCAGGATATTGGGCGAGCCGTCCGACAGCTCGGTCAGCAACGCGTCGGCGGCTGGACATGACGAGCAGCCCAGTCGGGGCCATCATCATAGCCCGCCCGCGCATCGCTCAGCCCTCCATCGCGCGGGCATCGGACCACGGGCGGCGCGGCAAGGCGTGTGAACTCGCGGCAACCCTGGCGCAGCCCACCAGGCGCGTCTGCCCGGCCAGGTGCAGCGCGGCCCCGTGCAGCAGCCCGCGGGCGAGCAAACGCTCCGCAATCACCTGCCCGCGACCAAGTGCGCGCATCACCTCCGCGTCTGTCAGCCGGCCGACGCCGCGGGTGACGCGCCGGGCGCCGAGGTCGCTGTCCGGCGCGAGATCGCGGGCGGGCACGCGCCGGACCGCCGGGTGGCCCGGCAGGTCCACTGCATTTGCCACCACCGTGGCCGCCGCGTCCGCCTGCGCGGCGGTCGCGGCCAGGACGGTCACGGCGTCCGCGATCCCCAGCGAGTGGCTGCGCCCACGCCAGCCGCTGGTGGCGACCCCGCGCACCGGGACCGCAGCGTGGACGCGCACCTGGCCGTGCACGGCGCCGCGCGCGGGGTCGGCCACCATCGCTGCCGAGAATCCGGCGCCAGGCGTCAGGTGCAGCGCGATATCGCCGCCATTGTTCACCCAGGCGCGGCGCAGCTCGCCGGCGACAAGCATGGCGGCCAGCACCGCGTCCGCCACCGCTCCTGCCACGGCGGCCATCGGCGTGATGAAGCCGTCCGCCGCGTGCGCCGCGATCGCCGCCTGCATGCGCCGGGCCACGGGGGCAGCGGCGCCTGACACGGCATCGGTGCGCAACAGGGGCAGCTCCTCGCACAGCTCGTCCAGCACCGTGGCGGCGCGCCGGATTGCGGCGCTGTAGGCCTGCCCTACGTCCGCGCCTTCTGCGCAAATAATTAGGTCGATCGGGCCGTCGCTTAAGTGCAGCCGACGCAGGTCCGGCAGCATCCGCGCTTGCAGCCGCATCAGGCGGGGCGGCGGCGCAGCGCCACATGCGGCCGGGCCAGCACCTCAGCCAGCGGACGGATCTCAGCCATATGTCCGCCGAGCGCGGCATAGTCGTCGCGCGCCAGTGTGAACTCGATGGGCGCCACCAACGCCGGGGTCGGCACGCTGCCGAACGCGCCGCCGGGCAGCAGCGTCACGTCCACCATGAAGGTGATGCCGCCGCCCGGCCAAAGCGTGACAGGCGCGCCGCCGCAGGTCACCCGTGTGATCGCCCGGGCCACGGATTGCGTCAGCCGCACCGGGTTGTCGGTGACGCCGGCGCGCAGGGAGCCGCCGGCGCCGCCCATGAACAGCACGGAACAAAGCGCCGGTTCGCAGTTCTCCCGCACCCGTATGATCGACGCCACGATTTCTGGCGGCGGCTCGCGCTCGACCGGGCGCAACGCCTCGTCCAGCACGAACCAGCCGGCATGCTCGCCCGTGGTGCTGACCATCAGCATGCGCAGCCCCGGCCGCGCAACGGCGGCGTCGAACGGGCCCAGGATGCTCAGCGGGTCCGCGATGTCGGTGCCGCCCCAGCCGCCGCCGGGCCGCGCCACCTCGAAGTAGCGGCCCGGCGTGGACCGGCGGCCGCCCATGCGCAACCCGGTCGGCGGCATTCCCAGTTGCTTGCCGGCCTGGTGCTCGCTCAACACGCCGGTAATGTGGTCGTCCACCACCACCACCTCGTCCGTCAGGTCCCGCCATTGCCGTGCGAACATTCCGATCGTGGCCGAGCCGCAGCCCACCCGCATCCGCTCCTCGGGCACGCCGTCGATCACGGGCGCTGCGCCGGCCTGCACGACGACGCTGGCTCCGCCCTCGACCGCAAGCGCCACCGCGCCGCCGTTGCACAGCGTCAGCAACGCGTCGCACGTGGCGCGCCCCGCCCGCTTGCCGCTGCCGGTGAGGTGGTGCACGCCGCCGAGCGACAGCATCTGCGAGCCGTATTCCCCCGTGGTGACGTGGCCGACCGGCTCGCCCGCGGCGCGCACGATGGCGCGCTCGTCCCCCAGGTGTCGATCGGTGTCGATTTTAACTTTCACGCCGCAATAGGAAAATATGCCTTCAGTCACGATCGTCACGGTGTCGACGCCGTCCACCACGCTGCCGACGATGAACGGCGCTGGTTTATGGTCCGGGTAGGTGGTGCCGGCGCCGATCGCGGTTATGGTCGGCTGGCCGATCACCGTCCCATCCCAGCCATCCCCGTCCTCGGCGCCGGCAGGGTGCAGGAACGGGACAACCGGACCGTCCAACAGGATCACGTGCGGATTGACCCGGACCAGCTGGCCGGCCGCGTTGGCGTAGCGATCGCAGGCGCCGGCCAAACCGGGCCGGATGCGGCAGAGCACCGGGCAGGCGTCGCACTGGATGGTGTCGGGGTCGGCCATGCGCCGCAGCATGGCCCGGCGCCGGCCCGCTTGGCTACACCACCAAGCCGCGCGCCTGCACTGCCAGCGCTTCCAGGCTGGTCGTGGATGTGCCGCTGCTGGCGGCGTTGGCCTGCGCGGCGAGCAGGTATTGCGTGGTGAACGAGTCCACGAATTTCGGGTCCTTGAACCGGGTGATGTCGACCCGATTGGTGATCGCCTGCTCCTGCGCGCCGAGGTCCTGGTAGGCGATCTGCTCCGGTATGTTCAGCGCCGTGGTGACCACGGTACGCAGCGTCGGGTCCCCCAAGATCTGCACGGCGGAGGTGATGGTGGACGCCGACTGCCGGAACGACAGCGCTTCCGACAGGCCCGGAGTGGTCTGGTCCAGCGAATTGCGCCAGATAACCTCCGCGTAGCCGTTGGCGAGGGTGTCGACTACGCCCGGCTTCTGCAGCACGGCCAACCCTTGGTTCGCGAAGTCGTAAAGCGACGCGGTCGCTTTCCAGGCGGTGTCGGTGAGCGTGTTGGCCAGCGCAGTGGTTTGCGTCGTGTCGGACAGCAGCGCCTTCTGCGCCAGCGCCGGATACTGCTCCTGCCCGCCCAGCCCGTTTGCGGTCAGCAGCACCTTCAGCACCGTGGGGTTCTGCAGCAGCTGCGCCGGGCTCGTGGCGGCAGCCACCGCGGCGCGGAACGTGGCGAGGTCGCGCGCCACGGCAGGCTGCGCGGCGGTCTGCGCGATGTCCTTCACGCTATTGGTCGTGGCATTCTGCAGCGCCGCCACCGGGTCGCCGGACGCGGCGCTGCTGCCCGCGGCGGGGTACAGCACCGAGAGCAGGCCCGCCGAGCTGCTGCTGTCGCTGCTGGTGAACAGCGACAGGACCATGCTGCCGAGAGAGCCGCTCATCGCGTCACCGCGACGCCCCCAACCCGGCCACCACGTTCTCGTTGACCGCGATGAGAAAGCTGAAATCGGGCGACGCCTGGTCCATCTCCCGCTGCACCGAGCGGCCGACCGAGATGATGGACGCGCGCACCGGCATCGGCAGCTGGTTGCCCGGGTCCGCCAGCAGGCCCAGCACCGTCAGCCACAGCCGCCGGTTATCGGCGATCGCACGCACCCGGTCGATGTTGTCGCCGGCCAGCGCCGAGCGCAGCGCACCGTTCGCGCGATGGAACACGTCCGCCTCCTGCGAGCGCAGGCTGCGGTTGTCGGACGAGGCCTGGTAGGCGCGGCTGGCCCGCATTGCGTTCGACATGGCGCGCTGTCCCTCACTCGGCCGCTTGCATCTGCACGGCGGCGGCGGGGCCGCTCGGGCGACCGAGCACCGTGTCTTCGTGCCGGATGATGCGCCGCGCGAGCTTGAGCGCGCCGTAGCAATCGTCGGCGTCTGCCGCGGCCATCGCGCGGTCGAGGATTTCGCGCGCGAGCACGGACGACGTGGCATCCTTGAATGCGGTGATCAGCTCCCGCGCTGCGGCCAGCCCGCGCGGGCGTTCGTCGTCCACGCCGATATAGGCGCATTGCAGCGCGAAGTAGATGCGGCGCGCCGGACTGTCGGCATCGTCCGGCTCCATGATCTGCTTCCCGAACAGGAACCGTGCATGGGCCGTCAGCTCCAGGCGGGACTTCGTGCGGAAGCGGATGGGCGCTCCGTTCACGATCATCACCTCGCCCGGACGCAATTCGAGAACTAGATTGGACATATGGCATCCTGCAGCGCGGGGTAGGGAAGCGGGAGCGGCGCGCGTGCCGCTCCCGCTCAGCCGACGGCTACTTGAACAGGCTGAGCAGCGCCTGCGGAGCCTGGTTGGCGATCGACAGCGCCTGCGTGCCCAGCTGCTGCTTGATCTGCAGCGACTGCAGCAC
>CAXTBW010000027.1:0-39591 GCA_964242925.1 uncultured Acetobacteraceae bacterium
TCGCCAAGCTGCAGGCGCTGATGAAGGGGACGCCGATCACCTTCAAATACCAGCACCCGCTGAATGCGGCGCTGGGCGTGCTGCTGCTGGTGCTGATCGTGGTGTTCTGCACCACGGCGAGCCAGTTCGTGTTCTGGCTGATCGCGTTGGTGGCGCTGGCGCTGGGGTTCCTGCTGATCATCCCGATCGGCGGGGCCGACATGCCGGTGGTCGTGTCGATGCTGAACAGCTACTCCGGCTGGGCGGCCTGCGGCATCGGCTTCACCATCCAGAACCTAGCGCTGATCATCACGGGCGCGCTGGTGGGCGCGTCGGGTGCGATCCTGTCCTACATCATGTGCAAGGGCATGAACCGCTCGATCTTCAACGTGCTGCTGGGCGGCTTCGGCACCGGCAGCGCCGCCGCAATGGCGGCGGGCGGCGGCGGCGAGGCGCGCCCGGTCAAGTCCGGCAACGCGGACGACGCGGCGTTCATCATGAAGAACGCGTCCAAGGTCATCATCGTGCCCGGCTACGGCATGGCGGTGGCCCAGGCGCAGCACGCGCTGCGCGAGATGGCGGACCTGCTGAAGGCGGAAGGCGTTACGGTCAAATACGCCATCCACCCGGTGGCGGGCCGCATGCCCGGCCACATGAACGTGCTGCTGGCCGAGGCCAACGTGCCGTATGACGACGTGTTCGAGCTGGAGGAGATCAACAACGACTTCGCCACCGCGGACGTGGTCTACGTCATCGGCGCCAACGACGTCACCAACCCCGCCGCCAAGACCGACAAGACCAGCGCCATCTACGGCATGCCGATCCTGGAGGTCGAGAAGGCCGCAACCGTGTTGTTCATCAAGCGATCGATGGCGTCCGGCTATGCGGGCGTGGAGAACGAGCTGTTCTTCCGGCCCAACACCATGATGCTGTTCGCCGACGCCAAGAAAATGACCGAGGAGATCGTGCAGGCGCTCGGCCACTGACCGCTTGGGCGCTTGCCTAAGCCGTTGCCGATCCGGTATGACTTTGGGTGCAAGCTGGAGTGTGCCCGATGGTTCTGCGACGGTGGTTTCCGCTGGCGGCGCTCTGTGCGCTGGTTCTACCCGCGACGCTTCCTGGATCGGCTGAGGCGCAATACGGCGGCCGGCGTTGCGAGGTCATCGTGTTCTTCGACGCGAACTTCCAAGGCGAGCAGTGGCGGACCAGGCAGGATTCCTACTTCGTCGGCCCGCACTGGAACGACCAGATCTCGTCCATCCAGGTGCTCTCGGGCGTGTGGGAGTTCTACATGGATGCGGCCTACGCGGGTGAGGTGCTGCGCCTCGGCCCCGGCTCCTACGGTTTCGTCGGCGACCATTGGAATGATCAGATCAGCTCATTCCGCTGCGTTGGCCGTTGAGCAGGCGCCTACCGGTCGGTTAGCCGCAACTCGATCCGGCGGTTCTTCGCGTTCGCGTCCGCCCCCTCTGACCCGTCCAGCGGTTGGAAGTCCGCAAACCCGGTCGCGGCCAGATGGTTCGCCGGCACGCCTTCCGCGATCAGCAGCTTGACGACGTTGATCGCGCGCTGGGACGACAACTCCCAATTCGACGCGAACGGGCCGCGCGACACCGGCAGCCGGTCCGCATGGCCATCCACGCGCAAGATCCACGGCAGGTCGGCGGGGATCTCGGCAGCCACTTGCTTGATGGTGACGGCCAGCGCGCGGATGCCGTCCTGTCCGGCAGCCGTCAGGTCGGCGCTGCCGACCGGGAACAGCACCTCGGACTGGAACACGAAGCGGTCGCCGACGATCTGCACGCCGGGCCGGTTGGCCAGCACCTCGCGCAGCCGGCCGAAGAACTCGCTGCGGTAGCGCTGCAGCTCCTCCACCTTGGAGGCGAGCGCGCTGTTCAGCCGGGCGCCCAGGTTGGCAATTTGCACGTCCTTCGCCTTGTCGGCCGTCGCCTGCACGTCCAGCGCGGCCGAAACCTGGGCCACCTGCGCGCGCAGCTCCGCCATCTGCCGGTTCATCAACGCGATCTGCGCGCGCGCCGAGTCGGCCAGCTTCTGCTCGTCCGACAGCTGGGCGGCAACCGCAGCCTGCGCCTGCGCGTCGGTCAGCGACTTGGCGGCGGCGGTGCGGGCCTGCGTCTCCAACTCGTCGCGCAGCGCAGTCAGCGCGCGAACCTGGTCGGACAACTTCGCAAGGTCCGCCAGCCGGGCCTCCACGGTGGCGCGGTCGGCGGCGACGGTGCGGTCCAGCTCCGCCTTGGCCGCCGCCAACTGCCGGCGCGCCTCCGCCAATTGGCCCGCGGTTGCGGCGGCGTCCTGCCCGGCCGCGTCGGTGCGGGTCGCGGACTGCGCCAGTTGCTGCTGTAGTTGCGCGTTGCGGGTGGCGCTCGACTGCGCCTGCGCTGCGGCGTCGGCCAGTTGGGCCGTCAGCCGGGTGCGCTCCGCCTGCAGCGCGTCGCGGCGGGCGTTGGCATCGGCCATCTGCTGCGTCAGCGTCCCGACCTGGGCGTTCAATTGATCGCGCGCCGTGGTGGCTGCGTGCAGATCACCGGTCAGCCCGGCCACCGCCGTCTGCAACGCCACGCTGTGGCCCCGCTCGAGCGACAGCATATCGGTCAACTCGGCCATCTGCCGGTTCAGCCGGTCAAGCGCGCGGTCCTTGCCGGTCAGCGCGACGGACAGGAACGCCTGCGCCAGGACGAAGACGAGCAGGACGAAGATGATGACCATCAGCAGCGTGGACAGCGCGTCCACATAGCCGGGCCAGGGGTTCAGCGCCTCCCCGCCCCCGCCGCGCCGCCGGCGGCTCATGCCGTGAAAGCCCTCTCCCTCTGGGCGAGGGTTGGGTGAGGGGCCCACGCGGTGAACGTTCGGCGCGGAGGCCCCTCACCCCGCCCCTCTCCCAGAGGGAGAGGGAGAAGCGGCGTCCTCACGCCGGGCGGCCGGCCATGCCGGCGATGGTGCGGGTCAGCACGCGCAGATCGTTGCGCAACTCGCCGGTGCTCTGCGCCCGGCCCTGCTCCAACTCGCCCGCCAAGCGGCCGAGCGCGGCCTCGATGTTGCGCAGGTGGCCACGCACCGCCTCGTCGGCGCCGCGGTCGCCCAGCCGCTGCAGCACCGGGGCCAACGCGGACTGCGCTTCCGCCAGGCGCAGCATCAGCTGCTGGTTGGCCCGCATGCTGTCCGACAGCTGCCCGATGCGGTCGGCCAGCGCGGCGACGGCCTGGTTGGCCTGCACCCGGCCCTCCTCGCCGCGCACCAGGATGCGCTGCAGGTTCTCCATGTTCTCCGCCGTCTGCTCCAGCAGCGCCTGCACGTAGACCGGGACCGACGCGTCGCCATCGCCGCCCAGCACGCCGGAGGACAGCCGGGTCAGCCCGGCCAGCCACTCCTCCAACTCGTTGAAGAAGCGGTTCTGCGCCTGCCCGGCGGTGAGGTCGAGGAAGCCCAGCACCAGCGCGCCGGACAGGCCGAACATCGAGGAGGAGAACGCCGTGCTCATCCCCTGCAGCGGCTTGGCCAGGCCGCCCTTCAACTGGTCGAACAGCGCGTTGATGTCGCCGGAGCCGACCGACATGCCGTTGATCACCGCAGCCACCGCCGACACGGTCAGCAGCAGGCCCCAAAACGTGCCGAGCAGGCCCAGGAAGATCAGCAAGCCGGTCATGTAGCGCGACAGCTCGCGGCTTTCGTCCAGGCGGCTGGACAGGCTGTCAAGCAGCGAGCGCATCGTGGGAGCCGACAGCGTGAACCGGTCGGCCCCTTTGTCGGAGCGTTGCGACATCATCGAGGCCATCGGCGCCAGCAGCACCGGCGGCGGCAGGCCGGCCAGGCGCGCGCGCGATTGCTGGAACGTCTCGGCCCAGCGCACCTCCGGCGTCAGCCGGATCACCTGGTAGAGGTTCCACCCGATGCCCAACGCCAGCACGACGAAGATCAGCGTGTTGAGCAGCGGGTTGCTCTCGAACGCCACCACCAGGGCGCCGGACAACAGCGCGGCCACCACGGCCACGGCCAACAGGAACGCCAGCATTCGAATTAGGTAGGCGACCGGGCGGGTCACGCCTGGCTCATTGGGCAGGTGCTCCGGGAGGCGCCCCGCTGGAAGGTCCGCTGGTCACGTCGAGCCGGTCCGGCGGGCCATCGGGCGGAGCGCCGAGCGCGCGCGGGTAGATGCGGGTGGACAGGATCCCTTCGCTGATCAGCACCGCGCGCACGGCCAGCGCGCGCGACAGCGAGACGCGGCGAGGTGTGGAGGGATCGTCCGGCACGCCGGCCGCGTATGCGTACAGGTTCAGGTCGGCGTTCGGGCTATCCCGCACCGACCGGGCCAGCGCCTGGATTGCCCCCATGGTGGCGGGGTTGAGGTCCGCCGTTCCCGGGCCGAAGGTGATGCGCACGCCGCCATTTGGCAACTTGGCGACCTCGCCCGCGGCGTCGTTCACCACGGGGACGGGCGGCGGAGGTGGCGGCGGACGGACGGTCGGCTGCACCGGGGGAGGCAGCACGGCGACCGGAGGCGCCGCGGGAGCGACCGTCACGGGCCGCGCCGGGGCCGAGAACCGCGGCGGCTTCGCGGCTGGGGTGGGATGCGCCGCGGCCGCCGCCGTTGGAGGATGGGATGGCGGGTGGGCCGGGTGCGTCGTCGCGCTCGGGTGCGCGGCGGGTTTGGTCGTCGCCGAGTGCGTCGCAGGGTGCGCCGGCGCTGGGCTGGTGGAAGGCGCGGCAGGATGCAGCTGATCCAGCGCGCTCTGGTTTACGCTCACCTGCGCGAAGGCGGGCGCGGCTAGCAGAACGGACAGGAGGGGCGCGAGTCTCACCGCGGCAGCATACCGGCCCGCTTGCATTCCGGCTATCGCTAGGCGGCCCGGACGCCGGCGGCCACGCCCTCCGCCACGACCTCCAGCAGCCGCGCGTGCAGATGCGGATTGGCTGCGACAATGTCCACGCCGTCCGGGTCCAGCCGCAGCTCACCGCCCGCGGCGTCAGTCACGAACCCGCCGGCCTCGCGCACGATCAGCGCGCCCGCAGCCACGTCCCACGGCTTGGGACCCAGCTCCCAATACCCGTCGTAGCGCCCGGCGGCGACCCAGGCGAGGTCCAGCGCCGCCGCGCCGAAACGGCGCACCCCGGCCACCACCGGCATCAGCGTGGCCAGCGTGCGGGCGAAGGCGAGCCGCCGTCCGGCCGGCACGGACGCAAATGGGATCCCCGTGGCGAACAGCGCATCCTTCAGCTCGCGCCGCCCGGACACGCGCAGGCGGCGCTCGTTCAGGAAGGCGCCGGCGCCCTTCTCGGCCCAGAACATCTCGTCGTTGACGGGGTTGTAGATGCAGCCGGACACGATCTCGGACCCGGTCTCGGTGCGGCGTTCCAGCGCCACGCTGATGCACCAGTGCGGGACGCCGTGCAGGTAATTGGTGGTGCCGTCCAGCGGGTCCACGATCCAGCGCCAGGCCCAGTTGGCGGACCCGACGGCGCCCCCCTCCTCCAGCAGCATGGCGTAGCCGGGGCGGGCGCGTTCCAATTCGGTGCGGATGGTCTGCTCGGCGCGGATGTCGGCTTGGCTGACGAAGTCGCCGGGGCCCTTGATGCTGACCTGCAGCTGCTCGACCTCGGCGAAGTCGCGCACCAGGCGGCGGGCGGCCTTCTGCACCGCGTTCTGCATCACCGTCATGTGGGGGGAGAGTTGAAGGGCCATCTAGGTTCGGACCGAGGCCGAAGCCCCCTCACCCCGGCCCCCTCCCGCAGGTGGGAGAGGGGGAAGCGCGTGAGGGCGCGTCAATTCTTCGCCCGCTCCACGTAGCTGCCGTCCTCGGTCTTCACCACGATGCGCTCCCCGGTCTCGATGAACGGCGGCACCAGCGTCTTGACGCCGTTCGACAGCTTGGCGGGCTTGTAGGAGCTGGCGGCGGTCTGCCCCTTCACCACCGGGTCGGCTTCCTCCACCGTCAGGATCACGCTGGCGGGCAGGTGGATGCCGACCGGGTCGCCCTCCACGGTGTCGACCTCGACCTTCATGTTGTCCTGCAGGAACGCGACCTGCGCGCCCAGGATCTCGGCCGGGATCATCGCCTGGTCGAACGTCACCGGGTCCATCAGCACCAGATTGTCGCCGTCCGTGTAGCTGTAGGTGTAGTCCTTGGTGTCGGTCACCAGCCGCTCCACCGTGTCGGCGGTGCGCCAGCGCTCGTTCGTCTTGTTGCCGGTCTTGAGGTCCCGCATCTCGACCTGGATGAACGCGCCGCCCTTGCCGGGCGTGATGATCTGCTGCTTGAGCACGGTCCAGCGGCGGCCACCGTGCTCGATCACCTGGCCGGCGCGGATCAGGTTGGCCTGCTGCTTCATGCTATGTCTCGAATTTCGTTCGGCTGGAGAGGGCGGAGGCTTACCCGCTCGCACCCGGCCCGGCAAGCGCGTGCCGGCGCCCCGATGGGTCAAGCACCGTATCGCCATCGAGATAGTCGGGCCCGATCGGCGCCTTGCCGTAGCCGCCCGGGATGTCCAGCACGTAGGTCGGCCAGGCCAGCCCCGTCACCCGGCCGCGCAACGCCGCCAACAGCGCGCGGCCTTCCGCGACCGGCACATGGAACCGCGCCGTGCCGGGCGCCGGGTCGAGCTGGTGCAGGTAGTAGGGCTTGATGCGGGCCGCAAGCATGGCGCGGAACAGCGCCTCGAGCGCCTCGGCGCTGTCGTTCACACCCCGCAACAGCACCGACTGGCCCAGCAGCGGCACGCCGTTGCGCCCCACCGCGCGCAGGGCCGCGACGGCGTCGGGCGTCAGCTCCCGCGCATGGTTCGCGTGCACCACCAGCCAGAGCGGCTTTTCCGTGTCCAGCACGGGCGCCAGCGCGCGCAACCGGGCCGGGTCCGCCACGGGCACGCGGGTGTGGATGCGCAGCGTGCGTACGTGCGGGATGGCGTCCAGCGCGGCCAGGATGGCGGCCAGGCGGCGTGGCGACAGCAGCAGCGGATCGCCGCCGGTCAGGATCACCTCGCCGATCGCCGGGTGCGCGCGGAGCCAGTCCAACGCCGCGTCCAGTTGAACGTCGCTCAGCAGCCCGCCATCCGGGCCGACATGCTCGCGGCGGAAGCAGAAGCGGCAGTAGACCGGGCAGACCAACAAGGGCTTGAGCAGCGCGCGGTCGGCGTAGCGGTGCACGATGCCGGGCACGGGGGACAGCGCGTCGTCGCCGATCGGGTCGGCGCGCTCCCACGGCGCGGTGATCAGCTCGTCCGGATGGGGCAGGAACTGGCGGCCGATGGGGTCGTCCGGGTGGTGGATCAGCGCGGCCAAAGCGGGCGGGACAGCCACGGCGTAGCGCTCGCTCACCCGGTCCAGCAGGGCGCGGTCCACGGGATCGGCCAGCCCGGCGGCGACCAGGGCGGCGGCGTCGCGCAGGGTGTGGGCAGGGGGCAGGCCGTCCGGCATGATGGCGCGTGTAGTCCCCGAGGCCCCATGCAGCAACCGACTTGGCGGCCGGAGCACCTGACCGCCCGCTTGCCCTTCCTGCGCCGCCGCGTCCTGCTGACCCGCGCCACCCGCGCGTTCTTCGAGGCGCGCGGCTACACGGAGGTGGAAACGCCCTACGCCGTCCCCGTGCCCGGCGAGGAGGTCCATCTGCGCCCTTTCCGCACCGAGCGGATCGGCACGGACGGCGCGCGCACGCCGCTGTGGCTGCACACCAGCCCGGAATTCGCGATGAAGCGCCTGCTGGCGGCCGGCGCCGGCCCGATTTTCCAGCTGGCCCGGGTGTGGCGCAACGAAGAGGGCAGCGACACCCACGCGCCCGAGTTCACCATGCTGGAATGGTATCGCCCCGGCGCCACCCTGGCCGGCCTAATGGACGAGGTGGAGGCGTTCCTGCGCGCCGTGCTGCCCCCCGTCGTCGCCTGCCGCGGCATCGAGGCGTCGCTAGCGGCTTTCGAGCGGTTGACCATGGCCGACGCCTTCCACCGCACCGGCATCGACGTGTTGGGCACGGCGAACGATCCGGCCGGGCTCGCCGCGCAGGCCGGCGTGCGGCTGCGCGCAGGGGAGGGTTGGGAGGACCTGTTCTTTCGCCTGTTGCTGGACCGGGTGGAGCCGCTTCTCGGCCGCGCCTGCCCCACGTTCCTCACGCATTGGCCCGCCGCCCAGGCCGCCCTTGCCCGGCGCGACCCGGCGGACCCCCGCGCCGCCCTGCGGTTCGAGCTGTTCGTGTGCGGCATGGAGCTGGCCAACGCCTTCGAGGAGCTGACCGACCCGGCCGAGCAGCGCGCGCGTTTCATCGCAGACCGCGCGCGGCGGGAGGCGTTGCATGGTCCGGAGTGGGGGCTGGACGAGGACCTGCTGGCGGCGCTGGAGCACGGCATGCCCGCCGGCAGCGGGATCGCGCTCGGCTTCGACCGATTAGCGATGATCGCGGGTGGTGCGGACCGGGTCGACCAGGTGCTATGGGCGTAGAGCCGGGCCACGAACGCCAGCTGCAACACCGTCATGCCAGGGCTTGACCCTGGCATCCACGGGATCCCAACCACACCTTCGCATCCCAGATTGGGTTCTAGCGGGCCAACAAGGCGCCACGTCATCAATCGCGGCCCGTGGATACCAGGGTCAACCCCTGGCATGACAACCGACCTCACTTGAACCGGTCACTGCGTGGGCAGGGCTCTGGACGTCGCCTGCACACCGGCTACGGTCGGGCAACGATCACGACGGGAGTGGCGCAGGTGGATGTCAACGACACGGCCGCCCGGCCGGACACGAAATCGGAACAGTTCGCCGACCCGGAGTCGAGCAACGAGGCGGCTGACCACCCGACCTCGATGCGATGGAGCGCGGACGCGATCCACCGCGCGGAACAGATCGTCTACGCCGTGATCGGCCTGATGCTGGTGTTGGCGCTGCTGCTGGCGCTAGCCGGGTCGGCCAAGCTGCTGTGGAACGGCCTGCTGGACTGGTCCGGGACGGACGTCATCTTCCAGATCATCGACCGGCTGCTGTTCGTGCTCATGTTGGTCGAGATCCTGCACACCGTGCACGCCTCCATCCGGTCCGGCACGCTGGTGTGCGAGCCGTTCCTGATCGTCGGGCTTATCGCCTGCATCCGGCGCATCCTGGTCATCACGCTGGAGACCTCGCAATTCTCGCAAGGCGGGCATAGCGGGACCGGCGATGCGCAACAGTTCCAGTCCTCGATGGTCGAGTTGGGCGTGTTGGCGCTGCTGATCGTGGTGCTTGTGGGCTCCATCCGGGTGATCCGAGGGCCCAAGGTCGCCGCCTCGTCCTAGCGCCGGATGCGGTTGCCGAGCACGTAGCCGAACAGCCCGATCAGCACCAAACCCAGCACGTACTGCAGGCTGGAGATGAAAAAGACCAGGTGGGTGGCCGGCTTGAGCCCGATGTCCGGGCTGCCCGACGTGCACATGTTGAGGAAGCTGAAGCCAAGCAGCAGCAACGGGTTGCGCGACGGTTCGCCTACAGCGCCGGCCGGACTGGACTCGGTGCGCACCAGGCTGCCGGTCAGCGCGTAGAACGCGGCGAAGGTCAGCACTGTGACGAGGAAGGCGCGCAGCACGCGCGACAGGCTCTCGCCATAATCGCACAGCCATTCCGCGAAGGCGTCGCCGAACCACCTGGCGAGGCAGCCTGGCAGGGTTCGCCACGACCGCAATCGCACCGCGCCCTCCACGGTCCCCCAGGCGAAGCGTTTGCCCATCCGGCGCGCCCGCAGGTAGCTCCAGCGCGCCGCCTCCGGGTCGCCAATGCCGCGAAAGTTGCGCTCCAGCGCGAAGTAGCCGCGCCGTGCGGCGGCAAACTCGCCGGCGGCCTCCTCTCCCAGACCGTCGCCGAGTTGCTCGACAGTCATCCGCGTGTTCTCCAGCCACGCGCCGGCCAGGCGGACGCCGTTGAGCGCGCAGTTGGTCAGGTCCACCCGCGGCAGGCTGGCGCCGGCCAGGTCGGCGTCGCGCAGGTCGGCGCCGGCCAGGTTGGCGCCGCGGAGGTCCGCCCGGCCCAGCTTGGCGCCGCGCAGATCGGCCTTCTTCAGCTCCGCCTCTGCGAGGTTCGCGCCCGTCAAGTCCGCGCCGACCAGCGACGCCTCGTGCAGCACCGCGCCGCGCAGGCTGCAATCCATTGCCTCGGCGCCGTCCAGCTTGGCGGCCCACAGGTCCGCGCCGTCCATCATCGCGCCGTCCAGCAGCGCGCCGTTGAAGCGGGCGAACCGCAGCACCGCGCCCTCGAATCGCGCGTCCTCGAGCATCGCGTCGGTGAAGTCCGCCTCGCTCGCCTGCACCCCGGTGAAGTCGGCGCCGGACAGGTCGGCCCCGACCAATTGGGCGCCATCCAGCCGGGCCTGCCGCAGCCGGCCCGACCGCAGCATCACTCGCGAGGCATCCGCCCCGGTCAGGTCCGCGCCGGTGAAGTCGGCGTCCGGCATCTCGGCGCCGGCCAGCTCGGCGCCCCGCAGGCAGGCGCCCTCCTGCCGCCACCACGGCGGGACCTGTTCCGACTCCGCCGCGATCGCGCGCAGGCTGTCAGCGCCGAAACGCAGCCCAGGCAGCACCGCCCGCCCGCCGGTCGGGGGCGCAAGACGCAGGCGACCGTCGGCATCGGCTTCGATGGCGCGCAGCAGGGGTTCGGTCGTGTCGCTGTCCATGGCGGCGTATACGCCGCCGGCGCCGCTTGCGTTCACACGCGTCCGGGTGGAGCGTCGCCGGCAAAGAGCGGAGCCGACCGATGCCCCAGCCCGACCACGTCACAGCCCTGCGCCCAGCCTCCGAAGATGCGTTGCCGGACGACCTCAAGCCGTACTTCGCCAAGTGCCGCGATAAGCTCGGCTTCGTGCCCAACGTGCTGCACGCCTGGCTGCTGCGGCCCGAGAAGCTGCGCACCTTCATCCGCGCCTACGACGAGCTGATGCTGGCGCCGTCGGGCTTGTCGAAGCTGGAGCGCGAAATGATCGCAGTCGCCGTGTCCGCCGCCAACCGCTGCTATTACTGCCTGGTCGCCCACGGCGCCGCGGTGCGCAAGCTGTCCGGCGACCCGCAGCTCGGCGAGATGATGGCGTTCAACTACCGCGTGGCGCCGCTGCCCTCGCGCCAGCGCGCCATGCTGGACTTCGCCGTGCTGCTGACCGAGGCGCCGCACGAGGTCGCCGCGGAAGATCGGCAGGACCTGCGCGACGAGGGCTTCTCCGACGAGGACATCTTCGACATCGCCGAGACCGCCGCGTTCTTCAACTACACCAACCGGGTGGCGCACGCCGTCGATATGATGCCGAACGCCGAGTACCACGGGATCGCCCGGTGATGGCCGGCTCGCGGGAGGGCGCCGTCGCCCGGGCCCTGACGATGTTCGACGGCGGCGCGTTCAAGGCGCACCTGGCCGAGCTGGTCGCCATCCGGTCGACCTCGCAGGACCCGGGGCACGAGGCGGACCTGCACGCCTACCTGGAGGGCTCGATCCAGCCCTGGCTCGAGCGCATGGGCTTCACCGTGCGGATCCATCCCAATCCGCTGGCCGGGTTCGGCCCCATCCTGCTCGCCGAGCGGATCGAGGGGGACGGCCCGACGGTCATCACCTACGGCCACGGCGACACGGTGCGCGGCCTGGCGGACCAATGGCGCGCCGGGCTGGACCCCTGGGTGCTGACGGAGGAGGACGGGCGCTGGTACGGCCGCGGCGCCGCCGACAACAAGGGCCAGCACGCCATCAACCTGCACGCGCTGGAGGCGGTGCTGGCCGAGCGCGGGGGCCGGCTGGGCTTCAACGTCAAGCTGGTGCTGGAAACGGCGGAGGAACGCGGGTCCCAAGGCCTGCGCGCCTTCGTGGCGGAGCACGCGTCGGCGCTGGCGGCGGACGTGCTGATCGCCTCGGACGGTCCGCGCGCGGACTCCGCGACGCCGACCATCTCCACCGGCACCCGCGGCACGTTCCACTTCGACCTGCGGGTGGATGTGCGAGCGGGCGGCGTCCATTCCGGCAACTGGGGCGGCATGACCACCGACCCGGCCATCGTGCTGGCGCACGCGCTGTCCAGCATCGCGGACCGCAATGGGCGCATTCTCGTGAAGGGGTGGCTGCCGCCGCATGGCATGCCGAACTCGGTCCGCGACGCGCTAGCCGGTCTTGAGTTGCGAGCCGAGGGCGAGGCGGCGGCGATCGATCCCAGCTGGGGCGAGCCCGGCCTGTCCGCTGCGGAGAAGATTTACGGCTGGACCAGCTTCATCGTGCTGGCCATGCTGTCCGGCCGTCCGGAGAACCCGGTCAACGCCGTCGCGCCGAACGCGAGCGCACATTGCCAGCTGCGCTACACCGTCGACTGTGATCCGGCTGCCTTCGAGCCTGCCCTGCGCGCGCATTTGGACGCGTCCGGGTTCCCGGAGGTTGCGATCGCCAAAGCCGGCATTCGCATGCCCGCCAGCCGCACCGACCCGGCGGACCCCTGGGTGCGGCGCGCCGCCGCTAGTCTGGCGCGCACGCTGGGCCGTCCGCCGCAGCTGATCCCGAACAGCGGCGGCGGTCTGCCGGGCGACGTGTTCATCGACCACCTCGGCGTGCCGCTGGTTTGGATCCCGCACAGCTACAACGGCTGCAAGCAGCACGGTCCCGACGAACACCTGCTGATCGCCCCCGCCCGCGAGGGCATCGCTGCCTTCGCTGGTTTGTGGTGGGACCTGGGGAACAGGTAACCCCGACCCCGTTATGCCAGGGCCAGCCGCCGTAAACGCCGACTCTCTCGCCGCGCCTACATCGTCATCGCGAGGAGCGCTTGCGACGCAGCAATCCAGCCGCCAGCACCGTACGTGACGCCTGGATCGCCACGCCGCCAAGCGGCCGCTCGCGATGACGATCGTTATTCGCGGCCGCTGTTAGCAGAATAGCCCGGCGAGAGCCCGGCAACAGTGCACGCCGGGGCGCTGGGACGCCGTGGATGCCAGGGTCAAGCCCTGGCATGACGGTGACGGCTAGATCGCCGCTTGCGTGACGAACTTCGTCGACAGATACGCTTCCAAGCCTTCCACGCCGCCTTCGCTGCCGTAGCCGCTGTCCTTAACGCCGCCGAACGGCGTTTCGGGCAGCGCGAGGCCGTGATGGTTGATCGACATCATCCCCGACTCCACCGAGGCCGCCACCTTCGTCGCCGTCGTAGACGAGCTGGTGTAGGCGTAGGCGGCCAGCCCGTAGGCCAGCCGGTTGGCCTCGCTAACCGCCTCCTCCATGTCGCGGAACGGCATCATCAGCGCCAGCGGGCCGAACGGCTCCTCGTTCATCACGCGGGCCTCGGTCGGCACGCCGGTCATCACCGTCGGCTGAAAGAAGTTGCCCTTGTTGCCGATGCGCGCGCCGCCGGTGCGGACCTCGCCGCCATGCTGGATCGCGTCGGCGATGAAGCCCTCCATCGCCTGCACCCGGCGGTCATTGGCCAACGGGCCCATGGTGGTGCCCTTCTCCAGCCCGTCGCCGACGCGCACCGCCTCGGCGGCCTGGGTGAAGCGGTTGACGAACTCGTCGTACACCTTCTCCTGCACCAGGAACCGGGTCGGCGCGATGCACACCTGGCCGGCGTTGCGGAACTTGTTGGCGGCGAGAACCTTGGTCGCCACCTCGAGGTTCGCGTCGTCGAAGATGATCGCCGGCGCATGCCCGCCCAGCTCCATCGTCACCCGCTTCATGTGCTGCCCGGCCATCGCGGCCAGGTGCTTGCCCACCGCGGTCGACCCGGTGAAGCTGATCTTGCGGATGACCGGATGCGGGATGAGGTAGGAGCTGATGTCTGCCGGGATGCCGTAGACCAGGTTGATCACCCCGTTCGGCACGCCCGCGTCGACGAAGGCGCGGACCAGCTCGGCGACGCTGGCCGGGGTCTCCTCTGGTCCCTTGATGATCATCGCGCAGCCGGCGGCCAGCGCGGCGGCCATCTTCTTTACCGCTTGGTTGATCGGGAAGTTCCACGGGGTGAACGCCGCCACGACGCCCACCGGCTCCCGCAGCGACATCTGGTAGACGCCCGGCTGCCGCGCGGGGATGACGCGGCCGTACGAGCGGCGGCCCTCCTCGGCCATCCACTCGATGTTCTCCGGCGCCAGCCCGGTCTCGCCCTTCGCCTCGATGAGCGGCTTGCCCTGCTCCATCACCATGATGGTGGCGATGTGGTCGAGGCGCTCGCGCAGCAGGTCGGCGGCTTTGCGCAGGATTTTGGAGCGCTCCAGCACCGCAGTCTTGCGCCAGACTTCGAACCCCTTGGCGGCGGCCGCGAGCGCGCGGTCCAGGTCGGGGATCTCGGCGTGCGCGACCGTGCCGATCGGCTCGCCGGTGGCCGGGTTCAGCACGGGGAGCGTCTTGCCGGACTGGGCCGGGCCCCAAGCGCCGTCGATCAGCAGCTGCGTGTCTGAATACATTTCGGATTTCCCCAGAATGGCGTTTGGCGAGCAACCTACGCCGCTTGCCCCGCAAGGCAACCCGGCGGGCGCCTCTTCTTCTTAAGTGCCCTCTCCCTCTGAAGAGGGTTGGTTGAGGGGCCTAGCCACGGAGAGACCCGGCGCGTGCGCCCCTCACCCGCCCCTCTCCCAGTGGGAGAGGGAGAAGGAAGTCAGGCCAGGAGGTCCTCCAGCCGGATCGGCAGGTCGCGCACCCGAACGCCGGTCGCATGATACACCGCATTCGCGATTGCCGCAGCCATGCCGACCATCGGCAGCTCGCCCAATCCCTTCGCGCCGACCGGGTTCGCCTCGCGGTCGTCGCCGTCCAGCAGACGCGCGTCGATCACCGGGATGTCGGCGTTCACCGGCAGCAGGTACTCGGAGATGTTGGCGTTGACGATGCGGCCCGTCGCCTCGTCCACCATCGTCTCCTCCAGCAGCGCCATGCCGACGCCGAACGTCATGCCGCCGATCAGCTGGCTATGCGCCGTCTTGGCGTTCAGCACGCGGCCGCCGTCGAACACCCCCACCAGCCGGGTGAGTCGGATCTCGCCCAACAGCGGGTCCACCCGCACCTCGGCGAACTGCGCGCCGAACGCGTGCAGCGAGTGGGTCTTCTTGTCTTTCGGCGGAGGCGACGAGTCCGCCTGCACCTCCACGAACTCCACGCCCCGCCGCGCCAGCATCTCGCCCAACGTCATGCGGCGATCCTGCGGCCCGATCACCGCGCCGCCCTCCAGCCGGAAATCCGCCGGGACAGCGCCCGGCCAACGGTCGCCGGCATCCGACAGCGCCATCGCCACCGCATGGTCGCGCGCCTGCTTGCAGGCGGCCAGCACGGCGGGCCCGACGCTGGCCACGGTCTGCGACCCGCCGGACACGGGCGCAGATGGAAAGCGGCTGTCGCCCAGCTCGAAGCGGACCCGCTCGATCGGCAGGCCGAACTCGTCGGCCGCCAGTTGCGCCATCACCGTGTACGTCCCGGTGCCGAGGTCCTGCGTGCCGGATTGCAGCACGGCGTCGCCATCCGCCAGCAGGCGCACCAGCACCTCGGCGCGGCTGCGGTTGGTCGGGTAGGTGGACGTCGCCATGCCGAGACCCACCAGGTGGTCGCCATCCCGCATGGACCGCGGCGCGGGGGTGCGGCGGTCCCAGCCGAAGGCGGCGGCGCCTTGCGCGTAGCACTCGCGCAGCCGCTTGCTGCTAAACGGCAGCTTCTCGGACGGGTCGGTCTCGGCGTAGTTCGCCAGGCGGAACGCGATCGGGTCCATCTTCAGCTCGGCCGCGATCTCGTCCATCGCGGACTCCAGCGCGAACATGCCCGGCGCCTCGCCCGGCGCCCGCATGTAGGTCGGCAGCCCCTGGTTGACCGCCACCAGCCGATGGCTGATCGACGCGTTCGGGCAGGCGTAGAGCATCTCGGTGGCCAACGCGACCGGCTCCACGAACTCGCCCAGCTTCGGCTGCGACATCTGGCTGATGCCGTCATGGCGCATGGACTGCAGCTTGCCGTCCGCGCCGACGCCGATCTGCAGCTTCTGCACCGTCATCGGGCGGAAGCCGTTGGATGTGTACATCTGCTGGCGCGACAGCACGAGCTTCACCGGCCGGTCCACCACCTTCGCCGCCATGGCCGCTAGAGTCGCCGGCGGCCAGGTGTTGCCCTTGCTGCCGAAACCGCCGCCCACGAACGGGCAGATCACCCGCACATTCGCCTTCTCGATGCCGAACATGGCGGCCAGCGTGGCCTGCGCGCCGCTGATGCCCTGCGTCGAGCTCCATATTGTTAGCCGGCCGCCGTCCCACGCCGCGATCGTCGCGTGCGGCTCCATCGGGTTATGGTGCTCGACGGGCGTGGTGTAGACGGCGTCGAACCGCAGGCTGGCCTGGTCGAACGCGCCCATATCGCCGCGGCTGCTGTCGGGCGGGCGCTGGCCGTTGCGGAAGTTCTTCGGGACGTAGGCCTGATCGAGCGCGCCGGTCATCGTGGTCTGCGCCTCGCTCTCGGCATAGCGCGGCTTGACCGCGGCTGCAGCGGCCTGCGCCCGCTCCAGCGTGTCCGCCACCACCACCGCGACGTGCTGGCCGTTGTAGATGATGTCGCGGTCCTGCAGCGCCGGCTGCGTGATGGCTTGCTGCGCGTCCGCCTTGCTGGCCAGCTTCGGCGCGTTGTCCGGGGTGATGATGGCGAGCACGCCGGGCATTCCCTGCGCCGCCGCCAGCTCGAACCCGGCAATCTGCCCGGCGGCAATCGTGCTCTGCACCAGCACGGCATGCACGCAGGCAGGCACCGAGAACTCGGCGGCGTATTTCGCGGCCCCCGTCACCTTGTCGCGCCCGTCGCGGCGATCGATCGGCTGCCCTGTGATCATCTGCCGACCCTCCCTACGCCGAAGCCAATTGCAGGCCGCGCAGCACCGTGCGCTGCATCAGCTTCACTTTGAATGCGTTGTCCTTGGTCGGCGTCGCGCCCTGCCCGGCCAAGTCCGCCGCTGTCTGGAAGTTCTCCGCCGTCGCCGGCTTGCCGTGCAGCGCCGCCTCCACCTGCGGCAGCCGCCACGGCTTCGGGGCCACCCCGCCGAGCGCGATGCGCACCTCCCGCACCATCCCGCCCTGCACGTCCAGCGACACGGCGGCGGACACCACGGCGAACTCGAACGACGCCCGGTCCCGCACCTTCACGTAGCGCGAGCGCTTCGCGGACGGGCTGGCGGGGACCAGGATGGCGTTGATCAGCTCTCCGGGCAGCAGGTTGGTCTCGATCTCCGGCGTGTCGCCGGGCAGCCGGTAGAACTCGGCCAGCGGCACGACGCGCTTGCCGCCGCTGGGCGCCAGCAACTCGACGCCGGCGTCCATCGCGAGCAGCGCCACCGGCATATCCGACGGATGGGTGGCGATGCAGCTGGCGCTCACCCCCACCACGCCCAGGCCGCGGCTATCCCCCGGGATCGCCGGGCAGCCGGAGCCGGGGGCGCGCTTGTTGCAGGCGAAGCCCATATCGCGGAAGTAGCCGCAGCGGGTGCGCTGCAGCAGGTTGCCGCCCATGGTTCCCATGTTGCGCACCTGCGGCGAGGCGGACAGCAGCAGCGCCTCGCCGATCGCGGGCCAGCCGGCGCGAACGTCCGCGTTGTTCGCCACGTCCGCCATGCGGGCCAAGGCGCCCAGCCGCAGCGTGCCGTCCGCCGCCACTGCGACGGTCGCCGGCAGCACGCCGTCCAAGTCGACCAGCTGGCGCGGCGACTCGATGTTGTCCAAGCCGAGCTGCATCACATCGGTGCCGCCGGCGATATACTTGGCGCCGTCCTTCGGCCCCGCGGCGAGCGCGTCGTCCAGGCTCCGGGGCCGCGCGATGGTGAAGGCCTGCATGGCTCAAGCCCTCCCGGACGCGTCGCGGATGGCGTCGACGATGTTCGCGTAGGCGCCGCAGCGACAGATGTTGCCGCTCATGTGCTCGCGGATCTCGGCATCGGAGCCGGCATGCCCCTCCTGGACCAGCGCCACCGCCGACATGATCTGGCCGGGCGTGCAGTAGCCGCACTGGTAGGCGTCGTGGTGCAGGAAGGCGGCCTGCATCGGGTGCAGCTCGTCGCCGCTCGCCAGCCCTTCAATGGTGGTGACAGCGCGCCCCTCGGTCCGCGCCGCCAAGGTCAGGCACGACACGACCCGGCGGCCGTCGACATGCACCGTGCAGGCGCCGCACGAGCCGCGGGCGCAGCCCTTCTTGGTCCCAGTCAGCCCGGCATACTCGCGCAAGGCGTCCAGCAGGGTGGTGCGCGGCTCGATCGTCAACGCGATGCGCTTGCCGTTGACCAGCAAGGTGACGGCGATGGTCCCAGGGTCAGCAGCCGCCGCGGGCGTCGTCGGGGACGCGCTCTGGGCCGCGGCGCCGGTGATGCGGGGCAGCGCCAATCCGGCGGCAGTGCCGCCGATCACGCCTCGCCGGGTAACGCTTGGTTGGTCCATCGATCCATCTCCCGCACCGCCTATCATTTGGCTGCGGCCATAGACGGGTGCACCTCACAACGCTGGGAGTGTCGCTCAGATGCTCTCGGTGTCCAAAGCGTAACCTGCCGCGCGGACGGTGCGCACCACGTCCAGTTCGCCCGCCTCGTTGATGGATTTGCGCAGGCGACGGATGTGGACGTCCACGGTGCGCGGTTCGACGTGGATGTCGGGCCCCCAGACGGCGTCCAGCAACTCCTCCCGCGAGAACACCCGGCGCGGGTGCTGCATGAAAAACTCCAGCAAGCGGAACTCGGTCGGCCCCAGATGGATCGGCCGGGCGTTGCGATGCACGCGGTGCGCGGCGAGGTCCATGCCGATGTCGTGGAACTGCAGCCGCCCCTTCGCCGGGACGCCGCGCGAGCGGCGCAGCAGCGCGCGCATCCGGGCGAGCAGCGCCTCCATGTTGAACGGCTTGGTGATGTAGTCGTCGGCGCCCGTGTTCAGGCCACGCACCGCATCGCCGTCCTCGGTCCGCGCGGTGACCATGATGACGGGCAGGTCGCGCGTGGCCGGTCGGCGGCGGATCTGGCGGCACACCTCGATGCCGGAGACCACCGGCAGCATCCAGTCCAGCAGCACCAGGTCGGGCTCGGCCTCGGCGATCCGGGTCAGCGCTTCCTGCCCGTCGCCGGCCTCGTCGACGCGGAATCCCTGCTTCTCGAGGTTGTAGCGCAGCATGGTGGCCAACGCGGCCTCATCCTCCACCACCAGCACCAGCGGCTTGGCGTGGTTTGACGCGATGTCCATCATTCGCCCGGCCGGATGATCGCGTAGGCGGAGGTGTCGCCCTTCGGCCGGCTTTCGGGGAGCTGCTCGCCGGTGACGGTGTAGTGCACCGTCTCGGCGATGTTGGTCGCGTGGTCGCCGATGCGCTCGAGGTTCTTGGCGATGAACAGCAGGTGCGTGCAGGGCGTGATGTTGCGCGGGTCCTCCATCATGTAGGTGACCAGTTCACGGAAGATCGCGTTGTAGATGTCGTCCACCGCCTGGTCCGAGCGCCAGACCTGCAGCGCTTTGACCTCGTCGTTCTCGCCCACTGCGTCGACGATCAGCTTGAGGTTCTCCTGCACCAGCCGCGTCATGTGCGCGATGCCGGACAGGCTGAACGGCAATGCGTACTGCTGAAGCACGATCGAGCGCTTGGCGACATTGGCGGCGTAGTCGCCGATACGCTCGAGCGCGGCGGTGATCTTCAGCGCCGCCACGATCTGCCGCAGATCCTGCGCCATCGGCTGGCGCAACGCGAGCATCCGGATGACCTGCGCCTCGATCTCGCGTTCCAGCGCGTCGACCGCCGGGTCCTGCTCGACCGCCTGGGTGGCGGCGGCGCTGTCCTGGTGCACCACGGCGGCGGCGGCGGCCGCGACTTGCGCCTCCACCAGGCCGCCCATCTGCGTCAGCTTGTCGCGCAGGGCCGCGATCTCCTGCGTATAGGCGCGGACGATGTGCTCTGGCTGAACGGCCATGACGGAGCTCCTCAGCCGAACCGGCCGGTTATGTATTCCTGGGTGCGCTTCTGCTTCGGCGCGGTGAACATCTGGACGGCCGGCGCCACCTCGACCAACTCGCCGAGGTAGAAGAACGCCACCTGGTCGGCGCAACGCGCGGCCTGCTGCATGTTGTGGGTGACGATGGCGATGGTGAAGTCGCGCTTCAGCTCGTCGATCAGCTCCTCGACCCGCAGCGTGCTGATCGGGTCGAGCGCGGAGGTCGGCTCGTCCAGCAGGATCACCTCGGGCCGCGTCGCGATGGTGCGGGCGATGCACAGGCGCTGCTGCTGGCCGCCGGACAGCCCGGTCGCGGGCGAGGTCAGCCGGTCCTTCACCTCCGGCCACAGCGCCGCGCGGGTCAGCGACCACTCGACCCGCTCGTCCATCTGCGCGCGGCTCATGCGCTCGTGCAGCTTCACGCCGAACGCGATGTTGTCGTAGATCGACATCGGGAACGGCGTCGGCTTCTGGAACACCATGCCGATGCGGCTGCGCAGCGTGTTCAGGTCGACCGAGGCGTCCAACATGTTGGCGCCGTCCATCAGCACCTCGCCGGTGGCCCGCTGGTTGGGATACAGGTCGTACATCCGGTTCAGCACCCGCAGCAGGGTGGACTTGCCGCAGCCCGACGGGCCGATCATGCCGGTCACCTGGCGCGCCGGCAGGTCGAGCGTGATGCCCTTCAGCGCCCTGTTGGCGCCGTAGAAGAAGTCGAGGTTGCGGATCGACAGCCGCGCCGGGTTCACCGCCGTCGCCGGCCGGGTCTGCACGCCGCCTGTCGCGCGTTGCTCGGTCGTGGTGCTCATGCTCCCGCTATCCTCATGCACATAGCCTATCGCCGCCTTCCAAGGGTGGCGCGCGCGACGACGTTGAGCGCCAGCACGCCGAACGTGATCAGTAGGGCGGCGACCCAGGCCAACTGAACCTCATCCGAGTACGACGACCCGGCGTACGCATAGATGGTGAGCGGCAGGCTCGACATCTCCTGTCCGAACGCGGTCACGATCGTCAGGGGGCGCGCAAAGTCCACCGTCGGGTTGAGGTTGCCAAGGCTGGTGAACAGCAGCGGCGCCGTTTCTCCTGCAATGCGGGCGATCGCCAGCAGCAGGCCGGTCAGGATGCCGTCGCGCGCCGCCGGGTAGCAGATCTGCACGATCGCCTTCCACTTCGGCGCGCCCAGCGCCACCGCCGCCTCCCGCATCGCCACCGGGATCAGCCGCAGCATGTCCTCGGTGGTGCGCACCACGATGGGGATCACAATCAGCGACAGCGCCACAGCGCCGGCGATCCCCGAGTAGCCGCCGATGTGGAGGACGAAGATCTGGTAGACGAACAGGCCGATCAGGATCGACGGCGCCGACAGCAGCACGTCGGAGACGAAGCGCACCGCGTTGCCGAGCGCCGACGCGCCCGCGTATTCTGACAGATAGGTGCCGACCATCAACCCGATCGGCGTTCCGATCACCGTGCCGGCCGCGGTCTGCAGCACGCTGCCGACGATGGCGTTGGCCAGCCCGCCGTTCGAGCCGTGCGGCGCGGTGTTGCGCACGAGCACGCCCAGCGAGAGGCCGCCCAGGCCGCGCACCAGCAGCGTGAGCAGGATGGAGGCGAGCAGCAGCAACCCGACGACGGTCGCCGCGATGCACAGCCCGGCGGCAACCCTGTCGGACATGCGGCGGCGGCGCGCCATGCGGGTCGCAACCGCCGGGTCGTGGACCGGGCCGGGGATGGCGCCGTGGACCGCGGTCGCGCTCATTTCGCGGCGACCGCGGGGCGCAGCAGCAGGCGCGAGATGGTGAGCACGATGAACGAGATTACGAACAGGATGAAGCCGAGCGCCAGCAGCGCCGACAGCTTGAGCGTGCCGGTCCCCGCCTCGCCGAACTGCAGCGCCACCAGCGAGGCGATGGTGTTGCCCGGCGCGAACAAGGACGGCGAGAACCGGTTGGCGTTGCCGATGACGAAGGTGACGGCCATGGTCTCCCCCAGCGCGCGGCCGAGGCCAAGCATGATGCCGCCCACCACCGACGCCTTGGTGTAGGGCAGCACGATGGAGCGCATCACCTCCCAGGTGGTGCAGCCGATCCCGTAGGCGGATTCCTTGAACATCGGCGGCACGGTCAGGAACACGTCGCGCATCACCGCCGTGATGAACGGGATGATCATCACCGCCAGGATCAGCGCGGCGGTGAGGATCCCCGTGCCGTACGGCGCGCCGCTGAACAGCAGGCCGATTCCGGGAACGTCGCCGAACGTGTCGCCGATCCATGGCTGCACGTAGTCGGACATGATCGGGACGATGACGAAGAAGCCCCACATGCCGAAGATGATCGACGGCACCGCCGCCAGCAGCTCCACCGCGGTGCCGACCGGGCGGCGCAGCCATTGCGGCGCGATTTCGGTGAGGAAGAAGGCGATGCCGAACGCCAGCGGCACGGCGATCAGCATCGCGAGGATGGCGCTGACCACGGTGCCGTAGATCGGGATCAGCGCGCCGTAGCGCTCGTGCGCCGGATTCGGGTTCCAGACCGTGCTGGTCAGGAAGTCGAAGCCGAACGCGCGGAACGCCGGCAGTCCGCCGACGAACAGCATGACGATGATGGCGCCTAGCAGCAGCAGCACCAGGATGCCCGACGCCGTCGCCAGGCCGGCGAAGACGGCGTCCCCGGTCGAGCCGGTCGACATCGCGCGCCGCTCGGCCGGCGCGGCGGGTGGTTGCGTCTGCGGCGTGGCGGCGAGGGGTTGCATGGTCCGATTAGTTGTAGACGGGCTTGCCGGCGGCCATCACGTCCTTCTTCCACGCGGCCCGCACCAGGTCGGCGACGGAGGTGGGCATGGGGATGTAGTCGAGGCCGACGGCGATCTTGCCGCCACTGTTGAAGCACCAGTCGAAGAATTTCAATACTGCGGCGCTCTTGGCCGGGTCCTTCGGGTCCTGCGGCAGCAGGATGAAGGTCGGCGACACGATCGGCCAGGTGTCGGCGCCCGGCAGGTCGATCAGGCTGACCGCGAAGTCCGGCGCTGTCGCGAAGTCGGCGGCTGACGCGGCGGCCTGAAAGCTCTCCGTCGTCGGCTTGACGAAGGCGCCGGACTTGTTGCGGAGCTGGGTCGTGGTCAGGTGGTTCTGCGTGGCGTAGGCGTTCTCGACGTAGCCCAGGCCGCCGCGGGTGTGCGCCACGGTGGCGGCCACGCCGTCATTGCCCTTGGCGCCCGCGCCCGCCGGCCAGCTGACGCTCGTGCCGGCGCCGATGGCCGATTTCCAGTCCGCGCTGGATGCGGCCAGGTACGAGGTGAACACGTACGACGTGCCGGACGCCTCGGCGCGGTACACCGGCGCCACCGCGACGTTGGGCAGCGTCACGCCCGGGTTCAGCGCGGCAATCTTGGGGTCGTTCCACTTGGTGATCGTGCCCTGGTACATCTGGGCGATGACCTCGCCGGTCAGCTTGAGCTGGTTTGCGGCGATGCCGGGCAGGTTCACGATGGGAACCACCGCGCCCATCACGGTCGGGAACTGCAGCAGGTTGGCCGATTTCAGCTTCGCCGCATCCATCGGCGCGTCCGAGGCGCCGAAATCGACCGTGCGGTTGGTGATCTGGTTCTGCCCGCCGCCCGAGCCGATCGCCTGGTAGTTCAGCTCGATCCCGATGGCGGCCTTCGCGGCCTCGCCCCACTTGGCGTAGACCGGGGCGGGAAACGTCCCGCCGGCGCCGGTGATCTGCTGGGCCCCCGCCTGCTGTGCGTAAGCTGCGAACGAAAATCCGGCGATGACGGCCGTCAGCGCGATGCGTGACAGTTTCAATTGGCTTCTCCTGCGTGGACCGCGGCTGCCAACGGCCGCCTGTCTAACGCGGCGGAACCTAGGCGGGCGCCAGAGACGCGTCCATGACAGGCGTGTGAAGCTAATGTGACAGTCGCCGAACCCGGAAGCGTGTCTGGCCAAGCACCCGCCCGCCCTTTAGGTCCGTTGCATGACCGTTTCCGACACGCCCGAAATCGTTCCACTCACAAGCCGAGTGGCCTATGCCAACCCGTGGCTTTCGGTGCGCGAGGACACCGTGCGCCGCGCGGACGGCTCCGAGGGGCTGTACGGCGTGGTGCAGCGGCCGGACTTTTCCATCGTCGTGCCCTGGCAGGACGGCTGCATCACCATGGTCGAGCAGTACCGCTACCCGATCGGGCGGCGACTGCTGGAGCTGCCAATGGGAACCTGCGAGCGCACCGCCGGCATGACGCCCGAGACGACGGCGGCAACCGAGCTGCGGGAGGAGACGGGCCTGCTGGCCGACTCGATGACCTACGTCGCCAGCCTGTTCCAGGGTCCGGGTTACTGCGACCAGGTCGGCCACGTGTTCCTGGCCACCGGGCTGCGGCCGGGACCAGTGGCGCGGGAAGCGAGCGAGCACGGCATGGTGTGTCGGACCATGAAGCTGGCGGAGGTCGAAGCCATGGTCCGCGCCGGGACCTTGCAGGATGCCGTCAGCCTGGCGGCGCTCGGGATGCTGCGGATGCGCGGTATGCTGTGACAGTCATACGATGCCGCCAGAGCAGCGCGGTCTTTTGACGGCGCGGCCGCATACCGTCGATAAGGGTCCCATGCCGCGCCGCACCGAGTATCCAGACCCCGCCCTCGTCGACGACACCGAGACCCTCGCCGCCCTGTGCGAGCGGCTTCGGACCGAGCCGTTCGTCACCATCGACACCGAGTTCATGCGGGAGCGCACCTACTACCCGGAGCTGTGCGTCGTGCAGCTCGGCGGCGCCAACGAGAACGCGGTGATCGATGCGATGGCGGCCGGGCTGGACCTGGCGCCGCTCGGCGCGCTGCTGCGCGACACGGCTGTGCTGAAGGTGTTCCACGCCGCGCGGCAGGACGTGGAGATTTTCCTCGAGCTGTTCGGCGCCGTGCCCGCCCCGCTGTTCGACACCCAAGTGGGGGCCATGGTGGCGGGCTTCGGCGACCAGGTGGGCTACGACGCGCTGGTCGCCGCGCTCACCGGCGGCCAGATCGACAAGGCGCACCGCTTCAGCGACTGGTCCGCGCGCCCGCTGTCGCCCGCGCAGGTCGCCTACGCCGCCGCCGACGTCACCCACCTGCACACCGCCTACGCCCGGCTGCGCGAGCGGCTAGAGCGGGAGGGCCGCTTCCAGTGGGTGGAGGAGGAGATGCAGGTGCTGGCGCGGCCCGAAACCTATCGCGCCGACCCCGAGGCGATGTGGGAGCGGCTGCGCCCCCGCACCGCCAACCGCCGCCTGCTCGGCACGTTGCGCGCCATCGCCGCCTGGCGCGAGCGCGAGGCGCAGCGCGTGAACATCCCCCGCCAGCGCCTGATGCGTGACGAGAGCCTGCTGGAAGTGGCCGCCACCGCGCCCCTGACCGCCGAGGCCTTGGCCCGCTGTCGCGGCGTGACCCGCGGATTCGCCGAGGGCCGCAGCGGCGCCGGGCTGCTGGCCGCGATCGCCGCCGCCGCCGCCCTGCCCGAGGACGCGCTGCCCGAAGCGCCGCGCGGCCGCGACGGCCCGCGTCCCTCCCCGGCCCTGGTGTCGCTGCTGAAGGTGCTGCTGGCCGCCAAGTGCGAGGAGCACGACGTGGCGCCCAAGCTCGTCGCCTCGTCGGATGACGTGGACCGGCTGGCGACGGAGGACTTGCCCGACATCCCGGCGCTGGGCGGCTGGCGGCTGCGCGTGTTCGGCGAGGACGCGCTGGCGCTCAAGCGCGGGCAGGTCGCGCTGGGCGTGGCCGGCAAGCGGATCAAGCTGATCGCCGCCGCCTGACATCTGAAGAGCCCTCTCCTTCTGGGAGAGGGTTGGGTAAGGAGCCCACGCGAGGAACGCTCGCATAGGGCGCTCCCCTCACCCCGATCCTCTCCCGGATGGAGAGGGAGAAGACACCACGTCGCCCACCAGTCCCATAGCCAACGCCAAACGGTCCATGCGCCGTGCGATCCCATCGCCGAGGAGCGCCGCGCTGCCCGCCGCCAGCGTCAGCACGAGGCGCCCGCCCACGACGCTCAGGGCAGTGCAGCCGAGCAAACCCGGCGTGCCGGCAGACAGCGTGTAGGCGAGGCGCAGGCTGTGGCCCAGCACCTCCGCCCGCGCGGCGGTCGCGACGTCCAGCAGCAGACGGGCGGGGGCGAGCGCGGCGCTGGCCGGGTCGAGCTCGTAGCGGACCGCCACCGCCATCGCCAGGAAAGCGCGGGCGTGGTGGTCCAGCGGGGCGCCGGGCTGGCGCAGCACGCGCAAGAACGACTGCTCGGCGCGGAACTCCGGATGGTCGTGGCTGCCGATGTCGGACAGCAGGCAGGCCGCCTCGCGCAGCCGGACCTGCTCGGCATCCTCGCGCGGGAACAGCGGCGCGGTCCATGCCGCGAGCGCGGCAGGCATCAGGTGATCGCGGCCGTGGCGCAGGCCCAATTCGCGGCTGGCGGCCAGCAGCGGGTCCTGCGCCGCCACCTCCGGCGCGATGCGGGCCATGTACCAGCCCTCGCGGATGCCGTTGGCGCTGAACACCACGCGGCGCGCCGCCGTTGCGCGCAACAGCCGACGCAGCACGACCGCGGCGTAGGGCAGGTCGTCCAACCGGCGGCGGGGGGCGCCGGGCAGCCGTTCCAGCGTGCGGCGAGGGGCGGCGGCGATCACCCCCGCCAAGTCCTGCGCCTCGGCGCGGCCGATCGTGTAGTGGTGCACGATCGGCAGCGGGTAAGCGGTCTGCAGCATGTGGATGCGGGCCAGCGCGCGCCACGCGCCGCCCACCAGGTACAGGTCGCGACCGGGGTGCTGGGCCAACCACGGCACGCTGGCCAGGTCCGCCTCCGCCAGCGCTCGGGCGCGCACCAGGTCGCCCTCCGCGCGGTCGGCCAGGCGGATCACGCCGAGCGGCAGCGTTTGCGCCTGCCCGGCGCGCCCGTCCGCCAGCCGAACCACCTCGAGCGACCCGCCGCCGATGTCGGCCAGGATGCCGCTTGCGTTCGGGATGCCGCTCAGCACGCCCGCCGCGGACAGCGCCGCCTCCTCCTCGCCGGACAGGATGCGGATAGGCACGCCCGGCATCCGGCTGCGCAGGCTGTCGACGAACTCGGCGCCGTTGCTGGCGTCGCGCACCGCCGCGGTGGCGAGCACCTCCATCGCGTCCACGCCCATGGCGCGCGCCACAGCATGGTACCGGCGCATGACGGTCAGCGCCGCCAGCACGCCCTCGCCGTTCAGCCGCCCCGTGGTCTGCAGGCCGCGGCCGAGGCGCAACACCGCCCGCTCGTTGAAGATGGCGACCGGGTTGCGCCCGGCGCCCTCGTACGCGACGAGGCGAACCGAGTTGGACCCGAGGTCGACGACTGCGCAGCGCGGCAGGGTCACGGACGGGACTGGCTTAATCCTGCGTCACCCGGTCGGGCCGGCGGTGGGCCGGGCCGCCGACTGCGACGGTCGGGCCGTGCAGCGCCGAGCCGCGGCCGGACAGCGACGGGTTCGTCATGAAGTAGTCGTGCGCCGACACCGGCTTCGGCCCGGGCGCCACACGCCGCCAACGCCCGCTCGGCTCCAGCTCCCACGATTGCAGCGTGTCCTTCAGGTTCACCACCATGATCTGGTCCAGCACCTGCGCGTGCACCGTCGGGTTGTGGATCGGCACCATGCTCTCCACCCGCCACTCCATGTTGCGCGCCATCCAGTCCGCGCTGCTGATGAACACCAGCGCGTGGCGCGACGGCAGCTTGTGCCCGTTGCCGAAACAGAAGATGCGGCTGTGCTCCAGGAACCGGCCCACCATGGACTTGACCCGGATGTTCTCGCTCATCCCCGGCACGCCCGGGCGCAGGCAGCAGATGCCGCGCACGATGCACATCACCTTCACGCCCGCATCCGAGCACTCGTACAGCTTGTCGATCAGCTTCTCGTCGACCAGGGAGTTCATCTTCAGCCAGATCGCCGCCGGCTTGCGCGCCCGCGCATTGGCGATTTCCGCGTCCATCAACGCCATCAGGTGCGAACGGATGGTGAGCGGGCTGAACGCCAGCGAGTCCATCCGCTCGGGCCTGGCGTAGCCGGTCATGTAGTTGAACAGCCGCGCGCTGTCCCGCACCAGGTCCGGGTCGCAGGTGAAGAAGCTGAGGTCGGTGTAGATGCGCGCGGTGATCGGATGGTAGTTCCCCGTGCCGAAGTGCGCGTAGGACCGCATGCCGCCGCCTTCGCGACGCACCACCAGGCTCAGCTTGGCGTGGGTCTTCAGCTCGACGAAGCCGTAGACCACCTGCACGCCGGCGGCCTCCATGGACCGCGCCAGGCGGATGTTGGCCTCCTCGTCGAAGCGGGCGCGCAGCTCGATCATCGCGGTGACGGACTTGCCCGCCTCCGCCGCTTCTATGAGGGCCTTCACGATCGGGCTGTCGCGGCTGGTGCGATACAGCGTCTGCTTCACCGCGACCACGTTCGGGTCGGCGGCGGCCTGGCGCAGGAACTGCACCACCACGTCGAAGCTCTCGAACGGGTGGTGGACGATGATGTCCTTGGCCCGGATGGCGGCGAAGCAATCCCCGGCGAAGTCGCGGATGCGCTCGGGGAAGCGCGGGGCGTAGGGCGGGAACAGCAGGTCCGGGCGGTCGTCCACGATCAGCTGCTTGAGGTCGACCGGGCCCAGGATCCCCGACTGGACCAGCACCTCGTCGCCGGGAATGTCGTCCTCGTTCACGCTCAGCTCGTCCACCACCAGGGTGCGCAGCTCTAGCGGCATGGCGGCGTCGACCGTCAGATGGATCGGCACGCCGCGCCGCCGCCGCTTCAGCGCCGTCTCGTACGACCGCACCAGGTCGTCCGCCTCCTCCTCGAACTCGACCCCCGTGTCGCGGATCAGCCGGAACATGCCGCGGCCCAGCACGCGGAAGCCGGGGAACACGCTTTGCAGTTTCAGCCCGATCAGGTCCTCCAGCAGCACGAAGCGGATCGGGCCGTTCGCGGTCGCGGGCAGCCGGATGAAGCGGTCGACCTGGGCGGGCAGCGGGAGGAGCCCGTTCATCGTCACGTTGTCGCTGTCGCGGTGCAGCTTCAGCACGATGACCAGGCCGGTGTTGGGGATGAACGGGAACGGATGCGCCGGGTCGATGGCGAGCGGCGTCAGGATGGGGAACACCCTGTCCATGAACCAGGCGGCCAGCCAGTCGCGGTCGGCCTCGGGCAGAAGGGCCGGGTCGCACACGACGATCCCGGCCTCCTCCAATAGGCCGCGCAGCTCGTGCCAGACGGTTTGCTGCATCGCCATCAGCGCCTCGGCGCGGACCTGGATTTCCCCCAATTGCTGCGCCGGGGTGCGGCCGTCTGGCGACAGCGTGGCGACCCCGGCCTTCGCCTGGCCCATCAGCCCGGCGACGCGGACGGAATAGAACTCGTCGAGGTTGGACGCCGAGATCGACACGAACCGCAGCCGCTCCAGCAGCGGGTGCGCCGGGTTCTGCGCCTCCTCCACCACGCGGTGGTTGAAGTCGAGCCACGACAGTTCGCGGTTGATGAACCGGTCCGCCATGTCCGCCACGGTGCGATGCGCAGGTTCGGGCGTGGACACGGCGACCAGTTCGACGAGAGAGGGCTTCATCATGATGCGAGTCTACCCGTAGGGTCGTTCATAAGTCACCTCGGCCAGGTCCGCGTCAGCATCGCATCGGCCGACCACCTCGGTCGCGATCGCCTGCGTGACGCGGCCCCCGGCGGCCATCGTGGCGTAGTCGAGTTGGCTGGCCGCCGCGCGCAACGCCGCCGGGTGGCGCGGCAGGCGAAGCAGCATCCAGCGCTGGAGCGGCTCCGGCGCCACCAGCTGGCGGGCGGCGAGCAGGCTGGCGAACAGGGTGCGCAGCAGGTCGTCGCCCGGCGGCGTCAGCTCCACCGACGCGACGGCGCGCAGGCGGCTGGCGAGGTCCGGCAAGCGGGTCGGCCAGCGCGACGGGGCGGTGCGGGCAGCCAGCAGCACCGGCCGGCCCGCCTCCGCCGCGGCATTCAGCAGGTGCAGCAACGGCTGCTCCGGCGCGGCGTCGGCGTCGTCCACGGCCAGGCCGCCCGCCTGCTGCGACAACCGCGCGGCGGCGGCATCGTCCAAGGCGCGGACCAGGGTGGCGCCGCTTCGGGCCGCCCATACGTGCAGCAGATGCGTCTTGCCGCAGCCGGGCTCGCCCCACACGGCGAGCCGCTGCCCCGGCCAGGGCGCGTCGAGCCAGGCCAGGGCGGCCTCGTTGCTCGCGTCGGGCAGGAAATCCGCCGGGTCGTACGTTGCCTCGTGAATGAACGGCAGCGGCAGTTGGCGGACCGTCACGGCAGGCCGGGCGGCGGGTCCGAGTAGAGCGGGCTGGCCAGGTAGCGCCGCAGCCAGAACCGCGCCAGCACGCCGATCATCGCCGCCACCGGCACCGCCAGCAGGACGCCGAGGAAGCCGAACACGGCGCCGCCGGCGAACAGCGCGAAGATCACCCACACCGCGTGCAGCTCCACCCGGTCGCCGAGGAAGCGCGGGTAGATCACGTAGCCCTCCAGCAGCTGCCCGGTGACGAACACCGCCACCACCTCCGCCACGCCCGCCCAGGTCGGGAACTGCGCCAAGGCGAGCCCGATCGAGGTGACGCCGCCGGTGATGGAGCCGACATAGGGGATGAACGACAGCACGCCCGCGGTGATGCCGACGATCAGCCCCAGGTCCAACCCCACGAGCTGCAGCGCGGTCGCGTAGAACAACGCCAGCAACACGCAGCACAACGCCTGCCCGCGCAGCCAGGCGGACAGGATGCGGTCCATCTCGGCCGCCTGCGCGCGCAGCACCCCGGCGTAGCGGCGCGGCAGCCAGCCATCCACGCGCTGCACCACGCCGGGCCAGTCGCGCAGCAGGTAGAACGCGACGACCGGCGTCACCACCAGCAGCGACAACACGTTGAACAACGCAAACCCGCCGCCCACGATGCGGCTGAGCGCGCCCGTGATGAAGCCGAGCATCGCGCCGGCCTGCCCGCTGACCAGGTCGCGCAGCTTGCCGTCCACGTATTCCTGGCCCAGCCGCTCCTGCAGATGCACGATCACCTGCCCGGCCCACAGCCGCAAATCGTTCACGTAGGCCGGCACGCGCGACACCAGGATGCCGATCTGCGCCACGATCAATGGGTAAAGCAGCAGCGCGAACACGAACCCGGTGGCGACCAGGCCCACCACGAGGATCATCGCCGCCAGCCCGCGCCGCATGCCCAGCCGGGTCATGCGCAACGCGACCGGGTCCAGGAAGTAGGCGATGCCCGCCGCGGCCACGAACGGCAGCAGGATGGAGGAGAACAGCTGCACGGCGACCAGCGCCGCCAGCCCGACGCCAGCCAGCAGCGTCATCCGCTGCGCGCGGGTGGCGTGCCTCGGCTCCGGCGGCGGCAGTGGCGGAGGCGGCGGGTCCGGCAGGCGCGGCGGGATGCGGGCGGAGGCCTGGCTCATGCGCCGCCCGCCGCGCGGCGGTTTGCGCCGCTTGCCTCGCTGTGGTTGTGTCCGGCCGCGGTCATGCCCCGATCATAGCCGATCCGGTTCGGGCGGCGAGAGCATTCCGCGAGCGTTGGAGGCCTTCCGCCATGACGACCTACCGCGACGCCGGGGTGGACATTGCGGCTGGCGACGCCTTGGTGGAGCAGATCAAGCCGATCGCCCATGCGACGACGCGCGCGGGGGTGATGGGCGGGCTGGGCGGCTTCGGCGCGCTGTTCGACCTGCGCGCCGCGGGGTTCACCGACCCGGTGCTCGTCTCCACCACGGATGGCGTCGGCACCAAGTTGAAACTCGCCATCGACACCGGGCGCCACGACACGGTGGGCATCGACCTGGTCGCGATGTGCGTCAACGACCTGATCGTGCAGGGCGCCGAACCGCTGATTTTCCTGGATTACTTCGCCACCGGCGCGCTGGACGTGCAGCAGGCGGCCAGCGTGGTCGCCGGCATCGGCCGCGGTTGCGCGCTGGCCGGCTGCGCCCTGGTCGGCGGCGAGACGGCCGAAATGCCCGGGCTGTACCGCGGCGGCGACTACGACCTGGCGGGTTTCGCAGTGGGCGCGGCCGAGCGCGGTTCGCTGCTGCCGGCCGGGGTCGCGCCGGGCCAGTCGGTGCTGGGCTTGGCCAGTTCCGGCGTGCACTCCAACGGCTTCTCGCTGGTGCGACGCATCGCCGAGGGCATGGCGTGGAGCGACCCGGCGCCGTTCGCCCCCGGCAAGACCCTGGCGGAGGCGCTGCTGGAGCCGACCCGCATCTACGTGAAGTCCGTGCTGGCGCTGCACCGCGCCGGGCTGCTGCGCGGCGCCGCGCACATCACCGGCGGCGGTCTGCCCGGCAATCTGCCGCGCGCCCTGCCGCCCGACACGCGCGCCGTGCTGGACGCCGCCGCATGGCCGCGGCCGCCCGTGATGGGCTGGCTGGCCGACCGCGGAGGCGTGGCGCCGGACGAGATGCTCCGCGTGTTCAACTGCGGCATCGGCATGGCTCTCATCGTGGACGACCCCGCCGCTGCAACGGCCCTGCTGCAGGCGCACGGGGAGACCGTGTTCGCGATCGGCCGGATCGAGCAGGCGACGGGCGCCGCGAGCGTGCGCATCGAATGAGCCGCCGCCGCGTGGCCGTGCTCGCCAGCGGCCGCGGCAGCAACCTGGCGGCGCTGCTCGCCGCCGCGTCGGCGCCCGGCTTCCCGGCCGAGATCGTGCTGGCGGCGTCCAACCAGCCAGCCGCCCCCGCGCTGGATCTTGCCCGCGCCGCCGGCGTGGCCGCGCTCGGCATCGACCACCGCGCCTTCGGCCGCGACCGCGAGGCGCACGAGCGGGCGATCGACGCCCTGTTGGCCGAACACCACGTGGAACTGGTGTGCCTGGCCGGCTACATGCGGCTGCTCACGCCGTTCCTGGTCGAGCGCTGGGTTGGCCGGATGCTGAACATCCACCCCTCGCTGCTGCCCGCCTTCCCCGGGCTTCATACTCACGAGCGGGCATTGGCGGCTGGCTGCCGGCTGCACGGCTGCACGGTGCACCAGGTGACCGCGGTCATGGACGACGGACCGATCCTGGCGCAGGCCGCGGTCCCGGTGCTGCCGGAGGACACGCCGGAGACGCTCGCGGCGCGCGTGCTGGCGCAGGAGCATCGCCTGTATCCGGCGGCGCTGGCCGCGTTCGTGTCGGGCCGCGCCGATGCGCCGGACCCGGGGGCGGCGTTGCTCAACCCCTTGCCAGCGCCGCCTTCATCGCCCTAGACAACGGACGATTGTTCCGCGTTGCAGAAGGGCGCCCATGGCCACGACCGTCACCACCGAAACGTCCGCGCCCGCTCAGGGCCCCGAGATCGCCGACGCGTTCACGGCCGACCATCAAAGATTCTGGGGTAGCTTCACGCGGTTCGTGACGATCGCCACGATGGCGGTTGTGGTGCTGTTGATCCTGATGGCGGTCTTCCTGACCTGAACCGGCTGTCCGTCGGGCGTTCCCCGCACTGTCACGTCAGGGCTTGACCCTGGTATCCACGTGGCGCGACGGACAACGTGGCCTCGGTTGGCGATTTCGGAACGCAACTTGAATGCGCTGGCGCAACGGGGGCGCCGTGGATACTAGGGTCAAGCCCTGGCATGACGGTTTGCGGTGGCCACTCGACCTCCTTGGCCACCATCACCCATGGATGCCGCCGCTCCAGCGCCGCGATCACCTGCGCCTTGCCATGCAATGTGTCGGTGACCTGGGCCAGCATCGACGTCTCGTGCGCGCGATAGTCCGCCAACGGTTCGCCGCCGACCTGGAAGCCCGTCAGCCCGGACTCCACGATCTTGCACCAGAACTCGTAGTCCTCCCAGCCTAGCCGCATTTCGGCATAGCCGCCCACGGCGCTCCACGCGCTTTTGGCGACCAGCGCCATGGCGTCGATGTAGTTGCCGCCGACGAACCGGTGCGGGTCGAACGGCTTGGTCCCGATCAGACCCTCGCGCGCGCCGAACTCCTGGATGACGGGGTAGGCGAACGCCGCGCCGCTGACCTGGACCGCGGCAAGCAAGACTTCGCAGCAATGCGGCCGCAGCAGGTTGTCTGCGTCCAGCGGCAGCACATAGCGGGTCTCGGCCGCCGCGATCGCCGCGTTGCGGGTGAAACCGAGGCCGGCGTTGGCGTCGTTGCGGATGACGACCAGCCGGTTGAACCGCTCGGAATTGGCGCGGGCCCAGGCCACCACCGTATCCAGCGACGCGTCGGTCGAGCCATCGTCGACGATGACCAGGTCCAACGGGCGCATCGTCTGCGCCGCCACCGAATCGAGCGTCTGCTCCACCATGTGCGCGTAGTTGTAGACCGGCACGACCACCGTCACATCCGCGAGTTCGCATTGGTCGGTGGCGAAAACGACTTTGCCGGGCGGGCAGACCACGCGCGGTCGCGGCCGGCCGGAAATTTGGGCGAGTTCCGCCACGAACGCGTCGGCGGCGGCCGGGCCGCCCTGCCACACCGCCATCGTGCGCCGCATCAGCTGGGTGCGCCGGTCGGGGCCATAGGTCCATAGCACGTCGTTCAGCGCGGCCGCGGCAACCCGCCGCCGCAGCGCGGGGTCTTCGATCAGCCGGGTCAGCACCGAGCGCCACTGCTCCGGGCCGGGCGCCAGGAAACCGGTTATGCCATGCTCGATGGCGCGGGTGTAGGGCCCCACCGGGGAGGCGACGGTGCAAACGCCGGCCAGCGCGCCCTCGAAGTACTTCAGTTCGCTCTTGGCCTCGCAGAACGGGTTGCCGACCTGCAACGGAGCGAGGTTCACGTCGAACCGCGCCATCTCCTGCGGCAACTGGCTCAGCGGGGCCATTGGCCGCCATTCCACCTGGGCCTCGAACGGCTTCAGTGCGGGGAACTCGTGCAGGTCGACAAGCGCCGGCCCGTCCACCGCCTTGAACAGGACCAGGCGCACCTCCGGGTGGTCGCGCAGGATGCCGGGCAGGACGTCCGCGACCTCCGCGAAGTCTCGCTGATGGGTGCGCGATCCGCCGGCGTACCCGAGTCGCACGAGGCCGTTCGATGGCCCGGCCAGGCGTCGGCGCGCCGCCAATCGGCTGGTGGCGAAGGTGTCCCAGTCGAACCCGTTCGGCAACGCCATCGCGATCTTGTCGAACCGGCGCATGTGGCCAGCCAGCTCCACGGTCGACGCCGTGCAGAAATCCGCCGCGAGCATCGTCCGCTGCACCTGGACGTAGTGGCCCTGCACCTGCTGCTCCGACAGATCCAACGAGCGGATGCCGTCGATGACGTCCATCCGGGCGAGCGCCGGGTCAATCATCAGGTCGTCGATGTCGAACACGACCCGGCCGCCGTCCGCACGGGTCCTTGCGATGAGCGCGTCCACCAGATCGGACCAGACCGCGCGCCAGATCACCAGGGCGTCAATCGGCGCAAGGCCGTCGATGCGGGCCGCGACCTCGTCCAGGCGCAGCACCGTCGTCCGCGCGCCGGCGTCGCGGCATGCCTGGGCATAGCGTTGCACGCGGTAGACGGTGCCCGGCGTGTCGGGCTCTCCGCTGACGAAGCAGATGTGCTGCACGGCGTCCGGCAACTCCGGCAATTCCTGGCAGGCGATATCTGTCGCCGCGACGCTCTGCTCCAGCAGCGGCATGACTGTCGCCGCCGGCCGGAGACGGCGCACGTTCAGATGCGGCGTCGCGAAGCGCCACAGCGCCGGAAGGCTCTTTCGCAACAGCCTGCGAACCCCTCGCGGCGCCAGGGCGCCCGCCGCGCGCAGTGGCCAGGTCGCACGCCACGTGGTTGATTGCAGCACCATCGCGAGAGCAGCCTGCGCCTGCTCCTGCGCGTGCCTGGCGCCCTCCGCCGCCTGCCTCGACTGCGCTGCTTCGGCTAGCGCCGCAGCGCCTGCCGCCCGCTCGGCCCGCACCCACTCGCGCGCCTGCATCCTCTCTGCGTGGTGCTTCTGCTCCTGGATGACGCCTGCAAGGCGGCTTTTCTCCGCTTCGGCCTGGATTTCGATGCGCTGTCGTTCAAGCGATTGCGCCGCTTCGCGCTCGAGCGCCTGCATCCTCTCTGCGTGGAGCTTCTGCTCAAGGCGGCTTTTCTCCGCTTCGGTCTGAATCTCGATGCGCTGTCGTTCAAGCGATTGCGCCGCCTCGCGCTCGAGCGCCTGGAGTTCGCTCTGGACCTGGTTGCGTTGCTGTTCACGCTGATCCGCCAGCTTTGTCAGCATCCTGACCTGCGTTTCAAAAACGCGCCGCTCCCCAAGTTGAGCGAAGCGTTCACGGACCGTCCCGACCACGACGGGATCGCGCAGGTCCAGCAACGCCTCGATCATGGGCGCCTGCGTGGACCCCACCGCAAGCACGCCGAGGCCGTGCGCGTGAAGGAACTCGAACCCGCGGTAATCCGCCTGCAACTCGGCCCAGAGACGCCAGACGCCGAAATCCCGCCCGCGCTCGTTGGTGTCATGGAACAGCACGACCGCTCGGTCGGCCAGTTTGGCGCGCCACGATTCGAAGTCGTGCCGGACGGCCTCGTACGTGTGCAGACCGTCGATGTGCAACAAGTCGATCGACTTGTCCGGGAAGAGCGGCAGGGCGTCGTCGAAGGACCGGTGAACCAAGGTCGAGAAGGAGCCATAGCGCGGATCATGATAGGCCCGCAGATCATCGAGCACTTCGGCGCCGTAGAACCCTGCGTGCCGCTCACCCAGCCAAGTGTCTACGGCATAGCAACGTGCGCTGAGATGCTCTCGCTGCACGGCCTCGCAGAATGCGCTATACGAGACACCGGAGTGGGTCCCGAGTTCGACGATGCAGCGCGGCGCCATGGCCCGAACGATCCAGTGCGCGAAGGGCACGTGCCCATACCACGCGCTGTCGACGCCGACCCGGTCTGATCGCCAGAACAACGGATCGACCTCGGGCGCCCAAAGCGCCTTCAGCAGATCATCGGCGTGGTCGGTCGGCTCGCCTGGCATACCCACCTTTAGCTTCAGGCATCGGTTCAAGGCGCCCGTCTGTGGCGGTCACCCCCGACCCCTAGCTGCGATAGCACGCCTTCGTCGATGATCGAACTTGTCGGCGATCGAAGCGTGGCGCCCGTGTTGACCGCGATGGCTCAACGAAGTTGCGCGCCTGAAGGACGCACCCCTGGAGGTGCGCCAACCAGGCGCGCGATATCTACACGCGGCAACGCCAGGGCGTCGCCGATTATCAGGTCGACTTGACGCCGTTGTTGTAGCCGACGACCTGGGACGCGGTCGGGCTCGTGCCGACGAACGTGACCTTCGTACTGTCGGCCAACGTGATCTGCGTGCCAGAAACGCCGCCGACGACCGTGGGCGTCGAGGTGGCCAGGGCGTTGTTCACCTGGTTAGTGCCGTAGTTGTTCAGCACGACGACGTCGCTCGCCGAGAAGTTGGAAATCAATTCGGAGCCGCCACCCTGCCCGCTGCTGAACGCGAACAGGTCGGAGCCCGAACCGCCGGTGACTGTGTTCGCGCCGGTCCCGCCGAAAACGGTGGTGTTCCCGCTGCCGGCGGCAATGGAGACGTTGCCAGCCGCAACGTTCGCAATGAACTCGACAGGCGCGCTGGAGCCAGCCGCGTTCAATGTCTCGTTGCCGACGCCGGCCGAAATGGTGGCCGCCGAGGTAGAGCCGAAATACGTGATCTGAGTGTTCGAGCCGGCCAACGATGGTGCTGTAGGCGCCGCGATATAGTCTGTCTCGGGCGAGGGCCCGGCGACGAACACGAGGTTCGAACCGTTCGTGAACACCTTGTTGCTCAAACCGCCGAACACCGTCTCCGATCCGAAGCTGGTGCCGGAGAACGTCGCGTTCGTGCTGCCCGTCAGCGCGATCGTGTCAGGGCCTGCGCCACCGAACACGGTCGGCGATGGGCCGGAAAGGCCGGCAAAGTCGCCGGACGCAAGGACGACGAAGTCCGACCCCGATCCGAAGATCGTGTTGGCCGTCGTCGACGCCTCGACAGTCGCGGTCGCCGTTCCCACGTCGACCGTGCCAGTGCCATTCGCGTTGACCGTGTCGTTGCCGCTACCCAGCGCGACCTGGTACGACGAGCCCAACGCCAGGCCAATCACGTTGATGCCGCCTGCGATGGCAAGGTAGTCCACGCTGCTGCCAGCGCTCGTGTAAGTCAGGCCGCTGCTGCCAGCGACAACACTTTCCACGCCACCGCTCGCGCCAGGGCCCCCGCCGCTGCCAGTGACTGTCGTTGGCGGCGCGGTGGGCGCAATCACGATGCCCACAATGCCCGCCGGGATCGTCGTAGGACCGGCTGTCGAGATCGTCGTCGTCGTTGCCTCTTGCGAGGGCGACTGGGAGAGCGGGTTTATGGCTGCCGCGATCTGCGTTGCCAGGTTGAACGTCGTAAAGGAATTGTAGGTAAGGGTCGAGATGACGTTGCCGCCCTCGACGGTCAGATTTGGCACTGCGGCGCTCCACGAACGTTGGACAGCTGCCTCAAAACTACCCTAAGTTAACCCGTGTTGCAAGTGCGAACAGTGTCAAAAAACACTCGCGGCTGCCTTATAGTGGGGGGCGTCGCCGCTGGGGCGCGCTTACGGACCGCCGTAGCGGCAGGCAGTCCAGACACCGTTTTTTCGACGCGCCTCCGCATTGACGATCCGCTTGCGAGCGTCGCGTAAAGCAACGGTTTTGCGACGCATTTGGGGGGAAGCAACGTTTGACGAGACAGGCCTGCCCGCTCACCGGTGGACAGGCCTGTCGTTCGCCGCCGTCAGCGCGAGCGCAGCGCGGTGACCGTCAGCGTCGGCGCGGCCAACACGGCGACGTGAACGGCCTGCGCCGTTAGCGTCGCGATCTGCGCCGCGCCGGTCTGTGCGCCCGCGGCTGTCCGGCCGACCGCATTGGCGGCCAACTCGACCGCGGATCGTGTCGCTGTCAGCGCGGCCACCGCTGGCGCCAGCGCCGGGTCGGCGATCTCCGCCACCACCCCGGCCATGCCGAGCGCCACCCCGGCGAAATTGTCCGCCTCGGCGAACGCGGCGCCAAGCGTCGCGGCCGAATGCTCGACGCCGCTGAACAGATTGGAGAAGAACGTTGCGATGGACATGATGCTTCCTTGTGTCGGCGCCGCCGCGTGGGGCGGCGAGGGTTGCTGCGTGGCCGTCAGACCACGGGGATGATGATCGCTGCCGCCACCGGGATCGCGCCGGCCGCGCTGAACGCCGAGTCCTGCGCCAGTTTGGCCCCCAGTGCGGCCCGGGCGACCGAAGACAGCTGCGCGGTCGGCAAGTCGGGGGCGAGCGACCGCAAGGCGGCCTCGCCCTCGCGCAACGCCGTCGCGCGTGCAGCCGCGTAGTCCGGCGCGCCCGGGCGGCGCGTCGCTTCGGCCAAGGCGTCGTATGCGATTGCCCCCGCCATCTCGACCGCGGGGGCGAAGCGGGCCAGGGCCGGCCGCCGCCGCAACGCCGCCGCCGAGTAACCGGCCGCGGCCACCAGGCCAAGCCCGGCCAATCCGGTGACCAGCTGCGCCGCAACCAGCACGGCGGGTGTGGTCCAGTCCACCGTCAGGCGCCCGGGTTGAAACGGTCATCGAGCGCATCGGCCGCGTCCGCCGCAGGCTTGGCGACTGGCGGGGCGGTCGCGCCGACGGGTCGCGCCGCTGTCGATGGCGCGCCGGCGGGTCGCGCCGCTGTTGGTGGCGCGCCGGCGGGTCGCGCCGCTGTTGGTGGCGCGCCGGCGGATTGGGCGCCCGCCAGCCGAAC
>CAXTBW010000027.1:39691-43737 GCA_964242925.1 uncultured Acetobacteraceae bacterium
CGGGTCGCGCCGCTGTTGGTGGCGCGCCGGCGGATTGGGCGCCCGCCAGCCGAACGCCTGCCACGATCTCGCTTGCCGGCCAGGCCAGCCGCGCCCCTCCCTCCGCCAGGGCGATCGCTTTGACGAGCACCAGCATCGTCGCCTCGTCGTGCGCGTTCATCTCCTGGTCGGGACCGCGGCCGATCTGGCCGCACACCAGGCTGATGTAGCCGCCAGTGTCGTTCTCCAGCGCCGGGGCGAAGCGGCCGACGATGCCGCGGACGGTGTGCAGCCCGTGAATGTCCTGGTAGGCCAGCAAGTTGGTCGCCAGCGCGCGCCAGCCGTCGGTGCGCGCGCCGAAGATCGCGAATGGCCCCCCGCGGGAGCTGTCGACGCCGGACTGCCCGGCCCAACGCTCGCCGGCTGACAGGGTGCGCAGATCGCCCGGGTTGCGGTTGCGCCAAGGGCGGGAAGCGAGGATTGTCGCCGTCATTAGGATAAGCCTTATTGGGGCGACATCGATACGGCGCGCCGCACGGCAGTTGCAAGCCGCTTCCGCCTCTCGTCAGCCGCGCGCCGTGCTGCCCAACCCGGCATCCGCCTCTTCGGCCAGCTGTTCGGCCAGGTCGTAGCCGGCGAGCACCTGGTTCAGCAGCGCGCCGGCCGCGTCCCAGTCATAGGTCCGGAACGAGTGGCCGCGCGGCACGAACGTCGCGCCGGCGTAGAACATCTCATACTGCTGGTGCCGCGACCCGAACTCCGAACCCACCGCGTCCCACGCCAGCTTGTAGAACTTCACCCGGTCCTCCGCATTGGCGGCGGGCGATTGCTGGGTCTTGCCGATGATCGCAAGGGTCTCCGGGTTGCGGAAATCCGCCACCGAGGACGGCAACATTATCATCCCGCCGCCGGCCAGCTCGCGCAGGGTGTTCGCGATTTTTGGATACAGCTGCTGCGTGAGCGTCTGCGCAGCATAGAGAGTGTGCGCGTCGGGCACGAAATAGGCGCCGCGCGGCCGGCCCTTCACTTCCATCGCGATCACCAGAGCGTCGACCATGGCGGCTTCCGCCGCGAGTTGACCCAGGGTCTCGCGCACTTGCGGGAAGCCGGCCGCGCCATTCATGTCGGCCATCCGGCGCGCGACCCCGACCAGGAAGCGCAGCTTGACCGACAGCCGGACCATCGCCTGGTAATTCTGATAGACATGCGCGGGCGTGGCGTGGAACTGCCGTTGCGTCATCTCGATGCTGTCCACGACGAACACCCGGTCCCACGGCACCCGCACATCGTCGAAGTACAGCACCGCGTCGTTCTCGTCGAAGCGGCTGGAGAGCGGGTTGTCGAACACCGACGGCGACGCGGCCTCGTAGGATTTGCGCGACAGTATCTTGAGGCCTGGCGTGTTCATCGGGATGGCGAACGAGACCGCGTGGCGCTCGTCGCCCGGCTGCAGCGGTTGGATGCAGGTGACCAGGACCTCGTTGGCCATCACGCCGCCGGTGGCCAGCATCTTGGCGCCGCGCACGGTGATGCCGCCGCCGTCGCGGTCGACCACGCCGGCGGCCAGGTCCGGGTCCCGCTGCTGGCTGGCGCTCCTGGACCGGTCGGCCTGCGGGTTGATGATGACGTAGGTCAAGTATAGGTCGCGGTCGCGGGCGTGGCGGTAGTAGTCGGCCAGGGCGCCGGCGCGCGTCGGGTCATGCGCCTCGAAAACGTCCAGGCCCATGACCATGCCCGACACGCAGGAGGCGACGTGGTCCGGCGCCCGGCCCATGAAACCGGCATGCAGGCCGGCCCAGGCCTCGAGCGCGCGGCGGCGCTCGAGGAGTTCGGCGTAGCTCGTCGGCAACTGCCAGATTCGGTTGGCGTATTCGCCGCCCTCGGTCGCGTAGCTCATCAGCGCCTGATTCTCCGGGCGACTGCTGAAATCGTAGAGCGCGGCGGTCGAGCCGATTGCGCGCGCGAAGGCCGGGCTGCAGGTTACGTCGCCCACGCGGGCTCCGTCGATGTAGACGGTGCGGTTATCGCGCAAGGCGGCGATGTGCTGTGGTCCGGTCTTCATCGTTCCTGTCTCCTCTGCAATGTCGCAATCCTCCAGTTCGCGGGCAAGGCAAATCAGCGCCGGTCGGAGCGCAGCCGATTTGTCGGCTGTTTGAATGAGGCAGCGACAATGCTTTATTCTTGGTAATTGCGCCGCATCGGAGTAGCTTCATGGGATAATAGAAGCCTCGAATGGGCTTGTCTCAGGTGGATGGCTCCTGAGGCAGGTATCTTTTCGAGCGCGGCTTGCTGCCGATTGTCACATTTACTGACAAGATACACGATAAGAGACATATTTTAATTTGTTCATTAACCATTCGGTCAATGTGGATATAGGTGAACATTGATGTTGGTTCGGTTTTACGGTTGACGCACCGCAGCAAATCTTCTACCTCGGCGCGACTGGTTCCGTAGACGTTGCAACCTCAGGGTTAGGGCCGCGCGATATGGATGGTGATTTTGGCAAAGACCGGGGCGCGATTTTGGACTTTAGCGAGCGGGTGAGCGCTAACGGCTTTGTCCGGCCCCGTCCGTTGCGGTCGGACCTTCTGCGCGTCGCGCCCGACTTCGTGGTTCTCTGGGATATGGTGGTGATTGCGCTGAGCGGGTGCGCCACCGCATGGTTCTACAAATCCTTCGCATCGTTGCCGCCGCAGGCGGATTTCGTCCTTGATGCATGCCGGATCTCGCTCGTGGGCGCATTGCTGTCGCCCGTCGTCCTGCTCGACCGCGGCGTCCGCAAGCAGGCCGGTCTCGCGGGCCTGGCGGAAATCGCGTCGCGGACTCTGCGACAAGGGGCCGTGCTGATCGGTCTTCTGGTCACGGTCGGGTTTCTCACCAAAACATCGCAATCGGCGCCGCGGTCGTGGGGCGCGATCTGGGTCGCCGCGGCGTTCGCCTGCCTGGTCGCCGGCCGGTGCCTCTACTGGTATTGGATGCGCGGAATGCTCAAGCGCGGCTTGCTGTCCGAGCGGGTCGTGCTGCTCGGCGATGGGCCTGTCGCCGACCAGATCGCGCATCGCATCGCGTCGGGACGCGGCGGAGTCCGCCTCGTCAAGATGTTCGATCACCCGACGCAGCATGGCAACGCCATCTCGGACTTCACCATGGCGCGGGTGATCGCCATGGGCCAGCGCGGAGCGATCGACCGCGTCATCCTGACGTCTCCCGACATGAACGAGCGTTTCGTTGCGGATCTGGTCATGCGGTTGAAAGTGCTCGACGTCGAGGTCGGGTATTGCCCCTCGCTGCTGGGAGCCGCCGGCATCAAGAAGATCGATCAGGTGGCGGGCGTCCCTATGGTGGTGCTGACCGATCGGCCGATCGGCCCGTGGGGCTCGGTGCTCAAAGGGCTGTTCGACCGCGCGGTCGCCGGCGTGGCGATCGTGCTGCTGGCGCCGCTGCTTGTCGGCCTGGCGATCGCGGTGCGCCTCGACAGCCCTGGCCCTGTCATCTTCCGGCAGCGGCGACACGGCTGGAACGGGACGGAGTTCCAGATTTCCAAGTTCCGCACCATGCGGGTCGCAGCGCATCCGTCGAGCGGCAGCGGCCAGGTCCAGACCGTGCGTGGCGACGCCAGGATCACGCGCGTCGGGCGTTTCCTTCGCAGCTCGAGCCTGGACGAGCTGCCGCAGTTGTTCAACGTGCTGAACGGCACGATGTCGCTGGTGGGTCCGCGCCCGCACCCGGTCGTGATGCGCACGGAACAGCGGCTCTGCGAGGAGATCATCGCGGAATACTCCCATCGTCACCGGGTCAAGCCGGGGATCACCGGCTGGGCGCAGGTGAATGGCCATCGCGGCGCGACAGAGACGGTGGACCAAGTGCGCAAGCGCGTTGAGCACGACATCTACTACATCGACAATTGGTCGCTTCCGCTCGACATCATGATCCTGCTGCTGACGCCCTACCGCGTCATCTTCAGCCGGCAGAATTCATTTTAAGCCAACATCGGAATGAGGAGGCCTCGCGCATGAGCCTGACCCGCAAGCGCGTTCTGGTGACGGGCGGCGCCGGCTTTCTCGGCT
>CAXTBW010000028.1:0-43305 GCA_964242925.1 uncultured Acetobacteraceae bacterium
CCGGCGTTCATCCCGCCGGGCGCCGCCCCGCCGTCCGGCGTCTGAGCAGCATGTCGACCGTGGCCGACAAGCCGGACGACCCGATCAACGACACCCCGATGCCGCTGATGGCGCACCTGGTGGAGTTGCGGAAGCGGCTGATGTGGGCCGGCGGCGCGTTCTTTATATGCTTCCTGGTCTGCTACCATTTCTCGGGCGCGATCTACTCGTTCCTGGCGCAACCGCTGGCCGACATCCTGGTGACCCGCACCGGGACCGACCGGCGGCTGATCTACACCGCGCTTTACGAGGCGTTCTTCACCTACATCAAGGTTGCGTTCTTTGGCGGCGCGTTCCTGGCGTTCCCGGTGATCGCGACCCAGGCCTACATGTTCGTGGCGCCAGGGCTTTACCGCAGCGAGAAGCGCGCGTTCCTGCCGTTCCTGATTGCGACCCCCGTGCTGTTCGTGCTGGGCGCAGCGCTGGCGTACTACTTCGTCTTCCCGGTCGCCTGGCGGTTCTTCCTATCGTTCGAGACGCCGAGCGGCGCGGGCGGGCTGCCGATCGAGCTGCAGGCCAAGGTCGGCGAGTACCTCGACCTGGTGATGAAGCTGATCTTCGCATTCGGCATCGCGTTCCAGTTGCCGGTGTTGCTGACCCTGCTGGTGAAGGTCGGCATCTTGTCCGCCGCCCAACTGCGGAAAATGCGTCGCTACGCGTATGTCGGCATGTTCGTGATCGCCGCGGTGCTGACGCCGCCTGACGTGATCACCCAATGCGGTTTGGCGCTGCCGCTGATCGCGCTCTACGAGATCTCGATCATCGCAGCGCGGTTCGTAGAGAAAAAGCGGGTGGCCGGCTAGGCGGTTCGGGATGCTGGCGGCGCCAAGCCGGCTCATCATCCGTTCAACCGTGTTGACCGGGGAATCGTCGTCGTCCTCCATTGCTCAACGTAGCCTGAAGCCGGGTCGCTTCAAAGCGGTTCACGCGCCCCGACCTGCCTTGACCTGCCTTAAACGCCGGTCCAAACGCCCACCGCCGGCGCCATCTGGCCCGGCCGGGACGGTAGGTGGCTGATGCACGACATGCGCGCGATCCGGGACGATCCGGAGGCTTTCGACGCCGCCCTCGCGCGGCGGAGCTTGCCCCCTGCCGCGTCAGCGCTTGTGGCCCAGGATGCCGAGCGCCGCCAGGTGCTGACCGCACTCGGTGAGCAGCAGGCCCGGCGCAACGCGCTATCCAAGCAGGTCGGCCAACTGCGCCGGACCGGCGCCGACGCGGCCGAACTAGAGGCCGAAGCCGGCACGCTGCGCGACGCCATGGCCGCCGCCGAAACCCGCGCCGCCGCACTCGCCGCCGAGCTGGATGCGCGGCTGGGGGAGCTGCCCAACACCCTCGACCCGGACGTGCCGGACGGCCGCGCCGAGACGGACAACGTCGTCGTCCACCAGCATGGCGAGCCCGCCGGGCTTGCCGCCGCACGGCAGCATTTCGAACTGGGCGAGGCGCTCGGCCAGATGGACTTCGCAATCGCGGGAAAGCTCGCCGGGTCGCGTTTCACCGTGCTGCGAGGCGCCCTCGCGCGGCTGGAGCGGGCGCTCGGCCAGTGGATGATCGACCTGCACGTGGCCGAGCACGGCTACGAGGAGACCGCGGTTCCGCTGCTGGTGAACGACGCCACCGCCTATGGCTCGAACCAGCTGCCCAAGTTCACCGAGGACATGTTCCGCACCACCGACGGCCGCTGGCTGATCCCCACCGCGGAGGTGCCGCTGACCAACATGGTCGCCGGGGAGATCGTGCCCGAGGCGACCCTGCCGCGGCGCATGGTGGCGCTGACCGACTGCTTCCGGTCCGAGGCCGGGTCCGCCGGGCGGGACACGCGCGGCATGCTGCGGCAGCATCAGTTCCGCAAGGTGGAGCTGGTCTCGATCACCCGTCCGCAGGACAGCGAGGCGGAGCACGAGCGCATGACCCGGTGCGCCGAGACGGTTTTGGAGCGGCTTGGCGTGCCGTATCGCCGCATGCTGCTGTGCGCCGGCGACACCGGGTTCGGCGCGGCCAAAACGTTCGACCTCGAGGTGTGGCTGCCGGGGCAGGGCGCCTGGCGGGAGATCAGCTCCTGCTCCAACACACGCGCTTTCCAGGCGCGGCGCATGAACGCGCGCTACCGCCCGGCGGAGGGCAAGGTCGACTTCGTTCACTCGCTCAACGGCTCGGGCGTGGCAGTCGGCCGCGCGCTGATCGCGGTGATGGAAACCTGCCAGCAGGCGGACGGCGGCATCGTCGTGCCGGACGTGTTGCGGCCCTACATGGCCGGCCTGGACCGCATCGGCTGACACCTTTACCGCTGTCGCAGCTGGCGCCGACGATGTAAGCTGCCTTAACATGGCCTTCGCCCGCGACAGCTACCATCACGGCAACCTGCGCGAGGCGCTGGTGGAGGCCGCGCGCCGGATTATCGCCGAGCGCGGGCTGGGCGGCTTCGCCTTCGCCGAACTGGCGCGCGCCGCCGGGGTCAGCCCTGCTGCCCCCTACCGCCATTTCCGCGACCGCGGCGCGTTGGTGGCGGAATTGGCGCGACGCGGGTTCGAGCGCTTGCGGGAGGACCTGCACGCCGCCTGGAATGACGGCCGGCCCGACCCGGCCGCCGCCATCGAACGGTGCGGGCGCGCTTATCTGCAATTCGCGCGGCGCGACCCCGCCGCCTACGCCGCCATGTTCGACGGCGCGCCCGGCGACACGGAACCGACGTTGCGCACCGCCGCGGATTTGGCGTTCGCGGTGATCCGCAAGGCCGCGGATGCCGCCTGCGCCGCAGCCCCGCCGAATGCCCGCCCGCCATCGCTGATGGTGGCGTTGCACGTGTGGACGTTATGCCACGGCGCCGCGTCGCTGTTCACCGGGCAGCCCTCGCCCGGCAGGCGATCCCTCCCCATGCCGGCGGAGGAACTGCTGGAAGCCGGGCTGCTGGTCTACCTGCGCTCGCTCGGGTTGGGTCAGAAACGGTAATAAATCCGTGAGGCGCTTTACGACCGCTTGGGAGTAGCGCATGTATGTGAATGTGATTAACATTCACTCCCGGAGCACGCCCATGCCGTTTGCTGCCCGCCTTGACGAGATCGGCCGTCCCGCCTGGATCGCCGTGACGATCGTCGCCTTCTGGTTTTGGTGGCCAGTCGGCCTGGCGCTGCTTGCTTACCTCGCGTTCAATCGCCGCCGGCATCGCCGGCTGGAGGGGGCCGGCCGCGGACAGTGGCAGTTCCCCGACATGATGGGCCGGGCCACGCGCGGCTTCTCCTATGCGCCGCCCTCCGGCAACCACGCGTTCGACGATTACCGCGCCGAGACGCTGCGCCGGCTCGAGGACGAGCAGAAGGAGTTCGTGGAATACCTGGACCGGCTGCGGCAGGCCCGCGACAAGCAGGAGTTCGACCAGTTCATGGCCGACCGCCGCAAGCAGCCGCCCCGCTCGGACGAGGTCGTCCAGGGCTGAAGGCTCCCCGTCCGGCGCTTGTCGGTCTAGACAGGCGCCGGACCGACGGGGAACAGGCTTGGCTGTAAGACAGATCGCGCTCGTCTGCGCATTGGCGCTTGCCGGCTGCAAGCCCGACTACTCGGCCAACTCCTACTCCAGCAGCGCCGTGCAGCAGGCCAACAAGGTCGACCAGGGCGTGGTGGTGGGCCGACGCTCCGTGGGCGTCGCCGGCAACAGCGCCACTGGGGCCGTGGCCGGCGCCGCGGCAGGCGGCGTCGCCGGGGCGCAGGTCGGCGTTGGAGCGACGTCGGCGCTGACGGCCATCGGCGGCAGCGTCGTAGGCGGTTTGCTCGGCGGCGCCGCCGAGAAGGCAGTCGGCACAACGACCGCATTCGAATACGTCGTGCGCAAGTCGAACGGCGACATGCTGTCGGTGACGCAACAGGATGCCATCCCGCTCGCGGTCGGCCAAAAGGTGCTGGTGATCGCGGGCAACCAGGCGCGCATCGTGGCGGACTACACAGTGACCCTCGATCCGGCCCCGCCCCAACCGACACCGGGCCCAACGCCAGCGCCACCGCCGGTCGCTGCTGCGCCGCTGCCCGACGTCACGCCTGCCCCGCCAGCGGCCGAGCAGTCTTCGCCCTGACCAGCGCCAACATCGTCATTGCGAGGAGCGCTTGCGACGAAGCAACCCAGCTGCGAGCACTGTCCGCGTCGCCCTGGATCGTCGCGCCCAAAGCGGCGGCTCGGGATGACGGGGGGCGGTTTTGCACCGATCGAGTCGTTACGGTACTAGATCATACTGCCAAGGCTGCGCCTGCAACCGGTAGCCGTCCCCGTCGCGGACGATGCGGCTGAAACCGGGGAACGTCAGGTGCATGCCGGTGATGAGCAAATCCTCGTCGACCGCCCGCTCCAGCATCATTCGCCGGGACACGATCGCCTGCGCCGGGTCGACATCGAAGCCGATCGTCACCTCGGGTCGGGCGCATTGCACCTCGGGCACGTGGCAGATGTCGCCCCAGATCACCAGCGTCTCGCCGCCGCTCGCCACGGTGAAGCCGGTGTGGCCGGGCGTGTGGCCCGGCAGCGGCAGCGCCGTCACACCCGGCGTCGGCGCCGTGCCGGTGAAGCCGCGCAGCCGCTCGCCGTAGGGCGCGATCTTGGACCGCATCATGTCGAAGCTGCCGCGCCGCGCCTCCGGCGCCGCGTCCCGCGCCGCATCATCTTGCCAATAGACGAGTTCCGCTGCGGCGACCACGAGGTCGGCCTTCGAAAACCGCGGGGCGCCGGCTTCGTCCAGCAGACCGCCGGCATGGTCGGTGTGCAAATGCGTGAGCAGCACCGTGTCGATCTCGTCCGGCGTCACCCCGGCCGCCCGCAGGTTGGCCAGCAGACGTCCCGCGCTTGCGCCCATATGCGGGCCGGCGCCGGTGTCGACCAGCACGGTGCGGCCATCCCATTGCAGCAGGAACGCGTTGATCGCCGACGCGAAAGGCGGCCGGCGCCCGGCCGCGCGATAGATCGCATCGCACCCGGCCTCATCGATCCCACTCAGATACGCCGCAGGGATAACCAGGGAGCCGTCGTTCACCGCCGTGACCAGCACGTCGCCGATCTTGCGACGCTGGATGCCCGGAACCTGCTCGATCGCCACGCTCATGCCTTGTCTCCGATGTTTGCGCCCAGCCGGCCGGCCAGGTCTTGGATGAACTGCCACGCGACCCGCCCCGACCGTCCGCCGCGCCCCGCGGACCAGGCGATCGCCTCCGCCCGCAACGCCTCCGGGCCGATTGGCAGCGCCAAGTCAGCCGCATACCCGTCGACCATGGCCAGGTAGGTTGGCTGATCGCAGTTGTGGAAGCCGATCCACAGCCCGAACCGGTCGGACAGCGACACCTTCTCCTCCACCGCCTCGCCGGGGTTGATGGCGCTGCCGCGCTCATTCTCGATCATGTCGCGCGGCATCAGATGGCGGCGGTTGGAGGTGGCGTAGAACAGCACCGTGTCCGGCCGCCCCTCGATCCCGCCATCCAGCACCGACTTCAGCGCCTTGTAGTCGGCGTCCTCCTTCTCGAACGACAGGTCGTCGCAGAAGATCAGGCAGCGGCGTTCGGCGCCCCGCAACAGCGCCAGCAGCGCCGGCAGGGTCGCGATGTCCTCCCGCGCGATCTCCACCAGCGCCAGGCTGCCGGGATGCTGCGCCAGCGCCTCGGCATGCGCGGCCTTCACCAGCGAACTCTTGCCCATGCCGCGGGCGCCCCACAGCATGGCGTTGTTGGCCGGGAACCCGGCGGCGAAGCGCAACGTGTTGGACATCAGGCGGTCCCGCTGCGGCGCGATGCCCTGCAGCAGGTTGAGCGCCACGTGCGAGACGACGGGGACCGGCTGCAGCCGCCCTGCCTCGGGATGCCATACGAACGCGTCCGCGCCGGACAGGCTGGGCAGCCCGGCCTGCGGGGGGGCCAGGCGGTCCAGCGCGTCGGCGATGCGGGCCAGCAGGGGGGCGAGTTCAGCGTCCAAGGGACCTCGGCTTGACGGGGGGGCGGCGCAAACTATGGTCCGCCGCAAATCACCGCAAGCCGGACGCTCCAATGTTCATCACGCCTGCCCACGCCCAGGACTTCCTTGGCGGCGCCATCGCGCAATATTCCCAATTCCTGCCGATCGTATTGATCTTCGCCGTGTTCTACTTCCTGCTGATCCGCCCGCAGCAGACCGCCGCAAAGAAGCTCAAGGGCCGCCTGGCCGCGCTGCGCCGGGGCGACAAGGTCGTCACGGGGGGCGGGCTGGTCGGCGTGGTGCAGCGGGTCAAGGAGAACAGCAACGAGGTGGAGATCGAGCTGGCGCCGAATGTCCGCGTGATTGCAGTCCGCGAGACGATCAACACCGTCATCGACCCGGTGGTCGCCAACGACACGAAGAAGTAGTTACCCCAGCCCAATCCGCGCCTCCACCACGTCCGGCTCGTCCAGCATGCGGTGCAGCGTGAAGCCCAGTCGCCGCGCGAAAGCCAGCATCGGCGCGTTCTCCGCTAAAATCTGGCCCACCACGGCGGTCATCCCCTGCGCGCGGCCCCACTCCAGCAGCCGCTCCATCAAGCGCCGGGCCAGGCCGGTCCCCTTCATGTCCGGCTGCACCAGCACGGCGAATTCGCCCTCGTCACGGTCGCGCACCAGCCGGCTGACGCCCACCGTGTCGCCGTTGGCGCGCACGGCGACGAAGGCCATCTCGCGGTCGTAGTCCACCTGCGTCATGCGCGCGATCCGCTCCGGCGACAGGGCGCGGATGGAGGAGAAGAAGCGCAGCCGCACGTCGTCCGGGCTAATGCGGCCGAACAGGGCGGCGTGGGCGGCGGCATCCTCCGGGCGGATCGGCCGGATGGTCAGCATCTCGCCCCGCGCGTCCCATTGCTCGGCCAGCTCCGCCGGGTAGGGCGCGATGGACAGCGATCCGGACTGTCCAGCCGGGCGCAGCTTGGCGGCGGGCGGCAGCGCGGCGCCGAACGACAGCGACAGCAGTTCCGGCGTGTCCACCACCAGCTGGCTGGCGCGCACCAACGCGTCGGCCAGCGCCCGCGCCTCCGCCGGGGGCAGGCCGGCCGCCTCCGGCGCGTGCGCGACCAGCGCGTGCGCCAGCGACAGGTTTAGCGGCGGCAGGTCCACGGCGCCGCCCAGCCCGATCGTCGGGCCGAACAGCACGTCCGCCGCGACGCCGATCGGCAACGGCGCCTGGGCGAGTCCGTAGGCGGCGAGCAGGCGGGTCGCCTCCGCCTGCGTCAGCGCGGTCCGGCCAGCCTCGCGCACGCTGGCCAGCACGGACCTGGCCGCGGCGCGGTCGGGCAGCACGTCCAGCACGTCGCTCGGCGGCAGCTCCTGCGCGGCGGCGCGGGCGCGGCGCAGCTGCAGCAACTGGCGGAACCCGTGCAACGCCTGCTCGGGCGTCGCGAACGCCGGCACGCCCGCCGCGGACAGCCGCCGGCGATGGACGGCGCCGGTCGTCTCCCCCATCGCGCACACCAGCAGCGGGATCTTGCCGCGCGGCGTCGCGATGAGCGCGTCCACCCCCGCCGCGTCGTCCGGGCCGGTGGGCGCCAGCACAGCCAGCACGCCGCCGACCTCGCGCGCGCCGGCCAGCATCGCCGCCGCCTCCGCCAGCCGCGTGGGCGCTTCCACGCCAACGTAGACGATCGAGTCCGCATCCCCGTCCGGGAAGCGCAGCCGCAACACCTGCCGCGTCTCCGGCGCCAGGGTCGCCAGCGCCACGCCGCTGCCGATCGCAGCATCCGCGGCCATCCGCGCAGGCCCGATGGCGTTGGTGACGATCGCCAGCCCGTCCCCCCGCGGCGTCGGCGCGCGGGTCAGCGTTTCCAGCGCCGAGAGCAGGTCCTCCAGGCGGGACACCGTCAGCACGCCGGCCCGGCTGAGTGCCGCGTCGAACACCGCCTCCATGCGGCCGGTCGGGTCCTGCAGGCGGTTGCCGGCGCGCAGGGCCACCACCGGGCGCAGCCGGGCGGCGGCGCGGGCGGCGGAGAGGAAGGCGCGCGGGTCCCGTATGGAGCGGATGTCGAGCAGGATCGGCCCGGTGCCCGGGTCGCGTGAGAGGAAGTCCAGCACCTGCACGAAGCCGCTGGCCGCGTTGCCGCCGAGGCCGACGACCTGGCTGAACCCGACCCCGTTCGGCTCCGCCCAGTCCAGCACCGCCCGGCACAGCGCCGCCGATTGCGACACCAGCGCCACCCGGCCCGGCGCCGGCGGCAGGTGCGACAGGGTGGCGTTCAGCCGCAGCGCCGGGCAGGCGATCCCGAACGAACCGGGGCCGAGCACGCGCACGCCGGTTTCCGCCTGCCCAGCCGCCAGGTCCGGCGCCAGGCCCAGGCATATGGCGGCGAAGATGCCGGCCCGCGCCAGTCTCCGCAGCAGCGGCGCCACGGGTGCGCCCTCGGTTGCGAACAAGGCGAGGTCTGCCGGCTTGGGGAATTGGCCCGGCGGCGCCGCCTCGACCGCGCCGGTGAACCCGGACGCCGCGATGTTGGCCATCAGCTGCCGGCCGATGCGCCCCTCCGCGCCGAACACCGCGAGCGAGCGGGGCCGAAACATCCGCTCCGGGTCGAAGCGGGTGGCGGTGACGGGGCGGTTCATCATGCTGCGCCACGACATGGCGATGGCCGCGGACAAGCCCAAGGTTGTCGCAGCGCGCGCCCGGCGGCAGACTGGATCATCGCCAGGGAGAAGCGCGCCGATGGATCATGACCTCGTCCTCCGCAACGGCCGCGTCGTGGACCCCGGCGCCGGGCGCGACGAGGTGACCGACGTCGCCTTCGACAATGGCAAGGTCGCCGCGATCGGCGCCGGCCTGCGCGGCCGGGCGGAGCGGGATGTGAGCGGCTGCGTCGTCATGCCCGGCAACATCGACTTCCACACGCACGTCTACTACCGCGGCACGTCCATCAGCATCGACGCCGACGCGTTGGCCCGACGCTGCGGGACAACCACTTGGCTGGACGTCGGCTCCGCCGGACCGGGCAACTTCGCCGGCTTCCGCAAGCACGTGATGGAGGAGAGCGAGACCCGCATCCTCGCCTACCTGCACGTCAGCCACGCCGGCATCTTCGCCTTCGCGCCCTCCGTGATGGTGGGGGAGAGCAGCGACATGCGGCTGATGGACCCGGTGACCTGCGCCGCCGTCGCGCGCGCCAACCCGGACCTGATCCGCGGCATCAAGGTGCGCGTGGGCGCCGTCGCCAGCGGCACGAACGGCATCAACCCGCTGTATTTCGCACTCGAGGCCGCCGACCGCGCGGGCCTGCCCGTAATGTGCCACATCGACCGCCCGCCGCCGCGCTACACCGACGTGCTGAAGGAGCTGCGGCCCGGCGACACGCTGACGCACTGCTTCAAGCCCTTCCCCAACGCCCCCGTCACCGCCGACGGCCGCATCAAGGACGCGGTATGGGAGGCTCGCGAGCGCGGCATCATCTTCGACATCGCGCACGGCGCCGGCTCGTTCGACTTCGAGGTGGCCGAGGCGATGCTGAAAGGCGGCTTCAAGCCCGACATCATCAGCTCCGACGTGCACGTGCTGTGCATCGACGGCCCGGCGTTCGACAACATGGAGACGATGAGCAAGTTCCTCTACCTCGGCATGGAGCTGGGCGACATCGTGCGCGCCGTGACCGCGACGCCGGCGCGCGCGCTGAAACGGCCTGACCTGGCCGACCTGACCGTGGGCAGCACCGGGGACGCCACGGTGATGCGGATCGAGCAGGGGCGGTTCACCTTCGCCGACGTGTCCGGCAACACCCGCGCCGGCTCGCAGCGTTTCGCGCTGGACAGCGTCGTGGTGGCCGGCGCGCTGTGGCACGACGCGGATGCGATGCGGGTGGCCGCGCAATGAAACATCACCAGCTTGGCCGCTCCGGCATGATGGTGTCGCCGCTCTGCCTGGGCACGATGATGTTCGGGGGCGCCACGTCCGAGGCCGATGCCGTCGCCATCATCGACCGCGCGCGGGACGGCGGGATCAACTTCATCGACACCGCCGACGCGTATTGCGGGGGCGAGAGCGAGCGCATCACCGGGCGCGCCATCAAGGCGAACCGCAACTGGTGGGTGCTGGCCACCAAGATCGCCAACCGCACCGGGGAGGGCCCGAACGCGCAGGGCCTGTCCCGCCGGCAGGCCTTCGTGGCCGTTGATGCGAGCCTCGCCCGGCTGGGCGTGGACACGATCGACGTGTTGTACCTGCACAAGGAGGACCACCGGACGCCGCTGGAGTCCTTGGTGCACACCATGGCCGACCTGGTGCGCAGCGGGCGCATCCGGTTCTTCGGCGTCAGCAACTACCGCGCCTGGCGGGTGGCGGAGATCTGCCGGCTATGCGACCTGGCCGGCATCGACCGCCCGGTGGTGAGCCAGCCGCTCTACAACGCGCTGAACCGGCAGATCGAGGTGGAGCACCTGCCGGCCTGCGCGCATCTCGGGCTGGGCGTGTTCCCGTACAGCCCATTGGCCCGCGGCGTGCTGACGGGCAAATACCAGGCGGGCGCCGCCCCGGAGGCCGGCAGCCGCGCCGGCCGGGCGGACAAGCGGCTGATGGAGACCGAGTTCCGCGCCGAGAGCTTGTCCGTGGCGCAGACTCTGGCGGAGCACGCGCGGTCGCGGGGGATGACGCCCGGGCAGTTTGCGTTCGCCTGGGTGCTGCACAACCGGCTGATCACCGGCGCGATCGGCGGCCCGCGGACGATGGCGCAGTGGGAGGATTACATGGGCGCGCTGGACGTCGCGTTCACCGCGGAGGACGAGGCGCTGGTGGACCGGCTGGTGACGCCGGGCCACCCGTCCACGCCGGGTTACAACGACCCGGCGTATCCTCTGGAGGGTCGGGTGAGCCAGGCGAGGTGAACCGCCTGACCGAACGCCGTCGCGAATCCGGAGCATCGGAGGCCCATGTCAGCGGCCGAAATGCCAGCTCTCTCGCAATGTCAACTCCGTCAATGCGAGGAGCGCTTGCGACGCGGCAATCCAGCCGCCAGCGCCGTACGCGCGGCCTGGATCGCGGCGCCCCCAAGCGTCGGCTCGCGATGAAGGGTTGCTGTGGCCAGTAGCGAAAGCGAACCTTTCGGCAGAGCAACTCAGACCTCAAACACCCGCGTCTCCCCAAACCCCAGCGTCGCAAACCCCGCCACACCGGTCGCCGCCAACGCCTGCACCGGCGCGTCGATCGGCTCGTCGGTCAGCTTGAACGTGCCAAAATGCATGCCCACGGACTGCCGCGCCCCCAGGTCGCGATGCGCCTGCGCGGCCTCGGCCGGGTTCATGTGCACCGGCGCCATCAGCCAGCGCGGCTCGTAGGCGCCGATCGGCAGCAGCGCCAGGCCGGGCGGGCCGAGCCGCTCGCGGATGGCGGACCAATGCGGGCCGGCGCCGGAATCGCCGGCAAACAGCACCCCGCCGTCCACGCCGGCCAGGTGAAAGCCGCACCAGAGCGTGCGGTTCGCGTCGGACGGGCCGCGGCGGGAGAAGTGCCGCGCCGGCGTGGCGGTGACGCGCAACGCGCCGGCGGGCGCGCTGTCCCACCAATCCAACTCGTCCACCCGTGCGAACCCGGCGCGGCGCAGCAGGGCGGCGTTGCCCGTGCTGGTGATCGCGCGCGTCGTCCCGCGCGCGGCTAGGCGGCGCAGCGAGGGCAGGTCCATGTGGTCGTAATGGTTGTGCGACACCAGCACGAGGTCCACCGGCGGCAGGTCGTCCAACGCGACCCCTGGGGGGCGGGCGCGGCGCGGGCCGGCCCAGGCGACCGGCGAACACCGCTCGCTGAACACCGGGTCGGTCAGGACCACCACGCCCGGGAAGCGCAACAGGAACGTCGAGTGGCCGACGAACGTCGCCGCCACCATGCCCGCTTCCACCTGAAGCGGGGGCGGGGGGTAGGCCGGGTCCGGCGGCGGCGAGACCCAGGGCGCGTGCGGCTCGCGGAAGCGCCAGCGCAGTACCGCGAGCAGGCCGCGGCGGTCGGCAGGCTGGCCCGGGTTGAAGTATCGGACGCCGTCGAAATGGTCAGACATGATGCAACCTGCGTACGGGGGCGCCTACGGACAAGGGGGGATTCCACGCGCCCCGCGGCCTGCTAGGGTCCCGCCATGATGGCCCGGTCCCACGTCGTCGTCGGCGCAGCGGCGTGGGTCGCGGCGGCGCCGCTGCTGCACCTGCCGACGTTCGAACTGAACACGCTCTGCCTCGCGGTGGCCGGCGCGCTGCTGCCGGACCTCGACCATCCCGGCTCGTGGGTTGGCCGGCGAGCGCGGCCGCTGTCGACGGTGCTCGCGGCGACGCTGGGCCACCGTGGCGTCACGCACTCGGCGCTGGCGGTGGTGGCGATCGTGCTGCTGCTGGTGCATTTCGGGCAGCATCGGGCGGCTGTATCGGCGCTCGCGGTAGGCTACCTGTCGCATCTGGCGGCGGACATGCTCACCCCGCGCGGCCTGCGCCTGGCCTGGCCGCTGCGATGCAGCTGGGGGGTGCCGCTGTGCCGCACCGGCTCGCCGGCAGAACCGCTCATCGTCATGGTGGTGGCGTTCGGCGCGCTGTGGCGGGTGCTGGCGCGTTGGCACTTCTGAACACCGCCGCCAGGTCCGCCGCCAGCGCGTCTACGCTGCCGTGCCAGCCGTCGTCGACCGGCGCTGCGTACGGGGGCGCGGCGAGCATCGCTTCGATCGCGGCGGCCAGTGCGGCGCCGTCCGGCTCGCACAGCCACGTCCCGGGCCGGCCGGCCAGCTGCTCCGGCAGGCCGCCGACGTTGGTGGCCACCACCAGCCGCCCGGCCGCCAGCGCCGCCGCCGCCACGCCGCTCTGGCTCGCCTCGCGATGCGACAGCACCAGCGCGTCGGCCCAGGCCAGCAGGTCGCCAACCTCCGCCTCGGGCGCCCATCGGTTCTCCAGCGCCACCCAGGGCAGGCGGCGCAGCGCGTCCAGTTCGGGGCTTTCGGGGCCGCTGCCCACCACCCGCACGCTCACCCGGCCCGGCCCAACGCGGGCGAGCGCGTCCGCCAGCAAGTCCAGCCCTTTGTACGGCAGCAGCCGGCCGAAGCTCAGCAACCGCGGGGCGCCGCCGTGTTGGCGCGGGGCAGGCGGCGGCGGACCGTAGGCCAGGGGGGAAAGGCGAGCGCGGAGCACGGGCCGGCGCTCGCCCAGTTGACCGGCGACATGCCCGCTCAGCGCCACCAGCGCCGCGGCGCCCCGCAGCAGCCGCCGCTGCAGCACCGCCTGCATTGGGAATATGTCGCCCGGGTGCAGCGTGGCGTCGTGCACCGTTACCGCGTAGGGCACCCCCGCCCGGCGCAACGCAGTCGCCATCAACAGGTCCAGCGGCGCCGGCATTGCGCAGACCGCGCCATCCAGCTGCAGCGCCCGTAGTCGCCGGGCCAGCGTGGGGGCGGCGAGCGGGATGGTCAGCAGCCGGAGCGCCCAGCCGGCCAGCCCGGCATAGGTCTCCACCGGCAGGTCGCAGTCGGGCGCCTCGGCCATGATCTCCGCCCCCGTGGAGAGCGACAGCAGGGCCGTCACGCCCGGCGAGCGCCGCAGCGCGCGGGTCAGTTCCACCGCGTAGCGCGGCCCGGCGCCACGGCGGCCCCACTGCCATACGAGCACCCTCACAGGCCCAGCCCGTGCAGCGCGTCCGCCAGCCGGGCCGGGCCAAGCCGCGCCCGGGCCGCGACCCGCGCGCGCCCGCCCAGGGCGGACCGCTCGCCGGCATCGTCCGCCAGCCGGGCCAGGTGCGCGGCGGCGGCGCCAACGTCGGCGTCGGCCCACACCGCGCCCGGCGCCTGGTGCACGCCGCGCGGATCGACGGCTGGGACCAGGCGGTACGGCACGAGCGCCGCGGTGTCCGCATTGGTGAAATCGGTGCTGCCCGACCAGTCCGTCAGCACCACGGCGCGGCCCAGCAGCATCGCCTCGGCGGGGACCAGGCCGAACCCCTCGCTGCGGTGGAGCGACAGCACGATGTCGGCGCAGGCGGTCAGCGCGTGGTTGTCCGCGAGCGGCAGCGTGCGGGTCTCGAACCGGACGTTCCCGCCTGCCGCATCGCGCAGGTGCTGCAGGTCGGCGGGGAAGTGTGCGGCCTGGCCAACTTTCATCACCAGCACCCGGTCCGCCCGGTCGCCGAACGCCGCCCGGTGCGCCGCGAGCGCGCCCAATGGGTTCTTGCGCTCGAACGACGAGGCCAGGCTGAACGAGCACAGCGTGACCACCGCGCCCGTCGGCAGCCCGAACGCCTGCCGGTCCAGCGCCGCCGGCGCCGGCGGGCGGGAGGCGACGCAGTACGGCACGACGCGAACCCGACCTGGCGCCAACGGCTCGAGCGCCGCGGCGGTGAAACGGGACGGCGCCCACACCTCGTGCACGAAGCGCGCGCCGAGCGCCCAGTCCAGGGGCGCCACCGGCAGCTCCCACGCCCACATCCCGATCACCCGGCGCCCGCGGATCAGTGCGCGCGGCAGGCGCAGCAGGGCGGCGGCGACATGCGGCGCGTTCACGTGCAGCACCAACGGCGCGCCCGGCGGCGGGGGGCCGTTGTCCGGCACGGGGATGTCGTCCGCCTCGCCGGGGATGCTCAGCCCCGCGCGCATCGGCCAGGCGGGCACGCCCAGCTCCGCCAGACCGGCCAGCATCAGCCGCGCGCCCTCGCCCAGGCCGGAGGCGCGGCCCAGCTCCCCGGCGACGATCACCCCCTCCCGCGCGGCCGGCGGCGGCTCGTCCGGCCGGGGCGCCAGCAGCGCCGTCCCGTGCGCCAGCAGGCGGCGGCGCGCGCGCGGGGGCAGGGCCTGCCACAGCCGGTGCAGCGGGCGCAGCGGGGCGGGATCGGGGGGCATCCGCGCTTCTGACGCCGGGCGCCCCCAAGAGCAAGGGCGGGCAAGGCCCTACAGCCGGGCCATGCGCGCCGCCGCGCCCAGTATGTCGAACAGGTCGAGCAGGCGGGCGACGTAGTGGTCGTGCACCGCGAAGCCGACCGCGCCCGGGTCGAAGAACTGCCGCTCGAGCGCGTCGATCATGCGCGTCAACCGGCGCGCGTGCAGCCCGAGCGCCCGCTGCACCGGGTCGGACACGATTCCGGCGAACGCGGCGAAGGTGGTGGAAGCGAGCAGCAGCCCGCCCGTGGTCGTCGCCACCAGCGCGGCGGTGGGCGCCACCGGCAGCAGCCCGTACCACGCGCTGCCAAGCCAGGCGCCGAGCGGGAAGGCGCTCACCGCGGTCTGGTGCGCCAGCAGCCCGGCCAGCGCAGGGCCGAGCGTGACCGCGCCCGGCGTCAGCTTGTTGAGCGCGATCGCGCCCGCGCCCAGGTTCAGCAGCCCGGTGGTGATCTCGGCCGCGGCGGCCCGCGTGCCGGCGTAGCGCTCCATCGCCGTCGCCAGCCGCTCGGCGAACAGCGCGTCGCCACCCTGCCGGCCGATAGTGGCCAGCGCGTCCTGCACCACCGCCTGCACGCCCGGACCGGCCAGGATGGCGTCCGAGAGTGCGTCGTGGCGGCTCTCGCGGCCCCTCTTCGCAAAGGGCTGGGTGAACGGCAGCTCGAGCAGTTCGGTGTGCACCAGCCACTCGATCTCGCGCGCCACGGCGGTCCGCAGCACGATCGGCCGCCGCAGCACGGCGGCGACCCGCTCCGCGCCGAGCCGTCCGGCCGCTTTGGCGCCGAGCTGCATCAGCAGTTGCGGCCCGGCCAAAGTGAGGTTCAGCGGCGCCTTGGCGATGTCCCATCCAAGGGCGGCGCGATGCAGCGAGACCGTGCCGCGCAGGCTGAGGTGCTTGTCGACGAACGGCGCCACCTTGGCGCGGCGCTCCGCGAAATAGCGGCGCGCGCCCGCCTCGGTTTCCGCGACAGCCAGCGCATGGTCTCCGGGAGTCACCCCACTTCGAAGCCGTGCGCGAACGGGTCGCGATCGTCCACGAAGATGGTGTTGTGCCCGATGATCCGCGCCCAGCCAGCCACGCTCGGGCGGATCGCCGGGTGGTTGCCGACATGCGCCGCCGCCTCGACCCGGCAGTCGAAGAGGCTGCCAATGATGCTCTCGTGCACGAAGCTCTCGCCCACCGCCAGGCGGCCCTTCGCCGCCAGCTGCGCCATGCGTGCGGACGACCCGGTTCCGCAAGGTGATCGGTCGATCGCGCCCGAGCCGTAAAACACCGCGTTGCGCGCGTGCGCCCGGGCGTCGCGCGCCGGGCCGCACCATTGGATGTGGCTGACGCCGTAGATGCGGGGGTCCTCCGGATGCACCGGCGCCACCGCGGCCTGCGCGGCCTGGCGCACCAGGGGGCTCCAGCGAATCAGGTCCTGCGCGGTGCAGCCATCCAGACCGGGCCAGTTCGGCTGCGGCTCGATGATGGCGTAGAAGTTGCCGCCATAGGCCACGTCGACGACCAGCGCGCCCAGCCCGGGGACCTCGATCTCCGCGTCCGCGGCGTGCAGGTAGGATGCGACGTTGTGCAGCCGGACCTGCTCGACATGCGCGCCGTCCTGCACGTATTCGACCTCCACCCGGCCCGCCGGCGTCTCGATCGCCAGGCGGCCCGGCATACGCGGCTGCACGAAGCCCTCCTCGATCGCGACCGTCACCGTGCCGATCGTGCCGTGGCCGCACATCGGCAGGCAGCCGCTGACCTCGATGTACAGCACGCCGATGTCGCAATCCTCGCGGGAGGACGGGTAGAGGATCGACCCCGACATCACCGCGTGGCCGCGCGGCTCGAACATCAGCGCGCGGCGCACCCAGTCGTGCTCCCGCATGAAGATCTGGCGTTTCTGCGCCATGTCGACATTGGGCAGCAGCGGGCCGCCACCGGCGACCACGCGCACCGGATTGCCGCAGGTATGGGCGTCGATGCAGAAGAAAGTGTGCCGTGCCATGGCAGGATCATCGCACGGGGAACGCCCGATTTACAGCGTGCGAACTAAGCGTTCACCTCGCCGGCCGGATCCTGCGCGCCAACAGCCGGTGAGGAGCGAGGTTCAGGCGTTTAGCCCGGGGGCGGCGGGCAAGGCAGGCTCGGCAACACTGGTCGAACGCCCACGCTCGGCCAGTTTGCGCGGGCGGGTCAACGCCGCCTTGGCTGACCGGTGTATCACGATGGCCGAGCCGATGAACGGCCGGACCATCATTTCTGGGATGGTGCGGTACTTCGCCTGGGTTTCCACGGGCAGCCCCAGGTCGAAGCTTCCCTTGGGGAGGCTATGGGCGAAGCTGCCGAAGAACCTGTCCCAGATCGACAGCAGAGTGCCGAAATTGCGGGATGGCCCTTCGCGGTCGTGATGGAGGTGGTGCTGCGCCGGGCTGACCAGCAGGCGCTCCAGCGGCCGCCAATAGCGGAACGGGATGTGGGAGTGATGCAGCACGTCGAAGTTCAGCGTGTGGCAGACGTTGTAGCCCAGCCAGATTGCCGGGAAGCCGAACAGCAGAGCCTCACCTGACCCCAGGCCGGTCGCAGAGGAATAGATCGAGGCGCACACGGCGACAAAGGCGACGGTTGGCAAAGTGCGCCAGAGTTCGTCCACGATGTGCGAACGCTTCTCGCCCCAGGGGGAAAGGAACTCCGAGGAGTGATGCACCTGGTGGAATTCCCACAGCCAATTCCAGCGATGCGCCAGCATATGCGTGAAGAACTCCATGAAGTCCGTCGCCACCAGGCATATGATTACGAGCCCGAAAAGGGCCGGCAACTCATTGGAGGCGGATGCAGCCTGCCCGAACCAGGACGCCAGCAGGGACGCCGTGGCCGGCTCGATCGCGGCGAACACCAACGTGAGCGGCACGATGATCCACAAGTTCATCACGCGGTAAAAGACAAAGAAGAAAGTGTCCACGCGGACGTTCGGGTTGGTCCACATGCCCGGCGGGATGCAATAGCGGGCAAACCCGTGCAGCGACCGGGGCCGCTGCACATCCTTGTCATTGCAATAGGTGATTAAACAGCCGAGCAACGCCATGCCGAACTCGGACAGAAGAACAATTTTCCCTGCAGTCAGAACGAGGTGAACCTGGAGATACTGCATGAGTGCGTCGCGCCTCGTTGGTGGACATCGCCGTTCGCAGACAACCGACCGTTGTCTTGCAACGCCACAATATCCGACTATTGACAGTTTTTAACGAGACAAACGCTAATATAGCCGAAATAAATATACTGCCGCGCCAACCAAGTCCTCATGCACCCCCGGGCTTCCCCGGTCAACAGCGGCCCTGCTGCGCTGGTCGGCTGCGGACGCCTCTACGCAAAAGCGCTGTTGACGCGCATCACGACACGCACGCACCACGGACGTTGTCGAGGTGTGAAACGCTTCATCCCGCCCACACGGCCGATATGGTCCAGTCGCTTTACCGGACGCAATGAGGCGGCCGGCGTAGCGGAGAAGAAATCATGCGGACGATCGCGAGAGTTGCGCTAGGCGCCGCCCTGCTGGCCCCGCTGGCCACCTTGGCGCCCACCCCAGCCAAAGCCTACTACTACACCTACTACCATCGCCCGGCGGTCGTGTTCTACGCTCACCCGCGTTACTACGCGCCGACCTACTACTACACCCCGCCGGTGGTCTATGTGCCGCGCCACCACTACTACTACCACTACGGCTGGTGAGCCTCAGGCCTTCTTCAACTCCTCCGGCTTGTGGACCGCGTGCTTGCCGGACTTGTCGCTCTTCACCATGACCTCCGGGTGATCCTTCGTGGCCTTCGCGGTGTGGCCCTTCACCTTGGTCGTCGTGGTGACCGTCTTCTCGACCGTGCCGCGAGTCTCGCCCTGGGACGTGCCCCACTTCACCTTGTCGCCCTGCTTCGGCAGCTTCGTCATGACCCTGTTTCCCTCGGTTTCGCGCCTGCAACGTCGCCGACCAGGGGCCGGTTCAACCGAAAACGCCGGGCCAGGCGGCCTGCAACGCCAGGTCGGCATCGGCCAGGCTCGCCGTCAGGCCGAGCGCCTCCAGGCTGGTCACGCCGTGCTCCCGTATGCCGCACGGCACGATCCCGTCGAAATGCGCCAGGTCCGGCGACACGTTCAGCGACACGCCGTGCCAGCTTACCCACCGCGTCACCCGCACGCCGATCGCGGCGACCTTGGCGTCCCGGCCGTCCTGGTCCGCGACCCAGATGCCGACCCGGCCGGGCCGCCGCTCGCCGCGCACGTTCAGGCTGTCCAACGCGCGGATCAGCCATTCCTCCAGGCCCCAGACGAAGGCGCGGACGTCGCGGGCGGCGACTTGGCCGTGGCGGCGCGTGAGGTCCAGCATCACGTAGGCAGTGCGCTGGCCCGGGCCGTGATAGGTCCATTGGCCGCCGCGCCCGGCGTCATGGGTCGGCAGGTGCAAGGCGTTCAGCAGGTCGCCCGGCTGCGCGCTGGTGCCGGCCGTGTAGAGCGGCGGGTGCTCCAATAGCCACACGGCCTCGGGCTGCGACCCCCCGCGGATCGCCGCGGCGTGGGCCTGCATGGCGCCGATGGCGTCGTCGTACGAAACCGGGTCGTCGCTCAGCCGCCAATCGACAACTAGCGGCGCGGTTGATAGCAGCCCGTCCATCCGCTATAGCGCCGCGGCGACGGTGCGGTCGTGGCGAAATGGTAGACGCGCAAGCTTGAGGTGCTTGTGGGGGAAACCCTGTGGAAGTTCGAGTCTTCTCGACCGCATATCCGCTGACCTGAGTTGCATCGTCCCTGACTCCGCCGTCAAATGTCCGGCCCTGAGGGATAGATGGCAATGGACGAGGACTTTCGGAAGGCAGCGCTGGACTATCACCGGCTGCCCCGGCCCGGGAAACTGGAGATCGCGCCGACCAAGCGCATGGCGACCCAACGGGATTTGGCGCTCGCCTACTCGCCCGGCGTGGCCGCAGCCTGCGAGGCGATCCAGGCCGACCCGCTCACCGCCTACGACTACACCGCCCGGGGCAACCTCGTGGGGGTCGTGTCCAACGGCACCGCCGTGCTCGGCCTGGGCAACATCGGACCCCTGGCCGGCAAGCCCGTGATGGAGGGCAAGGCGGTCCTGTTCAAGAAGTTCGCCGGCATCGACTGCTTCGACATAGAGGTGGACGCGACCGACCCGGACCGCTTCATCGAGGTTGTGGCCGCCCTGGAGCCAACCTTCGGCGCCATCAACCTCGAGGACATCAAGGCGCCCGAGTGCTTCGAGATCGAGCGGCGGCTGCGCGAGCGCATGGGCATTCCCGTGTTCCACGACGACCAGCACGGCACCGCCATCATCGTCGCCGCCGCCGTTCGGAACGCGTTGGAACTGCAAGGCAAGACGCTGGCTAACGTGCGTCTCGTCAGCTCCGGCGCTGGCGCTGCGGCGCTGGCGACGGTGGACCTGCTGTGCGCGATGGGGCTGGACCCCGGCAACGTCACGCTCACCGACATCAAGGGCGTCATCTACGCCGGGCGCTCCGACGACATGCTGCCCAACATGGCCCGCTACGCCAACCACACCAACGCCCGCACGCTGGAGGAGGCGCTGCCCGGCGCCGACATCTTCCTCGGCTTGTCCGCCCCCCGCGTGTTGAAGGCCGAGTGGCTGCCCCTTCTGGCCGACAAGCCGCTGATCCTGGCGCTGGCCAACCCGGAGCCCGAGATCCTGCCCGAGGCGGTGCGCGCCGCCCGGCCGGACGCGATCGTGGCGACCGGGCGCAGCGACTATCCGAACCAGGTCAACAACGTGCTGTGCTACCCGTTCATCTTCCGGGGCGCCCTGGACGTGGGCGCCACCAGCATCAACGAGGCGATGAAGGTCGCCTGCGTCGAAGCCATCGCCGTGCTGGCGCGGGTGGAGGCCAGCGAGGTGGTGGCGGCGGCCTATGGCGGCGCGGCCCCCGTGTTCGGCCCGGACTACATCATCCCCAAGCCGTTCGACCCGCGGTTAATCCTGCAGATCGCACCCGCCGTGGCGCAGGCCGCCATGCACAGCGGCGTCGCCACCCGCCCGATCACGGACTTCGCCGCCTACCGCCGCGAGCTGGAGGTGTTCGTCTACCGATCCGGCCAGCTGATGCGCCCGGTGTTCGAGGCCGCGCGCAAATCCCCCCGCCGCATCGTGTACGCCGAGGGCGAGGACGAGCGGGTGCTGCGCGCCGTGCAGACCATCGTGGACGACGGCATCGCCCAGCCGATCCTAATCGGTCGCCGCAGCGTGATCGCCGCCCGGGTCGCCGACATGGGCCTGCGTCTGAACCTGGACGAGAGCGTGCGCGTGCTCGACCCGGCCAGCGACCGCACCGTGTTCGACCCGTTGATTGCGCAGTACCAACACCTGGTCGGCCGCCGCGGCGTGCCGCCCGACGCGGCCGCACGGCGCATGCGCAACCGCGCCACCGTGGTCGCCGCCATGCTGCTGCACGCCGGCGAGGCGGACGCGGCGATCATCGGCGGCTCCGGCGACTGGCAGCGGCACCTCACCTACGCGCTGCCGGTGATCCCCAAGCGGTCCACGGTAAGCCGGGTGTACGCGCTGTCGGCGCTGATCCTGAACAACGGCGCGCTGTTCTTCTGCGACACCCACGTCACCATCGACCCCACCGCGGACGAGATCGCGGAGATGACCCTGATGGCCGCCGAGGTGGTGAAAAGCTTCGGCATCACCCCCAAGGCGGCGCTGCTGTCGCACTCGTCGTTCGGCGCCGGGAACTCCGTCGCCGCGCGCAAGATGCGGCGTGCGCTGGGCCTGATCCGCGACCAGGCGCCCGAACTGGAGGTGGACGGCGAGATGCACGCCGACGCGGCGCTGAGCGAGGCGATCCGCGACCGGGCGGTGCCGGACAGCCGGCTGAGCGGGACGGCGAACCTGCTGGTGATGCCCAGCCTGGACTCGGCCAACATCGCGTTCAACCTGTTGAAGGCGAGCAGCGACGGGTTGCCGGTCGGCCCGATCCTGCTGGGCATGAGCCGGCCGATCCATGTGCTGGTGCCGAGCGTGACCGCGCGCGGCATCGTCAACATCAGCGCAATCGCCGCTACGGAGGCATTGACCTCCGTGTGATCGGCCAGCCCTGAGCGACATCACCCTGCATTTCGGCGCAATCGCGCTCGCGGCTGCGCTGTTGCTAGGCGCGACGATCTACGGCGTCGTCGCACTCGGCGCCTTGCTGGTCGCCTGGGGGCGGCCTGGCGCGGCGGCCCGCATTGCCGGCCGGGCCGGGTTGCTTTCGCTGGCGAGCTTGTTGCTGGCGTTGTCGTCATTGACGCTTCCCTCGTCGGAGGCGGGCGATGCGGCCGCCGGCATCCTGCTATGGGTCGCGCTCGCCGGGTTCGTCGTCGGGCTGATGCTGATTGCGCTCGCCGGCGCCCCGGCCAAAACCTCGTCCTCCGTTAACGCGCTGTTCTTGTGATTGGCCGCTAGATCAGGTTGCGCGCAGATGACCGCACTGCAACCTTCCTTGCTGGACGCTCGTTGGCGTGGCACTGAGGCGCTAACGCGCAAACCGCCCTGACCAGGACCCTAGCATGAAACCGCTGCGCAAGGCCGTCCTACCCGTTGCAGGGCTCGGCACCCGCTTCCTGCCGGCCACCAAGGCGACCGCCAAAGAGATGCTCCCGGTTGTGGACAAGCCACTAATCCAATACGCTGTCGAGGAAGCGCGCGCAGCCGGGATCGAGCAGTTCTGCATGGTGACCGGCCGTGGCAAGACAGGCTTGGTCGAGCATTTCGACATCGCTTTCGAGCTGGAAGCCACGTTGAAGGAGCGGGGCAAGACCGAGATGATCGGCCTGCTGCGCAGCATGGCGGTGCAGCCCGGGTCCATCGCCACCGTGCGCCAGCAGATCCCGCTCGGCCTGGGCCACGCGATCTGGTGCGCGCGGTCCTTCATCGGCGACGACCCGTTCGCCATCCTGCTGCCGGACGACCTGATCCTGTCCAAAACGCCCTGCCTCAAGCAGCTGGCCGACGCCTATCACGAGACCGGCGGGAATGTGGTTGCGGTGACCGAGGTGCCGCACGAGCAGACCAACAAGTACGGCATACTCGACATCGGCGCCGATGACGGCCGCATGGTGGAGGTGCTCGGCCTTGTGGAGAAGCCCGCGCCGGAGGACGCGCCATCCAACCTGTCCATCATCGGCCGTTACGTGCTGATGCCGCAAGTGATCGAGCATCTTTCCAAGATGGAGCGCGGCGCCGGCAACGAGGTGCAACTGACCGACGCGATGGCCAAGATGATCGGCAACACGCCATTCCATGGTCTGCGCTACGAGGGCGAGCGGTTCGATTGCGGCGACAAGATCGGCTTCCTGGAGGCGCAGATCGCCTTCGCGCTGAATCGTCCGGACCTGAGCGACGCGGTGCGTAAATTCCTGAAGAAGTATCAAGCTGCATGAGCGACTTTCGGCATGATTTCGACCCGACCTCGTTACGGGAATACGACATCCGCGGCGTGGTCGGCCGCACCCTGCACCCGGCGGACGCCTTCGCCATCGGCCGCTGCTTCGGGACCATCGTGGCGCGCGGCGGCGGCCGCACGGTCGCGGTCGGGTTCGACGGCCGACTGTCGTCGCCGGACCTCGAGCCTGAGCTGGTGCGCGGCCTGATGGCGTGCGGCCTGGAGGTGTTGCGCGTGGGCCTGGGCCCGACGCCGATGCTCTACTACGCCGCGACCACGATGGAGACGGCAGGCGCCGTCATGGTCACCGGCAGCCACAATCCGCCCGACTACAACGGTTTCAAGATGATGCTGGGGCGCAAGCCGTTCTTCGGCGAGCAGATCCAGCAGATCGGCGCGTTGGCTGCATCCGGCGACGTCGTGGCGGAGGCGGCCGGCTCGTCCCGCGACGTCGACGTGTCAACCGACTACATCGCCCGGCTGATCAGCGACTGGGACGGCGGCGACCGCATCTTGAATGTGGTGTGGGACAACGGCAACGGCGCCGCCGGGGACATTCTGCAGCGGCTGGTGCGCAGCCTGCCGGGCAAGCACACCGTGCTGAACGGCAAGATCGACGGCACATTCCCGGCGCACCATCCGGACCCGACCGTGCCGAAGAACCTCGAGCAGTTGATCGCAGCCGTGCGGGAGCAGGGCGCCGACCTCGGCATCGCGTTCGATGGCGACGCCGACCGCATCGGCGTGGTGGACGACGGCGGCGCGATGCTGTTCGGCGACCAGTTGCTGGTGGTGTTGGCGCGCGACGTGCTGAAGACGCACCCGAAAGCAACCATCATCGCCGACGTGAAGGCCAGCCAAGTGCTGTTCGACGCGATCCGCGATGCGGGCGGCACGCCGTTGATGTGGAAGACCGGGCACTCGCTGATTAAGGCAAAGATGGCGGAGACGGGCTCCCCACTGGCCGGCGAAATGAGCGGTCACGTGTTCTTCGCTGACCGCTGGTACGGGTTTGATGACGCGCTATACGCATCCGTCCGCCTCATGGGCATCGTGGCGCGCATGACTGGACCGCTGTCGGCGGTGCGCCTGGCGATGCCGCAGGTGGTGAATACGCCGGAACTGCGGTTCGACTGCGCCGACACGCGCAAGTTCGCCGTGGTGGAGGAGGTGGCGGCGCGACTGAAGCAGTCGGGCGCCAACATGGCCGATATCGACGGCGTGCGCGTGATGACGCCGGACGGCTGGTGGCTGCTGCGCGCGTCCAACACGCAGGCGGTGCTGGTGGCGCGCTGCGAGGCGACCAGCGAGGCTGGGTTGGAGCGGCTGAAGTCGGCGCTGTCCGAGCAGTTGGCCGCGTCCGGCTTGGCCGCGCCGGACTTTTCGGGCGGAAACGCTGGGCATTGAACCCGGCGTCGCCAATCGACCCTTGATGCCGGCCCGTCCCGTCCCGACGCGGATCGAGGACCGCCTGATCGTGGCGCTGGATGTGGCCACGATCGATCATGCGCGTCGCCTGGTGGATGCGCTGGACGGCGTCGCTACGTTCTACAAGCTGGGCATGTGGCTGCTGTTTCAGCCCGGGGCGGATGCGCTGGTGAGCGACCTGGTCGGCAGCGGCCGGCAGGTGTTCCTCGACTACAAGCTGTACGACATCGGCGAGACGGTGCGCGCCGGCGTGCGCTCGATCGCCGCACGCGGCGCCCGGTTCCTGACCGTGCACGGGGAGCCGGACATCCTGCGCGCAGCAATGGACGGCGCCGCCGGGTCGGGGCTGGGCATCCTGGCCGTGACAGTGCTGACGAGCATGGACGACGCGGCGCTGCGCCAGACGGGCTACGCCGAGGATGTGGCCGCGCTGGTCCGGCGCCGGGTTGCGTTGGCGGCGTCAGCGGGCTGCGCGGGGGTGATCGCGTCGGCGGCCGACCACCCGAACGAGCTGCGCGGCGACACCGAACTGCTGGTGATCACGCCCGGCATCCGCCTTCCGGGCGACGACCTCGGGGACCAACGCCGCACCGCCACGCCAGCCCAAGCGATCGGGTGGGGGGCGGACTACCTCGTCGTGGGTCGCCCGATCGCCCAGGCCGCAGTGCCGCTCGATGCGTGCCGGCGCGTGCTGGACGACATGCGCCGGCCTGCATCGGGCATTGGATGGCAGCCACGCCGATAGCTGACGCGCGTCGCTTGAGTATTGCCAGTCCCGCTGCTGTCAGGCGTGGGTGGCCGGATCAAGTCCGGCCATGACGGTGCATGATCGTGTCATGGCACGGCCGAAAACAATCACTCGTCATCGCGAGCCGCCGCTTGGCGGCGCGGCGATCCGGGGGCGGCGGGCGCGGTGCTGGCGGCTGGCTGGCTTCGTCGCAAGCGCTCCTCGCAATGACGAGATTGGCGCGGTATGGGAATCCTCGACCGGACTGCGGTAGGCTTGACCCTGGCATAACGTGTGGGATCAACCATGGCGGCCTATTAGCGAGGCCAGCGCTCAGACCGCGTCAACCACCCCCGCCAGCACCGACGCCGCCATCTCGCCGCGCACCTTGGCGATGTCGTCCTGGTACTTCAGCAGCACGCCCAGCGTCGCGTCCACCGCCTCGGGGGTCAGCTCCACCCGGTCAAGGTGCGCCAGCGCGCGGGACCAGTCGATCGTCTCCGCCACGCCCGGCAGCTTGAATAGGTCGGCGCCGCGGAGTTGTTGCACGAAGGCCACCACCTGGGCGCTCAGCCGCTCCGGCAGGCCCGGCGCGCGGGCGCGCAGGATGGCCCGCTCCCGCGCGGCGTCGGGATAGTCCACCCACTGATACAGGCAGCGGCGGCGGATCGCGTCGTGCACCTCGCGCGTACGGTTGGAGGTCAGCACGACCACCGGCGGCGTGATGGCGCGCACCGTCCCGTACTCGGGAACGGTTATCTGGAAATCGGCCAGCAACTCCAGCAGGAACGCCTCGAACGGCTCGTCCGCCCGGTCCAGCTCGTCGATCAGCAGCACGGCGGGCGGCAGGTCCGGGTCGATGGCGGACAGCAGCGGGCGGGCCTGCAGGAACTCGCGGGCGTAGATGTCGCGCGCAACTGCGGCGGTGCTGCCCTGCGCCTCGGCCAAGCGGATGGCCAGCAACTGGCGCGCGCGGTCCCACTCGTAGGCGGCGGCGGACAGGTCCATGCCGTCGTAGCACTGCAGCCGCACCAGTCGGCGCCCGAGCCCGGCCGCCAGCACGCGGGCGATCTCGGTCTTTCCCGTACCCGGCTCGCCCTCCAGGAACAGCGGCCGGGCCATGGCGAGCGCGAGGTGCACCGTGGTGGCCAGCGCGCGGTCCGCCACGTAGCCTTGCGCGGCCAGCAGCGCCGCGGTGTCGTCGATCGTCGCTGGCAGCGGCATGCTCAAAAGAGGGGGCTCAATACAGGTAGCTGCCGAAGATCAGCACGAAGATGAAGAAGCAGATCACGCTGCCGATCCAGAAGATCAGCGGGTAGCCGAACGGCGCCGCCGGGATCATGGACAGCAGGTTCACCGCCGCTGGCGCCGTCGGGCCGGGCGGCTGCGTGAGCGCTGCGACCGCCGCGACCGGGCCGTCCGCCGCCGCCGTCTCGGGGGCCGACACCTCCGCGCTGAACCGGTCGAAGAACTGGTCGGCCATCTGTTTGGCGGTGGCGTCGATCAGCCGCGCGCCCAACTGCGCGATCTTGCCGCCGACCTGCGCCTTGACCTCGTATTGCAGCAGGGTGAACTCGCCGTCGTCGGACAGCCGCACCGTCGCGCCGCCGTTGGCGAACCCCGCGACGCCGCCCTGGCCCTCCCCGGCGATCCGGTAGGAATTGGGCGGATCCAGGTCCAGCAGCTGCACCTTGCCGGTGAAGTTCGCCGCAATCGGCCCGATGCGGATGGCCGCGGTGGCGCGCAGATCGGAGTCGGACACCTTCTCCAGGGACTTGCAGCCGGGGATCGCGGCTTTCAGCACCTGGGGATCGTTCAGGCCGTCCCACACCTTCTGCCGCGGCGCGGGAATGCGCCGCTCGCCGGTCATATCCATCGATCAAATTTCTCCGTTGCCGCGCCAATCTCGGTCATGCAAGGCGAGCGCGCAACCGCAGGACGCCATGTAGTCGAAGCAGGCCCTTTTGCCCTATACCAGGGATGAAAGGGACGACTGTCCCTTTCCGGGGCTCGGGGCAGAGCCCCGCTCTTCTTGGAGCCCGTCCCATGACCTACCTAGTCGCCGCCGACCTCCCCAACGCGCCCGCCGGCGACCGCCTGCGCGCCCTGCTGGCCCGCCCCGGCATTCTGAAAATGCCCGGCGCGCAAAACGGCATGGCAGCCCTGCAGGCCAAGCAGGCCGGTTTCGAGGCGCTATACCTCTCCGGCGCCGCGATGACCGCCTCCATGGGCTTGCCGGACCTGGGCGTGATCACGGTCGACGAGGTCTGCTTCTTCGTCCGCCAGGTGGCGCGCGCGTCCGGCCTCCCCGTGCTGGTGGACGGCGACACCGGGTATGGCGAGGCGCTGAACTGCATGAACATGGTGCGCTGCTTCGAGGATGCCGGCGCCGCCGCCGTGCACATCGAGGACCAGCTGCTGCCGAAGAAGTGCGGCCACCTGAACGACAAGAAGCTGGCCGACCCGCACGACATGGCCACCAAGGTCGCCGCCTGCGCCCGCGCCCGTCGGCACCTGGTGGTGGTGGCCCGCACCGACGCGGCGGCCAGCGAGGGCATCGACGGCGCCGTCGCCCGCGCCAAGCTGTTCCTGGAGGCCGGCGCCGATGTGATCTTCCCCGAGGCGCTGCACGACGCCGAGATGTTCCGCGAGTTCGCGCGCCGCATGAATGGCTCGAAAGGCGGGGGTGTTCCCCTGCTGGCCAACATGACCGAGTTCGGCCGCACCCCGTTTTTCACCGCCGCCGAGTTCGAGGCGATGGGCTACAAGATGGTGATCTGGCCGGTCAGCTCGCTGCGGGTGGCCAACAAGGCCCAGGCCGACCTGTATGCCGCCATCGCGCGCGACGGCGGCACGCAGAATCGGATCGACGCGATGCAAACCCGCAAGGAACTGTATGCCGCGATCGACTACCACGGCTACGAGTCGCTTGACGCCTCGCTGGTGAGGACGGTGACGCCGGAAGGAATGCCGCAGCGCGGCTGATCGCGCTCGGCGCGCCGAGCGGCGTAGTTCCGCTAAAGAAAGGCAAGCCGAACCTTTCTGAAGGCGCCCTACGGGGAGCGGCCGCCATCTGTCTGTCCGCTCGCCGACATGTTGACGTCCGGCGCGAGCTGACGGGCCAACGTCGCGGCGCTGTTGCTCGCGATTGACCGCAACCCGTCGTCGTGGGCCCTCGAGGCGGCCTGACGATACCAGCGGAGCGCCTCGTCAACATTCCGGGGCACGCCGATGCCGTTCTCGTAGCAGTAAGCGAGGTCATAGGCCGCGAGAGGGTTGTCGTGCTCTGCCGCGATGCGGAACAGGGCGGCGGCCCGGCTGATATCCTCGGGCTTGCGGCTGAGCAGGGCGAGTTGGGCCTGCTGGAACGACTCCAACGCGGGGCTCTCCGCGCGGCGCGGCAGAGCTGATTTCGGCGGCGATGCGTAACCAGCCAAGTGCGAGCGCGCCGCCGTTACCCCGTGGCCCGCAGCGCGCCAGAACCAGTATTGCGCGCGCTTGCGGTCCCGCGGGATGCCGGACCCGTCCTCATACATCAGCGCAAGGTTGTACTCCGCCCGCGCATAACCCTGCCGCGCAGCCCGCTCGTACCATTCCGCGGCCTGGGCCGGCTCGTGATCGACGCCCCGACCGATGTCATACAGCACGCCAAGGTTGAACATGGCCGGCACGCTGCCAAAGCCGGCTGCCCGGGCATACCAATCAGCCGCCTGCGCCGGGTTCTCCGGCGCCCCCTGGCCGACGTCGTAAGCTACGCCCAGGAACAACGCGGCGTCCGCATCGCCAGCAGCAGCTGCAACTCGCCACTCTGCTTGGGCCTCGGCAAAGCGGCCCTGCTGGAAGTCGATCAGGCCGTCTGACGTGTCTGCCTGAACATTTGAGGCAACCACGCATAATCCGAAGATCCAGGCGACAAGACGAAACTTGTCAACCCGTGAACCGGCGATCGGCGCAGTCTCCAGACATAGCATTTGATCATCTCGTCTTCACGTTTGGGAGATTTTACTTACGCTGGGCAACAAGGGCGTTTGGTGTGCGTGAACATCTTAGCCTAAGTGGCACGAATGACGTAAAGAGTGATGTTTCGCCAGTAAACTAAAGGTGGCTGCTGTGATGATTAAGTTTACGCGTTCGACCTCGATGGCGATGGCAGGGGCGTGCGCGCTACTCGCCGGTTGCGCCCACCCGCAGCCTGGCCCCAATGCTGGCGCTGCGGCAGTCCAGGCGGCTCCGAACGTCCCGCTCGCGACGAAGCCGACCGTCGGACAGGAAGCCGGCGCCGTCTTGCACAACGAACTGGTGATCGACTTCAGCCGTGGAAACGCGAGACTGACGCCGGGCGGCGCCAGACAGCTTGACGTCGCCGCTCGCTTGTTCCGCGACGTGAACCCGGTGCGGATGTTCGTATCCGGGCATTCCGACAATCTCGGCGACGAGTATGCCAATCTGATTCTGTCGGCGCGGCGCGCGCAAGTCGTCAAGGCGGGGCTTGTCGCACGTGGCATTCCCGCGAACCGCCTGCTCTTGCAAGCGCTCGGAACTTCGGACCCGGCGTCGTCGGGAACGAGGTCTCCGCCGGTCGACGACCGTCGCGTCACCGTGACGTGGCGCTTGCTCTAAGGGGTGGCTTCAAGGCCGGGATGTGCGTGCTTGGCTGAGCGAAAGGGAGTAATTGGGTCAGGTGACCCAACCCAATACAGCAACTTCGAGCGACAAGGCCTCGGTTGATCCGCAGGATGGAACACGCCAACCATTGTTGGCGTTGTTGCCTTCTGAAGCGCACGAGCAGCACTTGCGCGTTGCCGTTGAAGCAGTCCTGCTCGACCAGTCGGGCATCTGTCTGACCGGAGAGTCCGAGCGTGACCAGGCAGCGTTCATGGACCGCCTTGCGACTGCGATACCAGGTCGTGGTGGTTCGGCTCGGCCGAACCGCATCTCCGGAGGACCTGCAAATCGCGCTCGAAGCGGCATCGGGCCAATGCGCACGGCTTGGCCACGTGCTGCTGGCGGTCTCTGACGTCGACGCGCTCCGCGGCGTCCGCGCTGCTTTGCGGCAGCGGCCTGACGCTGGCCATGCGGCGGACTGCGCCCAGTCCCGGGCGTCGGATTCACGCCGGCGTGCCCGCGCCGCCCTTTGCGGCCGTGTTGGCCGCCAACCGTGGCCCGGTCCAGCCTGGCGCCCGGTTGTTATTCCCGGCGCTGCCGGGCGGCTGGCCCGCCCAGTCATCGGCCGCCCGGCTCCCGCAAGGCCCAGCCCGGACGCCTTGGTGGATCGGGGCGGCTGCCTCGCGACATGCTGAGGGCGGCTACCGAGCGGCGTCTTGGATGAATATCTGGCCTGACCGATAGGAGAGCCAGACCCGCCGGGAACGCAGGTAGTCGATCCCGATGAGCATGTCCGCTCCACGCAGGTTGAACTCCGACACCCCGATCACCGGCCGGGCCACCTGGTCCGCGCCGATCGCGAGGGACCCAAAACGATGCGCGCGCACCGCGATGGCGCCGCCGTCGACCCCTCGCGATACGGCCACCGGGTCCGTCGCGATCGCCGCCGCCGTAGCGCCAGCGGCGATGGCGGCGTCCGTCTTCACGATGCTCCGCCCGGCGCCCGAGTCGATCAGCGCCGGCGTTGCGCGCCCGTCCAGCATCGCCGTCACGCGCAACCTGCCGCCGGCTGCGTCCGCGGGCACAGCGATCCGCGGCCCGGTCCAGGGCAGATCGGCCACGCCGCACCCGGCCGCGCGCCATAGCCGGACGCGGCGGTTCGGCAGATCCAGCTCCAGATCGTAGTCGCCCAACACGTCCCCGCCCACCAGGCCGCCCAGCCCGGGAACGTTGGCCACCGCCAGCCGCCGGCGCACGCTGACGCCCCCCAGGTCCAAGTCCGCGTAGACGTCCGCGTTCGTGACGGCGCCGCCCACCCCGGACAACTGCCGGGTCGAGCGCTGGCTGCGCGGCAGCTGCAGCGCGGCCACCGTGTCCGTCGTCAACACCGTCACCCCGGCGCCCGTGTCCAGCAGGAGTTTGGCAGCCGAGCCGTCGACCCGGCCCATCACCTCCAGCCGGTTGCCGTCCAGCGTGACCGGCAGGTCGGCCGCCATCTGCAACCGGCATGGGCCGGACGACGCGGCGGAACAAGCGGCGAGGGCAAGCAGGAATAGGAGGCGCAACACCGAAGCAGACTAGCCGACCGCCGCCCCCGCGCCCAAATTGCCGGCAATGCTTCCCGATCCCCGTCTGCGACCCGTCCTGATCGGCAGCGAGATCTACCGCGCCTCCACCTACGGGCCGAAGCACCCCCTCGCGATCCCGCGCGTGTCCACCGCCATCGACCTGATCCGCGCGATGGGATGGCTGGACGAGGCGCAGTATGTCGTCGCCCCCATGGCCAGCCCCGCCGCCGTGGCGCGCTTCCACGACCCCGACTACGTCGCCGCGCTGCGCCGGGCGGAGGACACCCAGGCCGTCAGCGAGGAGGACCGCGCGCGCTATCGCATCGGCGCCGAGGGCAACCCTGTCTACCGCGAGATCTATCGACGCCCGATGACCTCCGCCGGGGGCGTCATGCTCGCAGCGCGGCTGACTTTTGCGGGCGGCACGGTGCACTGCCCCGGCGGCGGCACGCATCACGGCCGACCGGCCCGCGCGTCCGGCTTCTGCTACCTCAACGATCCGGTGCTCGGCATCGTCACTTGGCTGGATGCCGGGCTGGAGCGGGTGGTCTATCTCGACATCGACGCGCATCACGGCGACGGCGTGCAGGACGCGTTCGCCGATGACGACCGGGTGCTGACGATCAGCGTGCACGAGGCCGGCCGTTGGCCGCACACCGGGCTGGCCAACGACCGGGCAGGGGGCGCCGCGCGCAACTTTCCCGTCCCGGCCGGGTTCAACGACGCCGAGATGCGCGTGCTCTTGAACGAGGCGATCCTGCCGCTGACCCGTGCGCACCGGCCGCAGGCGATTTTCCTGCAGTGCGGCGCCGACGCGTTGGAGGAGGATCCTTTGGCCCGGCTGTCGCTGTCCAACAACGCGCACTGGGCGGTGCTGGACGCGATCCGGCATCTTGCGCCGCGGCTGATCGTGACCGGCGGCGGCGGCTACAACCCCTACACGGTCGGGCGCTGCTGGGCCGGCGTGTGGGCGGTGCTGAACGATATCGCGATCCCGCCGCGCACTACGCCGGATGCCGAGCGGGTCCTGCGCGCTCTGACCTACAACCGCGCCGCCGGCCGCAACCCGCCGGAGCACTGGTTCACCACCTTGCGCGACGCCCCGCGGGAGGGCACGGTCCGGCCCGAAATCCGGCAACTCGCCGCCGGAGCCCTGCTGGAGTCCGTCCCCGCATGAACCGCCGCATCGCGCTCGCCGGCCTGGCCTTGCTCCCAGTGGCGGCTGCGCCCGGCTTCAAAGCATTGGCGCAACTTCCCGGGCCGACCGCGGCGCAACCGGAGCTGCCCAAGGAAAAGCTCGTGATCGTCACGCGCGACGGGCAGCGGCACGTGTTCACCGTCGAGATGGCGATCACCGGGCAGCAGCAGGAGACCGGGCTGATGTTCCGTCCGAGCGTGCCCGCGGATGGCGGCATGCTGTTCGACTGGGGCGTAGTGCGCGACAGCACGATGTGGATGCGCAACACGATCACCTCGCTGGACATGCTGTTCATCGATCCGGATGGTGCGATCCACCACATCGCCGAGAACACCACGCCGCGCAGCCTGGCCACCATCCCGTCCGACGGCGGCGTGCGCGCGACGTTGGAGGTGGCGGCGGGAACTGCCGCCCGTCTGCACATCCGCGTCGGCGACAAGGTGGAACAGCGCATCTTCGGCAACGCGGCGAGCTAGGCCGCTTGCTCCGGCCTGGGCCAGCTTCTACGGTCCGCCCGGTGTCGGGGCGTGGCGCAGCCTGGTAGCGCGCCTGTTTTGGGTACAGGAGGCCGCCGGTTCGAGTCCGGCCGCCCCGACCAGCTTCGCCAAACGGCGGATCACCGCATTGGCGAGAATGCCGTCGGACGCAGGATGCGGCTGCGCATCTCCGTCACGAAATGCGACGTCTTGGCGCGGAACGCCTGCCAGGCCGGGTCCGCCTCCATGGCGGCGCGCCGCCGCTCCCGGTCGCCGGCATCCTGATAGCGCCACATGTGCACCACCTGGTTGACGACCCCGGAATCCGTGGTGAACCAGCCGACCAGATCGCCGAGGTGGGACACCTGCAAAGCCATCCCCTCCTCAGCATACATTCGCAGGTAATCCCGCACGCTTTCGGGCCGAATGGTGTAGGTGCGTTCGTCGAGTATCATCGGGACAAATCGACCGTGCTGCCCCGCATGTCCGGCTTGGCGGCAATGATGCCGGCCTGCGCATACCAGTCCGCGACGTGGTCGATCTGCTGCGTCTGGGCCGGACCGACGGCGATGGTGGGGACGGCGTCGTTGGCCCCGAAGGTGGCGGCCATCGTGGCGGGGACCTTCAGCTCCCGCGCCCAAATCGCGCCGGCCTCCTGCTTGTTGGCCACCGACCAGGCGTTGTCGGCCAGCAGCGTGTCGTAGACGACCTGCAACAGGGCGCGATGCCGCGCGGTGAAATCCCGGCTTGCCAGCAGGACAATGGCGTTCTCCGACCCCATCGCCGGGCCGTTTGCGACCACTCGGGCGCCGTAGGATTCCAGCGCCACGGTGAGGAAGGGGTCCCAGGCGACCCAGGCGTCCACCGCGCCGGAAGCGAAGGCGGGGCCGGCGTCGGCAGGGCCCAAATAGACCCGGCGCACCGTGGCCGGGTCGATGCCGTGCGTTTCGAGCGCGCGCATCAGCAGGTACTCGCCGGTGCCGCCGCGGTTGACGGCCACGCTGCGTCCGGGCAGGTCGGCGATGCCGTGAATTGGGCTTGCATTCTTGACCACCAACGCTTCCGCGTCCGGGCCCATGCGCTGATATGCGAAGATCACGATCGGGGCATTCGCGGCCAACGAGGCGACCGAGGAGGTCGAGCTGCCGAGCGTGATGTCGATGGCGCCGGCGTTAAGCGCTTCCACGGCCGGCGCGGCGGCGGGGAACGGACCGTCCCATTCCACGCGCGCGCCGTGCGCGGCGATGGCTTGGTCCAGTGTGCCACGCGCCTTGGACAAGGTGAGGTCGTTGGTCCCGCGCAGCCAGCCGATCCGGACCATGTCTTGCGCCTTCGCAGGCAGCATGGGCGCCGGCAGCGTGGGCGCCATCAACGTTAGCAGCAACCAAACCCGGCGCAGTCTCCTCACCGCGTGCGGCCGAGTCCCTCGCGCCAGCCTGGCACCCACCACTCGACCGGTTCCGCCTCGGCGCTCTCGCCATCCGCGGGTGAAGCGGCCTGCCTGGAGCGCCGCGGCTCGGGTTCGCGCTTGGCGACGACTTCCATCTCGGCCAAACGGCTCTCGTATCCGCGCGCCTGGGCCGCCAATGCCTCCTGATGAGCAATCTCGGCGTGGGCGATCTTGGTTTGCAGCGCTTGGATCGCGGCATTCGCTTGCTTCAGCGCGGCGTCCGCCTGCTCCCGGGCGGCGCGCTCGGCCTGCAGCACTTCCTCCAGCCGGGCGGAGGCGGCCTGGACCCCGGGGTCCTTGCGGCCTTGCAGCCGGACGACTGGCACATCCCCGTCCTGGGCGAACTGCCGCATCGGACGTGGACCATGCGCCTGGTCCTGCCGACCTCTACCCTCGTGAGCGCCCACATCCAGGGCGCGCCGCATCCGAGCCTCATCCTCGTCCACCGGGGCAGACAGTCGCAATGTCGTCAAAGCCTTCGATCTCCAAGACTGGCGTGCGATCCCCAACACTGTGCGTGCCGACTGGCATGTCGCAATCCAATTGTTCGCGGGATTAGCATAGTGTGGCACGCACTGCTATCCAAGCGCCAGACGCGTTATGTCGGATCAATCTGCTGCAACGAACTGCTTGTTCGCTGCCCAGAGCCCTCGTTTGGCGCATTTGCGTGCGGCTTCGGCGAGGGGGGTCGCGTGGTGCGGCGTGGCGGCCTATGTCATTATCGCATTCAGACATGGCTACGGGATATCGGGACAAATGGTCAGGCGTCGCAAAGAGGAAGACATCGTGGGCGTGCTCGAGTTCGAGGGCCGCACCAGCGAGGACGCGGAATTCGTGGCCTGGGTGGCCGACCACCGCGCCTCGAACGGCGGCAAGATCCGGGTCAGCCTCGGCGCCAAGGGGGTCCGCGTCATGTTCGGCAAGGAAGCCGACATGAACGCCTGGCGACTGCGCTACGAGAAATCGGAGAAGGCGCGCAAGGCATCGGCAGCCTAATCGCCCAATGCTCGATGAGGCATTCTTCCTTGATGAGGTAGCTTTGTCGAAGTGATCGCAAAGCTGTTACGGCCCATGTAGTGGGGAGCGCAATGAAGGCTGTCTGCAGCGTGAAGCTCAGCAGACAGTGCGCACCCGCAGCATCGGGCGCAAGAACCTGCTGAAAGCGTGGCGGGCTGCTTTAATCGACTCCGGCCGCCGCCGACCGATTGCGGGTTTGGGCCGGGCAGCCCGGTCGTGAGAGACTCGCGCTGATGGAACACTTCAGGATCGGCTTCCCCGTCTCCGGCTTCGTGATCGGCGTGCTCGTCGGGCTGACGGGCGTTGGCGGCGGGTCGCTCATGACTCCGCTGCTCATACTTGTCTTCGCGATGCGTCCGTTGAATGCGATCGGGGTCGATCTGTTGTTCGCCGCCATCACCAAGGCGTTCGGGACCGTCGCCCACGGGTCGGTCCGCACCGTGGAGTGGCGCGTGGTGTGGCTCATGCTCGCGGGCAGCATGCCGATGACGGTGATCACGCTGGGCATCCTCGCCTTGCAGGGGCCGCCCAGCGCGGCGCTGAACCACGCGGCGGCGATCGCGCTCGGCTGGGCGCTGGTCCTCACCGCGCTGAGCGTGGCGTTCCGGCCGCAAATCGTGTCGCTGACGCAGCGCCGGTTCGGCAACTGGGCCGGGCGCAACGCGATTGCGATGACGGTCCTGCTCGGCGTCCTGCTCGGCATCCTGGTCCCGATCACCTCCGTGGGCGCTGCGGCGTTGGGGATGCCCCTGCTGCTGCTGATCTACCCCGGCATCAGCTCGGCCCGGCTGGTGGGCGCCGACATCGCCCATGCGGTTCCGCTCACGCTGGTCGCCGGCATGGGCCACCTGCTGGTCAGCCCGATCGACCCGGTGCTGCTGCTCTCGCTGATCGCCGGGTCCGTCCCAGGCGTGGTGCTGGGCAGCCTGGCATCCGGCCGCATCCCGGACTGGCTGCTGCGCATCGTCATGACCGTGGCGCTCATGCTGGCCGGGTGGAAGCTGCTCGCCTGAGCCGCCCGCCCATCCCCGCGAGCCGCTGCCGGGCGGCGGGGCGATCCAGGCGGCGCGTATTGCGCTGGCGGCTGGATGCCTCGGCCATGCGTCCTCGCAATGACGATGTTCGAGCGCCGCCGCTCAGGTGATCGGCGCAGAACCGAGTTGCGCGCCCAGGCTGCGGCGGTAGCGGCGCTGGCGCTGGCGCAGGCCCGGGTCGGGGCCGACCAACCGGCCAATCGCGTCGTGCACCCGGGCCACCTCGGCCGCGTGCGAGTTGGGATTCAACTGCGCGGTGACGCTGGCCGGGTGGCGGCGGTGGTGGTTCAGCGGCGCCGCGACGTACGCGATCTGCGCCCCGGCGCGGGATAGCGCCTGCACATACAGCCGCCAGTCGCCAGCCATGCGGAACGAGTCCAACTCCGCCTCGCACTGGGTCAGGGCGGCCAGCAACTCCGTCCGGCGCCACAGCACGGCGCTCACGTTGACCATCAGGTTGCGCTCGCCGAGTTGGCTGCGCAAGAACGCGGCGCCCTCGAACACGGCGTCGGCAGCCAGCGTCTCGGGCCCGAAATACGCCTTGTGGTCCGGCCATAGCGTGCCGCCCTCCGCGTCGATCGCTCGGCTGTCGCAGAACGCCATCACCGGGTCACGCGCCCGCGCCGTCGCCGCCGCAAGCGCGGCCAGCAACCCGGGTTCGGCGTCATCGTCGGCCTCGGCGATCCAGAGCCAATCGGCGGTGGCCGTCTCCGCCGCCCGCCGCCACTGCGCGAAGACAGCTCCGGACCGCACCGCCCGCCGCTCGATCCGGATGTGCCGGCCCCATCCGGCGGCCGTCCGCTCCGCCACCGCCACGCTGTCGTCGACCGAGGCGTCGTCCAGCACCACCACCTCCGCCACCGGATGCGTCTGGCGGAAGATCGAGGCGAGCCGCCCGGCCATGAAGCGGGCGTAGTCGCAGCCCGGCACCACGACCGATATCGGCAACAGCCGTGGATGCGCCAGCGCCAGCAGCCGTCCGCTGTAGGCCTCCATGCGAAATGCGGCGCGGCTGGCCACGGCCAACGCCTCCCGCCGCGCCGGCGTGAACGCCCTGGCGGCGGCCATCGCCGCGCGCGCCATCGCGCCGCACTCGCCCAAGGGCACGCCGTGCCCACCGCCGAATCGCGCGAGGAGTTCGGGGATGCCGCCCGTGTCGTCGAACGCGATCACGGGCGTGCCGGCCGCCATCGCCTCCATCGCCGCGGAGGGCAGCGGGTCCTCCCGCGAGGTGAGCAGGAAGACGTCGGCGGCCGCCAGCAGATCGGGCGCATCGTCGCGCTGGCCGAGGAAGCGGAACGTGCCGGTCGCCTCCGCCGCCGCGATCTCCGCCGCGAAGTGGCTTTGGGTCGTCGGGTCGATCCGGCCGGCCCAGGCCAGGCAGGCCGGCGCCCCCGCCTCGCGCATCGCCCGCCACACCTGGAGGAACAGGTCGAAGCCCTTGCGCAGGTCGGCGTAGCCCATGCCGAGCGCCAGGACCGCCCCCGGCGGGACGTGCAGTGATGCGCGCAGGGCGTCCCGGTCGCGGCTGAGCACAGGGGCGTCGATGCCCTGCGGCACGATGAACGCCGGCGCTGCGGGCGCGGCAAGCGCCTCGAGGCAGCGGTCCCGCACCGACTCGGCCGGGAAAATGGTGGCGGACGCGACCGCCATCGCCGCCCGCAACGACCCGAGCAGGGCTCGCTGGCGCAGCAGTCCAGGCATCTCGTGCACCAGCAGCACCGCCTCGATGCCGTGGCGCGCCAGCACAGGAACGCACGCGGCGCTGGCGGCGCTGTTGACGATGGCGGCGGCGAAGCCCTCCCGCGTGGCTGCGCGCGCGAAGGCGTCGACGGCTTCGGCATCCCGCGCCACGGTGGTCGGCCCGACGGCCTGGTAGTCGGGCTCCAGCGGGCCGCCGTCCAGCAGCAGGAAGGCCGGGTCCACGCCGTGCACGGCCCGCAAGGCGCGGCCCAGGCGCAGCAGCAGCGTTTGCGCGCCATGGGCCAAGGCGTCATGCCCGACCAGCAGGATGCGGGTGCGCGCGCCGGCAGCCGGCAGCCGGCCGGCGGCGCGCGCGGTGGCGTTGAGGAACGCGCCGCCCCAATGCACGTCCGGCTCCAGCGTGGCGCCCTCCGCCCACTCGTTCCAGGCGTTGATGCAGACAATGGCCTCGCCCGCGACCCGGTTGCGGCGTGCGAAGCGCATCAGGTCCTCCAGCCAGGCCTGGTACAGCGCGGGGGTGGCGCCGTGCAGCACGGTCCCGGCGCCCTGACGGCGCGGGTCGTTGTCCCAACCCGGCACGGCGGTCTTGATCAGCGGGAAGCTGGGCGGGGGCTCCTCCACCGAGGCGCGGGCGATCGCCGCGTAATCGTAGACCTCCCCCTCGAACGCCGGGTCCAGCACCTGCAACCGTTCATTCATCGTGGGGACAAGGGATGTGAGCTTGTGCGGCGGGAACTCCACCGCGGCGTCCATGCCGTGCGGGCGAGGGTCCTCGTCGCCAAAAGTCTGCGCCATGATGAACACCGGGTCGGCGCCGTGCCCGTCGTGGAACAGCCGCCGCCACCGCATGACCGTGGCCGCCGTGTCCGGGATCAGCGGAGCGCGATAGACCATCACCACGGGGCGGCCGCCCAGCCGAATGTAGCGCGGGTCGTCGAAGTGCCGCGCCAGGTCGGCGACCAGCGCCGGCTCGTCGCGGATGCGGTATTCCTGGCTGACCAGCACCTGGTCGTCCGAGCCGTCCCATCGGCGGGTCCAGTTCTCGTTCGCCCACATCAGGCAGAACGGCATGTCGAGGCTGGGATCGGCGAGCAGCGCCTCCAGCGGCGCGTCCATCAGGCGGCGGCCATTGAACCAGTAGTAGTAGAAGACGAAGCCGTGCAGCCCGGCTCCCTTCGCCAGCGCGACCTGCCGCCGCAGCGTCGCCCCGTCCAGACGGTAGTAGCCGAGATCCCGCGGGATGCGCGGCTGGTAGTGCCCGGCGAACCGCGGCAGCGCGCGGCCGAGATTGGTCCACTCGGTGAAGCCGCGGCCCCAGGCGGCGTCGTTCTCCGCGACGGCGTGGAACTGCGGCAGGTAGTAGGCCAGCAGTTTGACGTCGCTGGCCACCCCCGGCGGCAACGGCGACACCTCCTCGAACCCCGGGTTCGGCCTGGTGTTGCGCCGCACCTCCTCGGCGATGTTGGCCACGCCCGCCGCATCCTGCGTCCGCTCCCGCCAGCGCAACAGTCCCAGCAGCGGGTTCGGGTCCAACTTGGCGCCATGCCAGCGGCGCGGGTCGAACCCGGGGCAGGGCACGCGGCCCTCGACGTAGCCCTGCACCAGGTAGTGCTCCAGCGGATCGATCCCCGCGACGGCGACGTCCAGGTATTTCCGCAGGTAGAAGGCGCTATCGAACTCCGGCAGCGCGTTGACCTGGCCGGTGCAGCGCAGGCGCAGGAAGTGGGACAGCGACAACTCGCCGTCCGGCACGTCGTGGGTCCGTCGATACCAGGCGGTGTCGAAATGCGCCACGGGACGCCGGCCGGCCGCCTCGCCGGCGACGATGTAGTGGATCAGCGGGTTTCCGACGCAGTCCGGGGCGTGCCCGGCGTAATAGGCCGGGTCGAAATACGGGTTGGGCCATCGCCCTTCGCGCCAGCCGTAGCGATGCCAGTGCACCAGCGTTTCGTGGCTGCCGGCGCCCAGGTCCGGATTGCGACCGGCGAACCAGCCGCCATCGAACAGCCCGGACCGCTGGATCGTCGCCAGCGCCTGCTGCTCGGCGGCGTCCGACACGGTCAGCTTCCGGCCGGTTGCTGGCGGGGACATCCGTGTCATAGCACGTCCCCCCACCCGCAATCCAAAGTCCAACGCTAAAGCATGACAAGGACACGCCCAAGTGCAAAAGTGAGAATAAGCTGACGCGAGTGAGAGTTAACGACGTAATGACGGTAGACACTCAATCCTAACAGGTTGCTGAAAAGGTGACTGCGCGGCCGGAGCATCGGCTTCATTTGGCTGTTTTGGAGCGTCGATGTGTCGGCGCTGTGGTGAGCAGCGGTGTCAGAATGGACTTCCAGGTCAGCTTGTCGAAGTTCCAGCGTCAGGCTGATTGGAGCAGCTTGGGTAGCCGGACGAGGTTGTAGGCGGCCATCGCGAAGGTGAACTGCCAGTCGATCTTCGGCAGCCCGCGGTGACGGGCCTTGCGTAACCCGCCACGGTCTTGGCCCAACCGAAGGCCTCCTCGATCCGCTTCCTGATGCGCAGGCTGACGGCGTAGCCCGGGTGGTGGGTGGTCCGGCCGTCGATAGCTGATCGTCGGCCGCTGATGTTCTGCGCCACGTGCGGGGTGACGTTGACCTCACGCAACTCGGCGACGAAATCCTGGCGTCGTAGCCCTTGTCGGCGCCCAGTGTGACCCGGCCAACCCGGTCGGCATGTGGCGCCAACATGTGCAGCGCCGCCAAGCGTTCGGCATGGCCCGAGGCGCGGGTGGCGACCGCGCCCACGATCAGTCCGTTGCGGTTCTCCATCAGCGCATGCCCCATGAAGGACAGCTTCGCCTCCTTGCCGCGGCCCTTGCGGTATAGCCGCGCATCGGGGTCGGGCCCGCCGGCAGCGCCCGGCGCTGGGCATCACCGACCGCTTCGTTCCCCTCCTGTGGAGACTTCGCCGCCTGACCCGGATCCGCGCTGACATCTGCGGCAGGCCGGTCCCGCATAAATGCATCTAGCGCCTCGGCTACCCGCTCCGCCTTGCTCCCCGCCGACCGGGCCATCAGCGAGTCCGCTTCGCGGATGTTCGGCGCGGCGTATCCGTTCGGCGGGCGAGAATACGGTGCCAGGCATCGGGCCCGAGTTCGCGGCGACCGCTCAGGCCGCCGTGCAATCGCGGACAGGCTCAAGCCCTGCGGATGGAGGTCCGGGATCAAGACAGCCTCCCCAAGCCTGACCACCCCTGTTTTCCCCCGGACCGCCAGGGAAAGGGTGGGCTAATGCCGGGCAGCACCACACACCGGCAAAGTCAAAGCACACCGGAACGAAATGAGGAATTTCAGCCGCCCGATTTGGGGAACTTTGGGTTCTCCCGCATTTTGCGTGCTGTTGATCTTGTATTTGGGCGTTGGATCGAGGAGGTGATGGACTCACGTCCATGGTGGTCCACCTGCGCCGTCTTCCTTGCTGTCCATTGTGCCTGCCGCGCTCAAGATCAGCCGCGTGATGCCGACGATGAAGGATGTAACGGTCGAGGCCGGTCTAGCGCGAAGCCCCGTGCACTGCCCGGCCTGCGGTCTGCTGTCGCGGCGCCTGCACAGCCATTACCCGCGTGTGCCGCGTGATCTGCCGTGGCAGGGACGCCCAGCCACCATCCGAGTCACCGCACGGCGGTTCCGATGTCTCATCCGGCATGTGCCAGGAAGACCTTCGCTGAACGGCTGGGTTCGATCGCACCGGTGTCGGCGCGTCGAACGGCCAGGCTCGGCGATCTCCAGCGGTCACGTCGCCTTTGCGCTCGGGGGCGAGGCCGCCGCGCGACTGGCCGAACGGCTTGCCATTCCGACCAGCCCCGACACGCTGCTGCGGATGGCCGCCAGGCCGGTGGTCGTCGAGACCCCGCCGCCGACACCGAAGATTGTCGGGGTGGACGACTGGGCCTGGCGGCGAGGGCGCCGTTACGACCCATCCTCGTCGATCTCGAACGCAACTCGGTCGTGGAACTCCTGCCAGACCGCCAGGCCACGACGCTCGCGGCGTGGTTGCGTCAGCGCCCCGAGATCGAGGTCGTCGCTCGTGACCGTGCGGGCGCCTATGCCGGCGGCATTAGCCAAGGCGCCCTCGATGCAATCCAGGTGTCCGATCGCTGGCACCTGCTGCGCAACCTCGGTGACCCCGTCCGGGCTGTTGTCGACCGACACCACGGCGACCTCCGCCGTGCCGCCAGGCAAATGGAGCAGCCGATCCTGACGCCCCCGGCCGAGCCGGTGTCTTCGGCATCGGCAACAGCCATTCCCAGGTTGACGGCGGCGAAACGTCGTAGACAAGCCGTTCACGCCCGTCGCCAGCACCGCTTCCAGGAAGCGTCGCCACTACGGGCGGCCGGGGTGTCCATCTCAACCATCGCCGCCTCGCTCGGGGCTGAACGCAAGACGATCCGTGCTTGGCTCCGAGCCGGCGAGGCCCCTATTTGTGCAAGCCGCCGCAGGGCAGCATCCTGACCCGGCACAAGGCCTACCTCGATGGACGCTGGGCCGGAGGCTGCCGCAACGCCGCCCTGTTATGGCGTGAGCTGGTGACGCTCGGGTTCTCGGGCCGTCCCGGCATCGTCCGGAAATGGGCCGAGAGCCGGCGCAAGGGGGAGCCAAGAACCGTAGGAAAATCGACCGTCGTGACCGGCCAGCTTCCTAACAACAGCCAACTGGCCCAGCTGTTGATGGTCGATGCCGATGCGCTGCCGGAGGCTGATCGGAGTCTTGTCGGCATGCTGTTGAACCAAGTCCCGCCCTTGGCCGCGGCGATCACGGTGGCGAAGC
>CAXTBW010000029.1:0-42893 GCA_964242925.1 uncultured Acetobacteraceae bacterium
CGGCCGACCCCGCCCTGCGGGATGCGCTGGTGGAACTCGTGGCGCTCGGCGTTCGTCTTGCGCGGGTGGCGGCGGAGGTGGCCGAGGTCGAAGGCCGGGTCGTGGCCCTGCTGGCCGCTTGTCTCCCCGAGAGCCTGGACGCCGCCGCGTCGCTGACCGAGGCGCAGGGGGCCGGATCGGCCGTGGACTCCGCCGAGCAGGCGCTGGCGCAGGCCTCGGCGCGGATCGGAACGGCCACGCACGCGTTCGACCGCGCCTCGCGCGCGGTCCGGCGGACGGTGGCGTTGATCCAGCGCCTCGACGCCGGCTGGCCGCGAGGCGGGTCGGATGACCACCAGACGCTGGTCCGGCGGCAAGCGGCGCGCAGCGTCGGCGAGCGGATCGCCCGGGACCACGATGGCGAGGCGGCGGAGCGGCTGTTCGACGACCTGGCCGAACGGCTGGACGCGCTCGAACTCGACGGCGGCCTGGACCGCCCGGCGGAGCTGGTGATCGCGGAACTCTGCCGCGAGCTCGGCCTGGCCGGGCTAGGGCCGGTGCAGCTAAGGGACCCGGCGCAGAGAACCAGCGCGCCTGGCCCCGCGCCGTTCACAGGCGATGATCCCGACGGCTGAGCGCCGGCTCGCGTTTGGATCGGCAAGGGCTCTCAAGCTCGGTCGAGTTCTCGGCCTCGCGCCGCGCGAGCATGCTGACCTCAATGGCCAGGTGTTCGCGCATGGTCACCAGGATCGCCGACGCCTCCGCGGCCAGTACGGCATTCCCCAACTCGCGGAACCGCGCGATGATCGCGTCCTGCTTGACGATATGGCCGCGGCTTCTCGCGACATCGTCGCGCAGGCTTTGCACAGACATCAATGCGCCGGTCATGGTTGCCTGGCTTTCGTCTCGCTGGCGAGAAGCGGGTTAGCCGCGGGACAGGGCGACCGAAAAGCCGCGTTGCACGCCAGGCCGCGCCATCAGCGTATCGAACCAGCGGCGAACGTTCTGGAACTCGGCCAGGTCCACCTTGTGACGCTCGTGCCGCCAGGCCCACCCAAGAATCGCGAAGTCCGCCACCGACAGCGACCCGGCGACGAACTCCACCTCCGCCAGGCGCCGGTCCAGCACGCCATACAGGCGCTTGGTCTCGGCGGTGTAGCGGGCCAGGCCGTAGCGCTGGTCGCCCGGGTCGCTGACGCCGAGGAAGTGGTGCACCTGGCCCGGCATGGGACCGAAACCGCCCATCTGCCACATCAGCCACTCGAGCACGGGCACGCGGGCGCGCAGGTCCTGCGGAAGGAACTGCCCGGTCTTCTCGCCAAGATACAGCAGGATGGCGCCGCTCTCGAACACGCTGATCGGAGCGCCCCCCGGGCCGTCGGGGTCGATGATGGCGGGGATGCGGTTGTTGGGGCTGATCTTGAGGAAGGCCGGGTCGAACTGCTCGTTCTTGGTGATGTCGACCACGTGCACGCTGTACGGCACGCCCATCTCCTCCAACGCCACGCTGATCTTGCGGCCGTTGGGCGTGTTGTAGGTGTGCAGCTCGATCATGCGCGTGGCCTCCCGGTTTGGCGGGAGGCTAATCGCCGGCGCGGCGGTGGGCAAACCGGCGCGGCGCTGCCACTATCGGTGCATGGACACCGCAGCACCGATAACCGCACCGGGGGACGTCGACGCGCCCGCGCGGCTGCTCGACATGCAGCGCCGGGCCTATCTGCGCGACGGGCCGCCGGATGCGGCGCAGCGGCTCGCGGCCCTGGCGGCGCTCGACATCCTGCTGCGCGACAACCGCGATGCGCTCGCCGCCGCCATCTCCGCCGATTTCGGCAGCCGGTCGGCGGTGGAGACCACCCTGGCGGAACTGGTGCCCGCGCTCGGCGCCATCCGTCATGCGCGGCGCAACCTGGCGCGCTGGATGCGGCCGGAGCGGCGGCGGGTGGATATCAGCTTCCAGCCCGGGCAGGCCTGGGTGGAGTGGCAGCCGCTCGGTTGCGTGGCGATTGTGGCGCCGTGGAACTACCCGCTCCTGCTGACCGTCAGCCCGCTGGTGGATGCGCTGGCGGCGGGCAACCGGGTGATCGTCAAGCCGTCGGAGCTGACGCCGCGTTTCGCCGCGCTGCTGGCCCGGCTGGTGCCGGCCGCGATCGACCCGGCGCAGCTCGGCATCGTCACCGGCGGCGCCGAGGTCGCGCAGGCGCTGTGCGCGCTGCCGCTGGACCACCTGCTGTTCACCGGGTCGACCGCGGTGGGCCGCCTGGTCGCGCGGGCCGCGGCGGAGATGCTGACGCCGGTGACGCTGGAACTGGGCGGCAAGTCGCCGGCGATCGTGTGCCGGGATTACGACGTGGCGGCGGCGGCGGCCACCATCGCGCAGGGCAAGTTCTTCAACGCCGGGCAGACCTGCATCGCGCCGGACTACGCGCTGGCGCCGGCGGAGCACGCGGCAGGGTTCGCGCAGGCCGTGCTGGACGCGGCGGCGCGGCTGTATCCGAACGCGGGCGCCAACGCGGACTACACGTCCATCATCTCGGAGCGGCACCACGAGCGGCTGCACGGCCTGCTGCGGGAGGCCGAGGCGGCGGGCGCGACCTTGCTGCGGCTGGGCGACAACCATGGCGAGCGCAAGCTGGGCCCGACCGTGGTGCTGAACCCGCCGCCGGACGGCGCGCTGATGGCGGAGGAGATCTTCGGACCGATCCTGCCGGTGGTGGGCTACCGGGACCTCACGGAGGCCACCAACTACGTGAACGCCGGGCCGCGTCCGCTAGCGCTGTACCCGTTCACAAGGGACGCCAAGACGCTGCGGACGGTGCTGGGCGCCACCGTCTCGGGCGGCGTTTCGGTCAACAGCGTGCTGCTGCATTGCATCCAGGACGATCTGCCGTTCGGCGGAGTGGGGGCCTCGGGGATGGGCGCGTATCACGGGCGCGACGGGTTCCGGCGGTTCTCGCACGCGCGGGGCGTTTACCGGGCGGGGCGGCTGAGCGGGTTCGCGTTCCTGGCGCCGCCGTATGGGCGCAAGATGGCGTTCGCACTCCGGGCGATGCTGCTGCGATGAGCGGGCACGACCATCAGGGCCACGACCACGAGGGCCGCGCCCACGAGGGCCACGACCACCATGGCCACGATCACGCGCATCACCGCCACGCGCATCACGACCATGGTCATGCCGGGCACAGTCACGCGCCGGCCTCGTTCGGGCGGGCGTTCGCGATTGGGACGGCGCTGAACGCCGGGTTCGTGGCGGCGCAGGTGTTCTATGGGCTGGCGGCGCACTCGATGGCGCTGCTGGCGGACGCGGTGCACAATCTGGGGGACGTGCTCGGGCTGCTGATCGCGTGGGGCGCAGCCACGCTGGCCCGGCGGCTGCCGACGGCGTCGCGGACCTACGGCTGGGGGCGCGGCACCATCCTGGCCTCGCTGGGCAACGCGGTCGTGCTGCTGCTCGGGTGCGGCGCGATCACGGTGGAGGCGCTGCGGCGCTTCGCGGAGCCGGCGCCGGTCGGTGGCGGCACCGTGATGTGGGTGGCCGCGCTTGGCATCCTGATCAATGGCGGCACGGCGCTGATGTTCATGCGCGGGCGCAAGGGCGACCTGAACGTGCGCGGCGCCTTCCTGCACATGGCGTCGGACGCGGTGGTGTCGGCCGGGGTGGTGGCGGCCGGGTTGCTGATCACGCTGACCGGTTGGCGCTGGCTCGACCCGGTGACCAGTCTGCTGATCGTCGCGGTGATCACGGCCGGCACGTGGGGGCTGCTGCGGCAGTCGGCCAACCTGGCGCTGGACGCCGTCCCCGAGGGCATCGACATGGGCGCCGTCGAGGCCGCGTTGCGCGGTCTGGGCGGCGTGGTGGACGTGCATGACCTGCACGTGTGGGGGCTCAGCACCACGCAAACCGCGGTCACCGCGCATCTGGTGCGCGGCGACGTGGCGGATGCGGCGCTGGTTCGCACCGCCTGCGCCACGGTGCGGGAGCGGTTCGGCATCGGACACGCCACGTTCCAGGTGGAAACGCGGGAGTTGGCGGAGCACTGCGAACTCCGGCCGGCGAACGTTGTCTAGCCGGCCTCTCTCCCTCTTCCCTGAACGACAGGAGAGGTCACCGGGGCGGGGGCGGCTGGCTGGCGCCAGGGCCGGCGACCACGGCCTGGGCGGTGATGGCCGCCGCGTGCGCGAAGGTCAGGGTGATGGCGACGTGATCGCCCTGCTTCAGCGGCTGCTTCAGGCCCGTGAGCATGATGTGGTAGCCGCCGGGCGACATGCGGATCGGGGCGGCGGGGGTCACATCCAGGCCGTCCGTGATGGCGCGCATCTCCATCATGCCGTTGCGCATCTCGCTGCGGTGCAGCTCCGCGGTGTCGGCAATGGGGGTGCTCGCGCCGGTCAGGCGGTCCGGCTGGGCGGCGGTGATGGTGACGTAGATGGCGGCGGTGCGCGCTGCGCCGGCGGTGGCGCGGGACCAGGCCTGCGTGACGGCGACGGTCGCCGGTTGCGCCCAAGCCGGGGTCGCGGCGACGAATGCGAGGGTGGCGAAGGCGGCGAGGCGCATGGAGCAAAGCCTTTTCACGAAGGTATCGGTCACGAGAGGTATTTGGCGAGGTCGGCCGCGATGGCGTCGGCGCCCTCGTCGGCGCGGATGATGCCGGCGAAGCGGCCCTTCGCGTCCATCAAATACAGGATGGAGCTGTGGTCCATCGTGTAGTCGCCCGGGTTGGGCCCGGTCCGGTGCGGCGCGTAATAAACGCGATACTCCTTCGCCACGGCGGCGATCTGGTCCGCGGCGCCGGTCAGCCCGACCAGCCGGGGGCTGAACGCGGCGGCATATTGCTGCACGACGTCCGGGGTGTCGCGCGCCGGGTCGACGGTGATGAACACCGGGCGGATGCCGTCGGCGCGGGCGCCGAGCTTGTCCATGGCTTGCGCCACGTCGTTCAGCGTGGTCGGGCATACGTCGGGGCAGAAGGTGTAGCCGAAGTAGACCAGCATGTACTTGCCGCGGAAATCCGCATCCGTGACGGTCTTGCCGGCGCCGTCCACGAGGGTGAACGGGCCGCCGATGGCCGCCGCCTGCTGCACCGGGCCAGGGGCGCCGTAGACGAAGATTGCGATCCCGGCGGCGACGAGCAGCGCGGCCAGCCCCGCCAGAAGACCCCGCATCATGGCCGTGCGGCGCATCAGTGCGACGGCTTCGACAGGCTGACCTTGATGGTCGCGTCCAGCGGGATCGGGGTTGCGGCGCCGTCATAGGTCGGGAAGCCGCTAAGCTGGCGCGGGGTGAAGTCCACGATCTCCATGTCGTAGCCGACCAGCGTCATGGCCTCGACCGGCACCGCGATCGGGCGGGCGCCGATGCCGAACAGGCCGCCATAGTTGACCACGACGCTCACCATGCCATCGCCCTGCCGCACCACGGCGGCGACGTGGCCCAGCACCGGCTGGCTTTCAAGCGGCTGCAGGACGGTGCGATGGATCAGGTCGCCGACGCGCACAGGCTGCGGGAAGCGTTTCGCGGCCGCCTCGGCCAGGCTCTGCCCGGGGGGCGCCGGCTGCTGCGCGAGCGCGGCGCCGCCGAGCAACGCCAGGACAAGCGTGATCCGCAACAGCATGACGAACTCTCCAAGGCCTGCACCGCGTGGTCATACTGCCGATCGGCCGCCGTGTCCCGGGCCGCGCAGATTGCGCACCCGTCACGGCGAACTAATCCGCACTGCGCGTTCCGTGCTGTAATGGGAACGCGGATGGAGATGGAACAGAATGGGCGAGACGACAGCCGAGGCGCCGGCGGGCGCGGGTTAGGCGCGCCCTTCGCGCAGCATGGCGCGTATCTTGGTCGCCAGCGCGTCAATCCCGAACGGTTTGACCATGACGCCCATGCCGGGCTCCAGCGCGTCGCCCCCGACGGCGGCGTTCTCGGCGAAACCGGTGATGAACAGCACAAGCAGATCTGGTTGCCGGGCGCGCGCGGCGTCGGCCAGTTGGCGGCCGTTCATGCCGCCCGGGAGGCCGACGTCGGTGACCAGGAGATCGATGCGAGGGCCCTCGGCGATGTGGCGAAGGCCGGCGGCGCCATCCGCGGCTTGCAGCGCGGCGTAGCCCAAATCCCGCAAGACCTCGCTCACCAGCAGGCGGATCACCGGCTCGTCGTCGACGATCAACACGGTTTCGCCGGTCTCGGCGCACTCTTCGGCTTGTGGCGACGCCAGGCTCGCCGCGACGTCCTGGGCCGTGTCCAGGCGTGGCAGGAACAGCGTGACGGAGGCGCCGAGACCCTCGGCGCTATGGATGCGCGCCTGGCCGCCGGACTGCTTGGTGAAGCCGTAGATCATCGAGAGCCCCAACCCGGTGCCCTGCCCCAGCGGCTTGGTTGTGAAGAACGGGTCGAAGGCGCGGGCGGCCACCTCCGGCGACATGCCGACGCCGGTGTCGCCGACCGCCAGCGCGACATAGACGCCCGGCGCCATGTCGCGCTGCGCCGCGGTCGCCTGGTCGATCGACACTGCGCGCGTGCTGATCGTCATCGTGCCGCCGGTGGGCATCGCGTCGCGCGCGTTGATGGCCAGGTTGAGCAACGCGTTCTCCAACTGGCTGGCGTCGCACAAGATCGTCCCGGCGCTCTCGTCCAGCGCTGTCGCCAACGTCACGGTGGACCCCACGCTCCGCTGCAGCAGCTCCTCCATCCCCGCGACCAACTGGTTCACCATCACCAGCTTCGGGTCGAGCGTCTGGCGGCGGGAGAACGCCAGCAGGCGGTGGGTGAGCGCGGCGGCGCGGTTGGCGGACCCCATCGCCGCGGCGACGTAGCGGCTCAACTCGGCGGTGCGGCCTTGCGCCACGCGGGCCTGCATCAGCTCCAGGCTGCCCACGATGCCGGTCAGCAGGTTGTTGAAGTCGTGCGCCAACCCGCCGGTCAGCTGGCCCACCGCCTCCATCTTCTGGCTTTGCCGCAGCGCGTCCTCCACCAGGGCGCGCTGCCGGCTCTCGGCCACCAACAGCGCATTGGCGTCCGACAATTCGCTCATGTGGCGGCGCTGCTGCGTCAGGTCCGCCAGCACGCCGCACAGCATCGCCCGGCCATCGTCGCGTTGCAGCAGGCTGAGCGATATGACGACGGGCGCCTCGACGCCATCGGCGCGCGCGATGGTGAACTCGTCGCGCGCCGGCGCGTGATGGGCCCGCTGCAGCATCGCCTCGAGCCGGCCGCGCTCCGCCGCCGACAGGAACGACTGCAGCAGCTTGCCGACGACCCGCTCCTGCTGCAGCCCGAGCATCTCGGCCAGCCGCCGGTTGCAGTAGAACACGGCGCCGTCGGCATCGAGGGTGACGGCGCCCTCGCCGATCTGCTCGATCAGCACGCGATAGGGCCGGTCGGCATTCTCGAGCGTGAAGACGCGGTGCTCGTTGGCTGCGCCGGTGACCACGACGGCGTCGATCTGGCCATTGCGGATAGCCTCCAGCGTCTCCTCGCTTTCTTGCAGCCGGGCCTGCAGTTCCTGCAGCTGCCGGTGCGCCTCCCCGATCGTCAAGTCAGCGGTCATCGTCGGATGGCGCATGCAGGCCGAATACGCGCAACAGCCGGTGCTCGTTGGACAGGTCGCCGATGATCCGGCGCACTGGCGATGGCAGCAGCTTCAATAGGGTCGGCACGGCGACAACCTGGTCGCGCACCGCCAAGCCTGGCTGCTGGTAGATGTCGACCACCTCCAAATCGAGTTCCGGCGGCAGGCTCCGCTCGCAGAACGCCCGCAGGGTGGCGATGGCGCGTTGCGACAGCTGCGAATTGCCAGCGACAAACAGGCGCAACTGAATGTGCGGCTCCGCCAAATGCCGCACCAGGGCGGGAATGGCGATCATCTGGTCGCCAGCCGCCAGTTCAGCATCCATCAGACGGTCGATGACGTCGATGTGGCAGCGGCCCGCCAGGCGCTCGTCGCAACCCCGCTTGAGATTGGGCATGACCGCAAGCGACTTGGTGGTCTGCCCGGCAACGCACCGGCGAAGCTGATGGCGCCGTCCGGCATCCCCGAGCTGGCCGTCCCCAATTTCGGCACGGGGCGGCGCGGCTTTGGCCGCCCGCCCCCATGCGGAACTCGAACAGCTGGTTCGAATGGCTCATGCCGCGCGCCTTCACCACATCGAGCGTGCGGTTCGTCTCGCCACTCGCTTCGATGACGGCCAGCTTCACCCATGTGTCCACCAACGACGAGAGACCCGCATTAGTTGTGCGGCGGTCATCTCATCGCTTCGCAAACTGGTGAACACCGCCGTGATGCCGCGCGTCTTCAGCACGTCGGCCATGCGCGACATCACGATTGGACCTCCGCCGGGGGCCACTCGTAGAAGGCGTCCGCGGGCGTCAGGCAGCGCCGTTCCGCCAGCGCGCCTTTGGACATGCCGTTGGCGGCGGCCATCTTCGACCGGGCGTTGATGGGCGGGCCTGCTTGAGGGCCTTGGTCCACGACGGCCTGAGCCCCCAGCGCAGCACGTCCAAGCGGCGCCCGCTGGTCTGCGGATGGCGCCGGACCGCCACGGCGTCGTTGCTGGGCGCCACGGTCCAGTTCGGCGCGAGGTCAGGCGCTGGCCCGGCGGTGCGGAACAGCGCGCGGATCGCGTCGGGTGGGAGCTGGAAGGCGACGCGCCCGCACATGGTTCGGCGGGTTGGTGCAGGGCGTCAGCGGAAGCCGAAGCCAAAGCCGATGAAGCCTGGAAAGAACGGGTAGGGATACGGGTAATAGCCCGCATAGACGGGGTACGGCGCGTAGTAGGGATAGGCGGGGTAGTACCCGGCAACGGGAGGCTGCGCCAGAGCGGGCGGACGCGGCGAGGCCGGTGGACGGATGGCGGTTGGCTGCGTCCCGGACGTCGTCGGGGGAGGCAGCGGAGTCGCGGTGACCGGCGCGGCGGCCGCCACATACACGGGCGGCGGTGGCGCGACGCATCCGGCGAGCGCGACTGCCATGACCGAAGCCGCTATTGTTTTGGTTTGCATTGACCATGCCTTTCCTTGAATGGGGATCATCTGGCTGCAACGGGACGCCCTGCAATAAAGCCGTTTGTTACGAAATTTGGCCGGCGCTTAATTCGCACAACGGGATCCATAGCCGTCATGCAAGGGCGGAGCAGCCTCAAGGTTCCGACGGCGCCCGTTGGCGCTTCGGAACGCAATCCGAAATCGCCAGCGTGGCTGGGACGCTGTGGACACCAGGGTCAAGCCCGGGAATGACGATGGGGAGTGGCCTGGAGAAACCGGGCGCGCGACGTCAGCCGCCGGCCTCCAGCACTGGTCCCGCGGTTTCCAGTTGGGCGACGAAGGTCGCCTCGTCCTCGAGCGTGCGCAGGTCCAGCCGGAGCGCGTCGTCGGCGATGCGGCCGATCACCGGCGTCGGCAGCCGGCGCAGGGCGGCCGCGGCGCGCTCCAGCCACCCGCCATGGCCGGGGCCCGGCAGCGCCCGGGTGATCGCCAGGCATGCGCTCGGGAGCGTGCGGAGCGGCAGGGCCCCACTGCCGATCTCGCTGGAACACGCGGCGACGCGCACGTTGGCGCTTGCGCCGAGCGCATTGGCCAGAATCGGTTGCAACCGATGGGCCGCGGCCTCGATGTCGGGTTGCGGCCGGGTCAGCAGGCGCAAGGCGGGCAGCCGTTCCGCCAGGCGTTCCGGGTGCAGATACAGCCGCAGCACCGCCTCCATCGCCGCGATCGGAAGCTTGCCAAGCCGCAGCGCGCGGGCCAGCGGGTTGCGGCGCACCCGGGCCACCAGGTCGGCGCGGCCGACGATGCACCCGGCCTGGACGCCGCCGAGCAGCTTGTCGCCGCTGAACGTCACCAGGTCCGCGTGCGCGGCCGCATCGCGCACGGTGGGCTCGCGCGGCAGGCCCCAGGCGGACAGGTCGACAAGGGTGCCGCTGCCCAGGTCGTTGACGAACGGGATGTTGGCGGCGCGGCAGATCGCGGCCAGCTCGGGCTCGGGCACGGCGGCGGTGAAGCCCTGGATGACGTAGTTGCTGGCGTGCACCTTCATGGCCAGCGCGGTGTCCGGGCCGATGGCGCCCTGGTAGTCGGCCGGGTGGGTGCGGTTGGTGGTCCCCACCTCGCGCAGGCGGGCGCCGGCGCGGGCCATGATGTCCGGCACGCGAAAGGCGCCGCCGATCTCCACCAGCTCGCCGCGCGACACGATGGCCTCGCGGCCCTGCGCCAGGGTGTTCAGCACCAGCAGCACGGCGGCGGCGTTGTTGTTGACCACGGTGGCCGCCTCCGCACCGGTCAAACGGCAGAGCAGCGCCTCCAGGTGGGTGTCGCGATGACCCCTGGCGCCCGTGTCGAGGTCGTATTCCAGCGTGCAGGCCCCCGATGCGGCGGCGATCTGCGCCAGCGCCTCCGGGGGCAGCATGGCGCGGCCCAGGTTGGTGTGCAGCACCGTGCCCGTAAGGTTGAACACGGGGCGCAGGGAGGGCTGCGCCAACGCGGCCAGCCGGGCGCTGCAGGCTTCGGCAAGCGCGTCGGCGTCGGGGATGGCGGCGCGGGCGGCGCGCAGGCCGGACAGCACGGCGCGCAGATCGTCGCGCGCGGCGGTGCGGCCGAACGCGGCGGCCAGCGCCACGAAGCCGGGGTGGCCCAGGAGGCGCTCGACGGAGGGGGGGCGTTCGTCCATGGCGGTGATATGGCGTTATTCGCCCGGGCGCGCGATCCGTCCGCCCGGCATCGCCGCCGGCGCGCCGGTGGTGGACGGGAAACTGATTGGCAGGCCGCGGAGGGCGCGCACGGCGAGGAAGGCGAAGCACTCCGCCTCCACCGCGTCGCCGCGCCAGCCGACCGCCTCCGCGGCGACGGGTTCGGCGTCGGCGCGCTGGCGGATGGCGTCCATCAGCGCCGGATTGCGCCGGCCGCCGCCGCACACGATCAGGCGGGCGGGTCGACGGGGCAGCAGGTCCAGCCCGCGCCCTACTGCGGCGGCGGCGAAGGCGGTGAGCAGCGCGGCGCCGTCCGGCAGGCTCAGCCCGTCCGCCATCGCCGCGGTGAAGCCGAAGCGATCGAGCGATTTCGGGTAGGGCGCGGTGAAGTATGGGTGGTCCAGCAGGCGCGCCAGCCTCGCCTCGTCGACGCGGCCCTGCCGGGCGAGCGCGCCGTCCGCGTCCATGAAGCGGCCGGTTGCGCGCTCGACCCAGTCGTTCACCGGGGCGTTCGCCGGGCCGGTGTCGAAGGCGACCAGGTCGTCGCCGGCGAGCGCGGTGAGGTTGCCGACGCCGCCCAAATTCAGCACGGCGGCGTCGGCCATGCCGCCGAGCAGGGCGCGGTGGTAGCTGGCGGCAAGCGGTGCGCCCTGGCCGCCGGCCGCCACGTCGGCGGAGCGGAAATCATAGACCACCGGGGTTCCGGTGAGCGCCGCCAGCAGGACGCCGTCGCCCAATTGCCGGGTGCGGCCCGGGACGCCCCGGGCGGGCGGACGGTGCAGCACGGTCTGGCCGTGAAAGCCGATCGCCGCGACGTCCACCAGGCCGTTAGCGGCGATGAAGGCCGTGGTCGCGGCGGCTTGCGCGCGGGTCAGCGCCGCCTCCGCCGCGGCGAACACGGGCGGCTCCGGGCCGTCGAACGCCCAGGCGCGCGCGGCGTGCAATGCGTCCGCGAGGAGTGGGCGGATGCCCGGCGGGTATGGGGTCAGCGCCCATGGGCCGAACGAGGCGACGGACTCGCCGTCGGTGCGGATCGCGGCGATGTCGATGTTGCCGTCCAGCACCGTGCCGGTCATCAGGCCCACGGCCCACACCGGGTTCATGCGATGGCGTCCCGCACCCGGTCGCCCGCGCGCGCCAGGCGGCGTGTCGCCTCCGCCGCGTCCACCCCGGCCAGCAGCGCCACCAGCGCCGGCTTCACCTGGCCGCCGGACGCGGCCAGGGCCGCTTCCGCCTCCGCCGGCGCGGCGCCCGTGACGGTCTGCACGATGCGCAGGGCGCGGCGGCGCAGCTTCACGTTGGTGGCCGCGACATCGACCATGTGGGGACCGAAGGTCTTGCCCAGGGCGATCATCACGGCGGTGCTGAGCGCGTTGAGCGCCACCTTCTGGGTGGTGCCCGCCATCATGCGGGTGCTGCCGGCGACGATCTCGGGGCCGGTCGGAATCTCCACCGCCAGCTCCGCGGCTGCGGCGCAGTCCGACCCGGCGTTGTTCACCACCGCCACGCTCAGCGCCCCCGCCGCGCGCGCGTGACGCAGCCCGCCCAGCACGTACGGGGTGCGGCCCGAGGCGCTGATGCCCACGACGCAGTCGCGGGCGGCCAGGCCGTGCGCATCGAGCGCGGCGGTCGCGGCGGCGGGGTCGTCCTCGGCGCCCTCGACCGCCTGCAGCATGGCGCCCGGCCCGCCCGCGAGCAGCGCCACCACCAGGCCCGGCGGTGCGCTGTAGGTTGGCGCCAACTCCGCCGCATCCAGCGCCGCCAGACGGCCGGGGGTGCCGGCGCCGAGGTAGAACAGCCGCCCGCCGGCCCGCATCCGCGCCGCGACGGCCTCCGCGGCGGCGGCCAAGGCGGGCGCGGCCTGCGCCAGGGCGTCCTGCGCGCCCCGTTCCGCGGCCAGCGCCAGGTGCACGATGGCCCCCGGGGAGCGCATGTCGAGGTCGTCCAGGCCGGGGCGGACGGCCTCCGTCGCCAACGCGTCGAGGCGGTTCCGAGCGTCGGGCTGGACGCGCGTGACCCGGGGTTCGTGCAGGGTGTTGTGCTCCAGCGCCAGGCGGCGGGCGCCGTCGAGCGACGTGCCGGCAGCGGCGACCGGGCGGACGATGCCAGCCAGCAAGGGCAGCAGGCGGGGGCGAAGCGGGCCGGACAGGCCGCCGACCATGGCGAAGCGCATGACGGCGCCGCCGGCCGCAGCCCGCACGGTTTCGGCGAGCGCGGCCAGGGCGAGGCGCAGGATCTCGGTCGCGGCCGGATCGCCCTCGCCGGCGCAGCGCAGGACCTCCGGCGCGAACGCGGCGGCGCGCGCCGCGAGGTCGCCCGAGGATGGCGGGGCTGCGGTCAGCGTGGTTGCCGGGCCGCGGCCGTCGGCGGCTCGCGCCACGGCGCGCAAGCCGGCGAGCCCGATGGAGAGGCCGCCGCCCTCGTCGCCCAGGAACGGGCCGGACCCGTCCACCACCCGCAGGCCACCGCCAGCGTCCACCGTGACCGCCACCGCGCCCGTGCCGACCGCCAGCACCACGCCCGGCGCCCCGGCCAACGCGCCCAGATGCGACGTGATGGCGTCGCTGGCGACCGCGACCTGATGCGCCGGCAGGCTGCGGCAGAGGCGTTCGGCCAGCTCCCGCGCGGCGTCCGGGACGGTCAGCGCCCCCGCGGCGCCCACGCCGACGGCGAGGGGGGAGGCGCCGTCGAGCAGCGGCCGAGCGACGGCGAGGATGGCCGCCTCCGCCAACGCCACCCCGTTGAGCGTGGCGAGGCCGGGCGCGCCGGCGCCTTCCGCGACGCCGCGGGTCAACAGCGCGGCGCGGCAGCGCGACTTGCCGAGGTCGATCGCCAGGATGCTATCCAACCGCCGTCTCCACTCCGCCGATCCAGACCCGGCGCGGGACCCAATCGTCGTCCCACAGCACCAGGTCCGCCAGCGCGCCGAGGGCGATGCGGCCCAGATCGTCGCGGCGCAGCATCCGCGCGGGGGCTTCGGTCGCGGCGTGGAGCGCGTCGGCGGCCGGCACGCCCGCCGCGATCATGCGGCGCACGCCCTCATCGAGAGTTACGCCGGCGCCGGCCAGGGAGCCGTCGGCGCGCCGCCCTGCCCCGTCGGCGGCGACGCTCACGGGGGCGCCGCCGAATGGCAGCGTGGTTCCCGGCGGCAGGCCGGCGATCAGGATGGAGTCGGTCACCGCCACCAGGCGCCGGCCCGCGGCGGCGAAGGCGACGCGGCAGGCGACCGGGTCGACATGCACGCCGTCCACGATGAGGCAGCACCACAGCCTCGGGTCGGTGAGCGCCACGCCGGCCAGGCCCGGGTCGCGATGGGCGAACGGGCGCATGGCGTTGAACACGTGGGTGACCGCGGTCGCGCCCGCGTCGGCGGCGGCGAGCGCCATGCCCGCATCCGCATCCGAGTGGCCGATGCTGACCACCACCCCCGCGGCGGCCAGGCGTCGCACGGCGTCCAGCCCGCCTGCCAGCTCGGGCGCCAGGGTAACGGTGCGGGCGCGCATGATCGCGGCGAGTGCGGCTGCGGTGGGGGTGGCCAGCCAGTCCGCCCGGTGCGCGCCGCGGCGGACGGGGGAGAGGAACGGGCCCTCCAGGTGGACGCCCAGCACCCGCGCCCCGGTTTCACCGCCGATGCGGTCGAGCGCGCCGGCGAGTTCGGGCAGCGGGGCGGTGATCACGGTGGGCTGCACCGCCGTCACGCCGCGCGCCGCCAGCGCCGTCAGCAGGCGCCGCAAGCCGTCCGCGTCGGCGGTGGCGAAGTCGACGCCGAACGCGCCGTTGTTGTGCAGGTCGATCAGCCCCGCCGTCAGGGCGCCGGCGCCGCCGGACCCGGGCTCGACTGCGACGATGCGGCCGGCCGCCACCGTGACGCTGGCCGGGCCGGACCATTCGCCACCGGGGAGCAGCAGGCGGGCGGCCTCGATCCGGACCTGGCTTTCCAGCCCTGGGCCGCTCAGCTTGGCGGCAGGTGCAGGCAGACGATCTCCGCATTCCCCTCCCAGCGCGGGTATTTGCGCAGCACCTCCGGGTCGTGGCCGGGGACCACGCGATCCGCATCGCCACCCGCGAGGCGGCGTGCGGTGCGCCAGCCTTGCGCCATGGCGCCGACGTCGAACACGATCGGGAAAGGCAGCTCGCGCAGAAGGTTGCCATAGAAATGCGCCGCGTCGCTGGCCAGCACCACCGTGCCGCGCGCCGTCTCCACGCTCACCATCTGCAGGCCGTCGGTGTGGCCGCCGACGCGGTGGACGCGCACGCCGGGGGCGACCTCGCCGTCGCCGTCGTGGAAGGTCAGGCGCCCTGCGTAGAGCGCGCGGACCATGGCAACGACGTCCTCCACCTCGAACGGGTGGCGCAAACAGTCGAAGCACATGTTGCGGCCGGTGGCGAAGGTCATCTCGCGCTCCTGCAAGTGCAGGTGGGCTTTGGGAAACAGCGGCAGGTTGCCGGCGTGGTCGTAGTGCAGGTGGGTGACGATGACATCCTCCACCTCGGCGGCGACGACGCCCATGGTCTCGAGCATCTCGGCCACCGGGCGCAGGATGCTGCGGCCGCGGGCGGCGGCGGTTTCGGCCGAGAACCCCGTGTCGACCACGATGGTGCGGTCGCCGTCGCGAAGCAGCCAGACGAAGTAGTCGATCGGCATGGGCACGTCGTGCAAGTCGGGCGGCGGGTTGATGTAGTTGGCCGCGGCGATGCGGTTCTGCTGCGTCGCGTAGCGCAGGGCGTAGACGTCCCACATGCGGGTTGGGCCTCCGGTTTTGCGGAGGAGCGTGTCAGGGTGCGGGGGGATCGGCAAGCGCCCTCACCGCTGCCCTCTCCCGTGAAGCACGGGAGAGGGATAAGTAAGGGCGGGCGGCATTGCGGGATGACGCGGCTAGCGTCTAGCCTGCTGGGAAATCGAGGGGGACGACATGGCGCCGATCACCAGGCGCGGCGCGCTTGCCGCGGGCATTGCCGCGGCCGCTGTCACGCGGGCTCGGGCGCAGAATGGGCCGATCCGGATCGGCGTGGTGAACGACCCGAACGGCGTCTACGCAGACAATGGCGGGATCGGGTGCGTGATCGCCGCGCGGCTGGCCATCGACGAGGCGGGCGGCAAGCTGCTGGGCCGGCCGGTCGAGGTGCTGCATGGCGACTGCGCCAACAAGCCGGATCTCGGCGCCAGCATCGCGCGCGAGTGGATCGACACGCAGGGCGTCGACCTCATCGTGGACGGCGCCAGCTCCGCGGTGGGGCTGGCGCTGCAGCAGGTCACGCGGGACAAGAAGCGCATCTACCTGCCGATCGGGCCGGCAACGTCGGACCTGACGGGCAAGGCGTGCTCGCCATTCTGCTTCGCCTTCACCTACGACACCTACGCACTGGCCAAGGGGACCGGCGAGGCCGTCACGAAGGCGGGCGGCAAGACCTGGTTCTTCATCACCGCGGACTACGCGTTCGGCGAGGCGATGCAGCGCGACACCACCCGATTTATCGACGCGGCGGGCGGCCGCGTGGTCGGCGGGGTGCGCCACCCGCTCGGCACGTCCGACTTCTCGTCGTATCTGCTGCAGGCGCAGGCGTCGGGCGCAGACGTGATCGGCATCGCAAATGCCGGCGCGGATACGCAGAACACGCTGAAGCAGGCCGCCGAGTTCGGCATCGCCAAGCAAGGCAAGCAGCGGCTGGCGGCGCTGCTGGTGTTCGTCACGGACGTGTTCTCGATCGGGCTGGAAGTGGCGGGCGGGCTGAACCTGACGACCTCGTTCTATTGGGACCGCACCGACGAGACGCGGGCGTTCACCAAGCTGTTCATGGCGCAGAAGCCGAAGCCGCCGTCGATGCTGCAGGCCGCCAGCTACACCGGGGTGCGCCACTGGATGGCGGCGGTGGCCAAGGCGGGAACGCTGGACGCGGCGAGGGTGGCGGAAACCATGCGGGCGACCCCTGTGAACGACATGAACAACACCAACGTGACAATCCGCGTCGACGGGCGCGCGCTGTGCAACATGTATCTGATGCAGGTGAAGATGCCGGCCGAAAGCCACGGCAAGTTCGACGTCTACAAGCAACTGGCCACGTTGTCCGGGGAGCAGGCGTTCCGCCCGCTGTCGGAAGGCGGCTGTCCGCTGGCGGCCTGACGGGTTGGCTACGCTGGAAGCCAGCCGCTACGATGTGATCGTGGCGGGCGGCGGCAATGCTGCGCTGTGCGCGGCGATTGCGGCGCGGCGCGAAGGGTCCTCCGTGCTCGTCCTGGAGGCTGCGCCTAAGTTCTATCGCGGCGGCAACACCCGGCACACGCGCAACATGCGCTGCGCGCACGACGCGGCGACAGACACGCTGTCCGGCCCGTACTCGGAGGAGGAGTTCTGGGACGATCTGCTGCGGGTGACGGGCGGGCGCACCGACGAGGCGCTGGCCAAGATGATGATCCACGAGAGCAAGGACATGCTGCACTGGATCGCCGGGCAAGGCGTGCGATTCCAGCCCTCGCTCGGCGGCACGCTGAGCTTGGGGCGGACAAATTCGTTCTTCCTGGGCGGCGGGCGGGCGATGCTGAACGCGCTATACCTGACTGCGGAACAGCTCGGCGTGGATGTGCGCTACGACGCGGCGGTCACCGGGATCGAGATCGAGGACGGGCATTTCCTGGCCGCCTCGGTGGGAACGGAGCGGATCGAGGCGCGGTCGCTGGTGGCGGCCTGCGGCGGGTTCGAGGCCAACATCGAGTGGCTGAAGCAGGGTTGGGGAGAGATCGCGGAGAACTTCCTCATCCGCGGCACGCCATACAACCGCGGCGCGGTGACGCAGATGCTGATCGACGCCGGAGTGGAGCAGGTCGGCGACCCGACGCAGTGCCACGCCGTGGCGATCGACGCCCGGGCGCCGAAGTTCGACGGCGGGATCATCACCCGGCTGGACTGCGTGGTGTTCGGCATCGTGGTGAACCAGGACGCCCAGCGGTTCTACGACGAGGGCGAGGACGTGTGGCCGAAGCGTTACGCCATCTGGGGACGGCTCGTGGCGCGGCAGCCGGGTCAGATCGCCTACATCGTGTTCGATGCCCCTAGCCTGCGCATGTTCATGCCGTCGCTGTATCCTGCGATCGAAGCACCCAGCATCGCCGAGCTGGCTGGCAAGCTCGGGCTCGACCCGGCCGCGCTCGGCGCCACGGTGGACGGCTTCAACGCGGCGGTGCGACCCGGGACGTTCGACCACACCGTGTTGGACGATTGCCGCACGGAAGGGCTGGACCCGCCCAAGACGCATTGGGCGCGGCGCATCGAGACGCCGCCGTTCTACGCGTACCCGGTGCGGCCGGGCATCACCTTCACCTATCTCGGCACGCGGGTGGACGGCGATGCGCGGATGCTGATGGCGGACGGACGGCCTGCGTCGAACATGTTCGCTGCCGGAGAGATCATGGCAGGCAACGTATTAGGCCAGGGCTACGCGGCGGGGATGGGCATGACCATCGGCAGCGTGTTCGGCCGGATCGCGGGCCGGGAGGCCGCACGCAATGCACGCAACCGCTAGCCTGGCTGAAGCCGACCGCCTGATGGTGGTGTGCAACTCCTGCCGCTACTGCGAGGGGTTGTGCGCCGTGTTCCCGGCGATGGAGCTGCGCACGAGCTTTGTCGATGCGGATCTCGATTACCTGGCGAACCTCTGCCACGCATGCGGCGCATGCTACCACGACTGCCAGTTCTCGCCGCCGCACGACTTCAACGTGAACGTCCCCGCCACGCTGGCGAAGGTGCGCGCGGAGTCCTACTCGCGGCATGCCTGGCCGGCGCTGCTGGCGCCCGCGTTCGAGCGCAACAGCGCCGCGATGGCGGTGGCGGTTTGCGCTGGGATCGCTTTGTTCGCGGCCGTGTTCGCCGCGGTGGGCAACGGGCTGTTCCAACCGCATCTCGGGACGGGCGCGTTCTACACCTGGATGCCGCACAACGCGATGGCGTGGCTGTTCGGCGTGGTGTTCGTCGCCGCGCTGGGCGCGATGGCGATGGGCGTGCGCAACTACTGGCGGTTCACCGGCGAGCCGATGCGCACCCTGCGCGATCGGCGCTGGCTGTTCCAGGCGTTCAGGGATGCGGCGAGCCTACGCTACCTGGATGGCGGCGGCGTGGGCTGCATGAACCATGACGAGCGGCCCAACGACACGCGGCGGATGTGGCACCATTTCACCGCCTACGGGTTCGCGCTGTGCTTTGCGTCCACCAGCACCGCCACGCTGTATCACTACCTGCTCGGGCGGGAGGCGCCGTATCCGTGGTGGGATGTCCCGGTGGTGCTGGGCACGCTCGGCGGCATCGGCCTGTTGATTGGGACCGTCGGACTGCTGGAGGCCAAGCGGCGCCGCTACAAGCCGCTGCGGGACGAGACGCATCGCGGGATGGAGGTGGCGTTCCTGGCGATGCTGTTCGCCACGGGCGCGACCGGGCTGACGCTGCTGGCGTTCCGCACGACCGCGGCGATGGGGACTTTGTTGGCGGTGCATCTGGGTGTGGTGCTGGCGCTGTTCGCGACGATGCCGTACGGCAAGTTCGTGCACGGCATCTACCGCTTCGCCGCACTGGTGCGATCGGCGCGGGAACGGCACGTCCTGGTCCACGGCGCCGATTGAAAGCCCTCTCCCTTTGGGGAAGAGGGAAAGCAAGACTTAGGAACCGCCATGCACGTCGAACCCCGGCTGACCTCGCTAGCGCATGGCGGAGGATGCGGGTGCAAGCTGTCGCCGGCGGTGCTGCGGGACCTGCTCGCCCGGATGAACCCGGCCACCGCGTTCCCCAACCTGCTGGTCGGCGCCGACATGTCGGACGACGCCGCGGTGTACCGCCTCACCGATGAGCTGGCGCTGGTCGCCACCACCGACTTCTTCACCCCCATCGTCGACGACCCGTTCGAGTTCGGCCGCATCGCCGCCACCAACGCGCTATCCGACGTCTACGCCATGGGAGGCAAGCCGATCATGGCTCTGGCCCTGCTCGGGATGCCGCTCGGCAAGCTGTCGCCGGATGTCGTGCGGCGGATCTTAGAGGGCGGCGAGGCGGTGTGCCGGGCCGCGGGCATCCCGATCGGCGGCGGCCACTCGATCGACAGTCCGGAGCCGCTGTATGGGCTGGTGGCGCTGGGCACGGTCCATCCGGACCGCATCCTGCGCAACGGCAGGGCGCGGGACGGCGACGCGCTGGTGCTCACCAAGGGGCTGGGCGTCGGCATCTTCTCGGCCGCGCTGAAGCAGGGCACGCTGAGCGCGGCGGACTACGCGACGATGATCCTGTCCACCACCCAGCTCAACGCCATCGGCGCCGAGTTGGCGGGCGTGCACGCGATGACGGACGTAACTGGATTCGGCCTGCTCGGGCACATGCGTGAGATGGCGGCGGCGTCCGATGTGACGATGGTGGTCGACATGGCGGACATTCCGCTGCTGCCGGGCGCTGCGGAGCTGGCGCAGACGGGAATCGCGACCGGGGCGGGTGCGCGCAATTGGGAGAGCTACGCGGCGGACGTCGCGCTTTCCGACGGGTTTGCGGGATGGCGGCGGGCGCTGCTGTGCGACCCGCAGACCAGCGGGGGATTGTTGATCTCGGTGGCGGCGGACGTCGCGAGTGATTTGGTGAACCATGTAAGGCGCGCCGGTTTCAGCCAGGCGGCGGTAATCGGGCGAGTGCGGACGGGAGATGGAAAGATCCGGGTCTCCGCCTAAACCACATTCATCGGCATGCCCGGACTTGATCCGGGCCCCCACGCTGCGCCTGCGCAACGGCGCGGCAGGTTATGGCGGCAATGAACCCACACGGCAGATGCGTCGTCATCAGCGCGCCGTGGGCGCCCGGATCAAGCCCGGGCATGACGACTTTCAGCGGCTTAAACCGTCACCTTCACCCCGCGTTGGGCGGTGATGATGCCATAGTGCTGCAACTGGCGGTTCGCCTCGAAATCGAAGATCGTGCGCCGATTGTACGCGCCCGCGTCCAGGTCGCAGTCCGCCACGATCACCTCGTCGCCCACCCCGGTTGCCAGCGCGGCGACGTCGCCAGTGGGCGCGATGATGCAGGTTCCGCCTACGAAGTCGGCGCCCTCCTCCGGGCCGGCTTTCGCGACGCCCACCACCCAGCAACAGTTCTGGTACGCGCCGGCCTGCATCACCAGCAGGTTGTGAAAGCTAGCCAGGTGCGCCGGCTCCTGGACGCGCTGGTTGCCCACCATCACCTGGCGGGTGGCGCCCGTGTTATAGCCGACCATGATCAGCTCGGCGCCTTGCAGGCTCATGGCGCGGTAGGTTTCAGGCCAGCGGCGGTCGTTGCAGATGCACATGCCCATCACGCCGTCGAACGCGCGGAACACGGGGAAGCCGAGGTCGCCGTTTTCGAAATACCGCTTCTCAAAATTGCTGGCGCAGCCATTTGGATCGGCGTGCGCCAGTCCGGGGATGTGCACCTTGCGATACTTGCCGACCACCTGGCCGCCGCCATCCACCAGCACCGCGGCGTTGAACCGGCGCCGCCGGCCGCCCTCGTGCGCCAGCTCCGCGTAGCCGAGGTAGAAGCCGATGCCGAGCCGCTTCGCCTCGTCGAACAGCGGCTGCACGTCGGGGTTGGGCATTGCCGTCTCGCAGAAAGCGTCGGCATCCGCCGGTTCGTCGAACACCCAACGCGGAAAGAACGTGGTGAGCGCCATCTCCGGGTAGACCACCAGGTTGGCGCCGAAGCTGTGCGCCTTGCGCAGCATGGTGATCAGGCGTTCTACCGCAGAGGCGCGACTCTCCTCGCGCGCGATCGGGCCCATCTGCGCGGCGGCGACGCGGACGATGCGAGACATGATGGACCTCCAGGTTGCGCATGAATGGCAAGCAACAGCCGTGCCGCTTGAACATTTGAAAACCCTGCTGCACCGTGCGGACGGCAGCAGGAGCACGCACGTGAACGCCATCAGCGAAAAGCAGCACGCACTTGCAGGGTTGGCGCACCGCGTCATGCCCGGCGGCAGCCTGGGCAACATGGCCAGCGAGACGGTGATCCAGGAGGGACGCGGCGGCCGCGTTTGGGACGTGAGCGGCAACGAATACGTGGACTACCTGCTCGGTTCCGGCCCGATGCTGGTCGGCCACGCGAACCCCGAGGTGAATGCGGCGGTGACCGAGCAGTTGGCGCGCGGCTCGACGTTCTTCGCCAACAATGAGCACGCGATCCTGCTGGCCGCCGCCATCGTGGACGCGGTGCCGTGCGCGGAACAGGTGCGCTTCGCCAGCTCGGGGACCGAGGCCGACGCCTACGCCATGCGACTGGCGCGCGCGTACCGCCGACGCAGCAAGATCCTCAAGTTCGAGGGCGGCTATCACGGCATGAGCGACTACGCGCTGCAGAGCCTGTGGCCCAAGGCGCCCAGCAACTCCGCCCGGCCGGTGGCGGATTCTGCCGGCATTCCCGCCAGCGTGCAGGACGAGATGCTGGTGGCGCCGTTCAACGACCTGGCGGCCGCACGCGAACTGATCCACGCGCACCGCGACGACCTGGCCGGGGTGATCGTGGAGCCGATGCAGCGCTTGGTGCCGCCGGCGCCCGGCTTCCTGCAAGGGCTGCGCGACGTCACGGCGGAGCTTGGCATTCCGCTGATCTTCGACGAGGTGGTGACCGGGTTCCGGCTTGCGTACGGCGGCGCGCAGGAATATTACGGCGTCGTTCCGGATATCTGCACGCTGGGCAAGGTGATCGGCGGCGGCTTCCCGCTTTCCGCCGTCGCCGGGCGCGCCGACATCATGGCGCATTTCGACGCGGCGAAGTCGGGCGACGGATTCATGCCGCAGATCGGCACGCTCAGCGGCAACCCGGTCGCAGCCGCCGCCGGGCTGGCGACGTTGCGCATCCTAGCGCGGCCCGGCGCCTACGAGCGCATCTTCGCCACCGGGCGCGCCGTGTGGGCGGGGATGGAGGCGGCGTTGCACGGCGCGGGGCTGCAGGCGCTGGTGATCGGGGAGCCGGCCATGTTCGACGCGCTATTCACCAATCGCAGCGCCGTCACGGATTATCGCGGCACGATGGATGTCGACAAGGTGGCCAGCCGCCGGTTCAACGACCTCGTCCGCGCCAACGGCGTGTTCAAGAGCGACAACAAGATCTACATCTCGCACGCGCATGACGAGCGCGACGTGGCCGACACCATCACCGCGTTCAACGTCGCGGCCCGGGAACTGGCCGCCGTCCCGACGCACGCATGAGCGAGCTGAACTGGCTGCCGGCGACCGAGCTGGCGGCAATGGTGCGCGCGCGAAAATTGTCGCCGGTGGAGATCGTGGATGCCGTGCTGGCGCAGGTCGACGCCTGCGAGTCCGGCATCAACGCGGTGTGCCTGTCGCTCGCCGACCAGGCGCTGGCGGCGGCACGGGCGGCCGAGCGCGCGGTGATGGCCGGCGAGGCGACCGGCCCGCTGCACGGCGTGACGGTCACCATCAAGGACCTCGTGCCGATGCGCGGGTTGCGCACCGGCGCGGGCTCGCTGATCCATGCGGGCACGATCGCCACCGAGGACGCGCCGGTCGTGACCCGGCTTGTCGCGGCGGGCGCCATCCCGATCGGGAAGACCACGACGTCGGAGTTCGGTTGGACCGGGGTGAGCCGCAGCCCGCTAACCGGGGACACGCATAATCCGTGGAAGCGCGGCTACAGTTCGGGCGCGTCGTCCGCGGGCGCAGCGGCGGCGGCGGCCGCCGGGTATGGGCCGTTGCACGAGGGCAGCGACGGCGCCGGGTCGATCCGCATGCCGGCGCATTTCTGCGGCGTGTTCGGGCACAAACCGAGCTATGGCCGGGTGCCCTACTACCCGCTGAGCGTGGGCGACCTCACGTCGCATATCGGGCCGATCACCCGCACGGTGGCGGACGCCGCGTTGATGCTGCAGGCGATGGCCGGGCCGCATCCGTGGGACCACACGTCGCTGGAAGCGGCGCCGGCGGACTATGTCGGCCGACTGCACGATCCGGTGCGGGGGCGTCGCATCGCGTTCAGCGCCGACTTGGGCCACGCCAGGGTGGACGCGGACGTGGCCGCCCTGGTGCGCCGCGCGGCGGAAGATTTCGCCGCCGCCGCTGATGCCGAACTGGTGGACGTGACGCCAAGCTGGGGGACGCTCGGGCCGGAGCTCGGGCGGTTCTTCTGGCCGGCCAACCTATCGCGGCTGATCCCCGTTTTGCCGGAGTGGGAGGGCCGGATGGACCCCGGGCTGGTGGCCTGCATCCGCGAGGGCTCGCGCCACACGGTCACCGACTACCAGGCGATGCGGGAGCGCAAATACGCCTACATCACCGAGATCCACCGCTTCTTCGAGGGCTGGGACCTGCTGATCACGCCCGCCGTGTCCGTGGCCGCGTTTCCGCTGCCGCACTTGCAGCCGCCGGACTGGCCGTCGCACGTGTGGGACTGGATGTCGTGGGCGGAGTTCTCTTATCCGTTCAACATGTCCGGCAACCCGGCCGCTAGCGCGCCGTGCGGGTTCACCACGGCGGGGCTGCCGGTCGGGATGCAGATCGTCGGGCGGCGGTTCGACGACATGAGCGTGCTGCAGGCCGCGGCGTTGTTCGAGGCGGCGCGACCCTGGGCCGACCGCCGGCCACCCGTAGGGGAAGCCTATGCGGCGGCGTGACCTGCTGGTCGGCGCCACAGCGCTAGCCGTGCCGTCCATTGGCCGCGCGGCCAGCGCCGACACGCTGATCTTCGTGCCGCAGGCGGACCTGGCGCAGCTCGACCCGGTGTGGGTCACCGCCTACGTCACGCGCAACCACGCCTTCCTGGTGTTCGACACGCTGTACGGGCTGGACACGGACTACAATCCGCAGCCGCAGATGGTGGACGGCCACCTGGTGGAGGATGACGGCAAACTCTGGACGCTGACCCTGCGTCCCGGGCTGAAGTTCCATGACGGCGCGCCCGTGCTGGCGCGGGACGCCGTTGCCAGCATCCGGCGATGGGCGTCGCGGGACGCGTTCGGCGCCTCGTTGCTGGCGGTGACCGACGAATTAGGCGCGCCCGACGACCGCACCATCCGCTTCCGGTTGAAGAAGCCGTTCCCTGCCCTGCCCTTGGCGCTCGGCCGCGGCAGCAACGCGATGTTGCCGGTGATGCCGGAGCGGCTGGCGAAAACGCCGGGCACGCAGCAGGTCACGGAGATGGTGGGCAGCGGGCCCTACCGCTTCATGGCCGACGAGCGAGTGGCGGGGTCGCGCGCGGTGTATCAGCGTTTCGACGGCTACGTGCCGCGGCCGTCCGGCACGCCGAGCTTCACCGCCGGCCCGAAGATCGCGACCGTTCCGCGCATCGAGTGGCGCACCATCCCCGACCCGGCGACTGCGGCGGCGGCGCTGCAGGCCGGCGAGGTGGATTGGTGGGAGTCGCCGAGCGCGGACCTGCTGCCATCGCTGCGGCGCAACCGCGCGATCACGACCGAGATCATCGACCACGCCGGGAACATCGGCTTCCTGCGGCTGAACAGCCTGTATCCGCCGTTCGACAAACCGGCCGTGAAGCACGCGTTGCTGGGCGGGATCGACCAAGCGGACTTCATGGCCGCCGTGGTGGGGACCGACCCGGCGATGTGGCACGCGCCGGCCGGGGTGTTCACGCCGGGCACCCCGCTGGCGACGGATGTCGGCCTAGGCGTGTTCACCGGCGAGCGCGACTACGAGCGGGTGAAACGCGACTTGGCCGCGGCGGGCTACAACGGCGAGAAGGTGACGTTCCTTGCCGCGACCGACTTTCCAGCGATCAACGCGCTATGTGAAGTCAGCGCCGACATGTTTCGCAAGAGCGGGATCAACCTCGACTACCAGGCGCTGGACTGGGGCACGGTGACGAGCCGGCGCAACAGCCAGGAGCCGCCGGAGAAGGGCGGCTGGAACGCGCACTGCACCTACACCGCCGGGTATGACCTGCTGAACCCGGGGTCCAATCCATCGTTGAACGCGGTGGGGCGACCGGGCTACGTCGGTTGGCCGACGGATGCCAAGCAGGCGGAGCTGCGCACGGCGTGGTTCGATGCGCCGGATTTGGAGAGTCAGCGAGCGATCTGCCGCGAGTTGCAGACGCGGTTCCTGGAGAACCCGGGCTACTTCCCGCTGGGACAATTCTTTCAGGCGACGGCGTATCGCGGCAATGTGAGTGGAATGCCGCGCGGGTCGTTCAGCCTGTTCTGGGGCATCAAGAAGGCCTGAGGACATTTAGCGCTATACCGGTGCGACAACATGCCCGATAAGCGTCCATGTCAATTGTTACAAGGCTGGCGGCTGCATCAGGGCGCTCGAGGTCAGTCCGCACGACTGTTTCGCAGCACGGCAAGCGGCTTGCTTCCTTGGATGGGCTTAGAGGGATCGCAGCACTTATCGTGGTGTGGCACCACTTCCTGTCTGCATTTGATGACCGATTGGTGCTCGAGAGGGCGTCGGACCCTCTCTGGATCAGCGACACGCCCCTCGACTTGCTATGGAACGGGGCATTTGCGGTTGGCATTTTCTTCGTGCTCAGCGGTTTCGTTGTCTCGGCCTCGGCGAACAAGCGCGAAACGGGATTACCGGCGACTTTGCTGTTTCGCTATCTTCGGCTCGCGTTGCCGGTGACCATCAGCATCATATTTGCCTGGGCGTTGCTATCGCTCATGCCGAACTTCGCCCATGAACTTGATGTGGCGCATCCCAGTTCGTGGCTGCGGGAGACCTACCAAGGTTGGATTCCCGGTTTCGGGCAGGCCCTTCTCGGCGGGTTGGTCAGAACCTTCCAAACCGGGAGGTCCTTGTTCAACAATGCCGTATGGACGATGAAGATCGAGCTGATCGGGTCGTGTGGTTTGTATCTGATCTATCGCGTCAAGACGGTGAACATCCGTGTCGCCATACTCATAGCGGTATCCTTTCTCGCGCCGGTGCTTCATCAAGCCCGTTATGATGGGTTCACCTTCGGGGCGCTGCTGTTCGAGGCGTTCGCCGCCGGCCGGCTGCCGAACCGGCTGCCCAATGCGCTGTTCGCAACGGGCATCTTTATCGGCGCCTTTGGTATCGGGTTTCCCAACCGAGTGGGCCTGCCTCGCTTGCCGGGCGCCTTGACCATCGGCGAACCGGGCGGGCTAATTTATCCAGTCGCCGCGACCCTAGTCGTATACGGTTGCATCCAGTCCGCCACGATCAGCAAGGCGTTGTCGCATGTCGCCGCGCAGTTCCTAGGAAGAGTGTCGTTCCCGCTTTACCTTGTGCACGTTCCACTGATCTACACGGTGTTCTGCTGGCTACGGCTTAGCATTCCTGAGGATTTGCATCCGGTCCTGGCGCTGGGTGCTGTTTTCTTTCCGACCTGCCTGGTCGTGGCTTATTTTGGCGCAGTGCTGGTCGACGAGAAGATACTCGAATGGATCCGGCTATCGCGCCGATCGGTCAAAAGGCTGCCCGCGGAGCTCACCAAAGTCTGACGTCGGGCTCCGGCCTGTTCTGAGCGATCAAGAAGGCTTGGCGAGCAGTTCGGTCGCGATCGCGGTCCACTCGTCTTGCAGGGGGATGGCGGCGACCGGGCGGCGGGCGCGGCGGTACCAGTAGGCGGCGTTGTCCGGATCGCCCTCCACGCGATGGAGGTGGGCGTGCACCAAGTCGCAGGCCGGGTCGCCCTCGCGTTGCTGAACGCATTCATGTGCGCGTGTCCAGTCTCGCTTGGCGGCCCACCATAGCGCCTGGAGCGCCAAGTCGAGTTGCGGCGGTGGTTCGGGATTGGCGAAGGTGGCGCGGAAGGTGGGGAGGTCGGACATTTCAGCGGCGCCTTTCGAGCGGGGAGTTCAACTGGTTCGCCCAGCGCGTCAACGAGTATGGCGGCTTGGGTGGCTTGGCGGCGGATTGAGGTCGGCCAGTTCCACGTCGATCTCGTCAAGCCCGGCATGACAAGACTTACGTTCGTTGCAAATCTGCCTGGATCAGAAGCGCTGGCTCTACTCGGTTCGGGAACGCTTTCACAGTTGTTGGCGCGTTCTGCCGTCAGGTCGCGGCCGGGTAGTCGGCGTAGCCGGTCTCGCCGCCGACATACCAAGTGTCGATGTCGTCGGACGCCAACGGCAGCCGCCTGGCGAAGCGCTGCGGCAGGTCGGGGTTGGCGATGAACGGCCGGCCGAACGAGATCGCGTCCGCTTGGCCGGCATCCAACGTCGCCTGACCCTTGGCGTCGTCGTAGTCGGAGTTCAGGACGAAGGCGCCTTTGAATGCCTTGCGCATCAGGGGCGCCACGGGCGGGCGTTCGGCCTTGCCGTTGGTGCCGTCGAAGTCCGGTTCGCGCACTTCCAGGAAGGCGATGCCCAGCTCGGACAGCGCGGTGGCTGCGGCCTCGAACAGCGGCGCGGGGTTGCTGTCGTTCACGCCCTGGCGCTCCTCGTTCGGCGACAGGCGGACGGAGGTCCGGTCGGCGCCAACCTCGACGGCGAGGGCTGCAGCGGCCTGGCGCAGGAAGCGGATGCGGTTCTCGATCGGGCCGCCGTATTCGTCGGTGCGGAAGTTCGAGTTGTCGCGCAGGAACTGGTCGATCAGGTAGCCGTTCGCGGCATGGAGTTGCACGCCGTCGAAGCCAGCCTCCAGGGCGCGGCGCGCGGCGGCGCGGTAGTCGTCCAGGACGCCGTTGATGTCGCCCTGCGTCATAGGCCTGGCTTGGACGTAGGGTTGCTTGCCCTCGTAGGTCCGCGCGAGCCCCGTCATCGTCGTCGCCGACGCGGACACCGGTTGGCCGCGACCGGGCAGGCTCGGGTGCACGATGCGGCCCATGTGCCAGAGCTGCGACACGATCAGTCCGCCCGCCTCGTGCACCGCCGCGGTGATCGGCTTCCAGGCGTCCACCTGGGCCTGCGTCCAGATGCCGGGGGCGTAGGGCCAGCCGAGCCCCTGCGGGCTGATCCCGGTCGCCTCGGAGATGATCAGCCCGGCTCCGGCGCGCTGCCGGTAGTAGTCGATCATGATCGGGGTTGGCACGTGATCCATCGTGCTGCGCGCCCGGGTCAGCGGCGCCATGAGGATGCGGTTTGGCGCGGCGATGGCGCCCAGGCGGATCGGGTCGAAGAGCGAAGGCATGAGACACTCCAGGCTATTGCGCGTCATGTAGGTCGCCAGCGGCGCCGCCCAAGTTGTCGCGACATCGCTGATAGGTGGGATCGGCGTCCAGGCCAGGCGCCCATCCCGCTCCGGCGCGGCGGAGCAAGGGGGTGGCGAAGGCTGCGGCCACGGGCAACGCGCGTGGCCAGCTGGCGCGCCAGCGCTCGCCCTGCTGCATGGCGACCGCCAGCCCAACCGGCTCGATCCCCGCGGCGCGCAGCAGGGCCAGGCCGGCGAGCGCGGAGCTGCCGGTGCTGATCACATCGTCCACCAACAGAATGCGGCGGCCACGCAGGCGCGGCAGCAACCGCGGGTCGAGCCACATCCGGCGAGCGATGTTGGCGCCTTGCGCCGGGCTGGTGATGGAGCGGAGCGGCGCCGACAGGGCGTCGTCGTACCAGATCTTCCGCGTGGTGGAGGGCGCCGCCCACGAGCCATGGCCCAGCGCGCGGGCGACCGCAGCGCCGACGACGTGGCCGAGGGTGGGAAGACCGACCACCACGTCCGGCCGCAGCGCCGCCGCCGCCTGGGCGGTCCATTCGGCCAGTTGGTCCAGCACGGCGAAGGACGCCTGGTTGGCGATCAGCCCGGCCACCGCGAACGCGCCGAAGTCCCGCAGCGGCAGCGGCAGCGTGCGGCCGTCCGGCATCGGCGCCGGGTAGCTGAAACGGTAATGGTCGCGAGCGGGCCGGGCGGCGCGGAACGCCTGCCAGTACTGCGGCGTCAGGCGCGCTGCAGCAGGTCGCCCCACACCACCTCGCGCAATACGTCCAACTTGGCGCCGTGTGCGGCCAGCGTGTCCCCGGCCTCGGCGAGGATCGCGTCGACGTCGCCCAGCAGGGCGTACTGCTTGAACAAATCGGCGTGGCGGATGCCCATGGCCTCGCCCAGCAGCTCCATCGCGTTGATGATTTCGAACGAGACATCGGGGGAGAACTGCACCAGTTCGCGGTGACAGGCGTGGTAGACGGTGGCCAGCGTGGTGACGCCGGCGGCTGCTGCGGCGGCGAACTCCTGCTCCCGCAAGGCGCGCTTGAAGTCCGGCAGCACGGACAGCGCGTTGGACATCACGCCGGCGCGGGGGACGTCCAACTCGACCAGCTCCACGCCGGGGATGGCGGCCAGGATGGCGCGAACGGCGCGGGTCACCGCCGGGTGGCCGGGCCGCTCGTTGAGCGCGACGCGTTTGTGGACGGGGTGGCGGATCAGCGGGCGCAGATCGTCCAGGCGTTCGGCAAGGTATTCGTAGAACGCGTCGAACGCGAACGGCGCGGCGCCGCCTTGCATCGCGGTGTAGGTGGGCAGCGCGATCTCGCCGAACTGCACCTGGCAACTCGGGCACCACGAGAGCACGCGGACGGCGCCCGGCGCGGCCAGCTTGCCGATGGTGTTGAGGGCGATGCGGTCGGCGCCCGGGGTGTCGCCGGTGCGGAACTGGATGACGCCGCAGCAATGCGACACGCCGCCCATCACCTCGTAGCGCACCCCCAGGCGGTCCAGCACGTCGAGGCAGATGAGCGCGATGTGCGGCGTTTTGAGGATGTTGCAGCCGGTGTAGAACACCAGGTCGGGCGTTTGCTCCCGGGCGCCTCGGGCGCGCGACGGGCTGACGCGGGCGAGCAGCGCGGGCGACAGTTGCAGGCGGGCCAGTGCGCGCGAGCTCTGCGCCAGCGCGGTGAATCCGGCGGTGGCCTGCGCCGCGGCGGCGGCGGAGTCGGCGCGGCGGCGCGCTGTTGCGCGGGCGACATACATCATGAAGCGCGGGTTCACGCCGTAGTCGCAGGCGGGGATGCACAGGCCGCTGCCGCTGCACACGTCGGTCCAGCGCCGGGCGTTTGCGCTGCCCTCGCCGCCGGCGATCAGGTCCAGCACGCTGCGGACCACCGCCGGTTTATCGGACGCGTCGACGCCGCCGGGCAGCGCCATCGGGCAGGCGTCGACGCAGGCGCCGCACGCGACGCAGGCGTCCAGGATGTCAGTCTGCACGCGCGCGGCGAAAGCGCCGGCGAACGCCTCGCGGGTTTCGGCGGGGGAGGCGTGGGTCATTCCGGGCGCTCCAGCAGCGCGTTGTGCTGACCCAGGGCGGGGGCGCCGTGGCTGGAGCGCGGCCGCTCGCGGTCGAACGAGATCGGCAGGCCGACCAGGGTCAGCCCGGTGTCGTCGAAATGCTGCAGCAGCCCGGTGGCGGCCAACTGCTCGGTCTGCGCCAGTTCGCCGATATCGTTGACCGGGGACACGGGGACGCCGGCGGCGTCGAAGGCGGCCAGCCAGTCGGCCCGGGTGCGGGTGCGCAGCGTTTCGGCGATCAGGACGACGAGCGTCGGCCGGTTGGCGTTGCGCTGGGCGCCGGTGACGAAGCGCGGGTCCGCGGCCCATTCGGGGTGCCCCAGCACCTTGGCGCAGCGGGCCCACAGCCGATCGTTGCCGGCGGCCAGGCAGAACGGCGCGTCGGATGCCTCGAACACCTGGTAGGGGGTGATGACGGTGGAGGCCGTGCCGTGGCGCTGCGGCACGTCGCCGTTGGCGAGGTGGCCGTTGAGCTGGCCCTCGACCCAGAACGCCGCCGTCTCGAACAGCGACGTGTCGACCAGGCAGCCGCGGCCGGTCAGCTCGCGGCGGCGCAATGCGGCCAGGGCGCCGATGACGCAGAACAGCCCCGTGGCCTTGTCGTTGATCGAGGCGCCGCAGAAGGTCGGGGGGCCGTCGGCCTGGCCGGTGATCGACATCATGCCGCCATAGGCCTGCAGCAGCGGGTCGAAGCCGGGGCTCATGCGCAGCGGGCCGGTATAGCCGAACGCCCAGATCGAGCAGTAGATCAGCCTTGGGTGGCGCGCGAGCATGGCTTCCGGGCCGATGCCGGCGGCTTCGACAACGCCGGGTCGCAGGTTCTGGATCAACACGTCGGCGGTGGCGGCGAGGCGGTGCAGCGCGTCGACGTCGGCTGGGCGTTTGATATCGAGCGTGACCGACTGCTTGTTGCGGTTCTGGCCGTGGAAATAGAGAGAGGTGTCGCCGGCGAAGGGCGGACCCCAGGCGCGCGCGTCGTCGCCGCCGTCCGGCTTCTCCACCTTGATGACGTTCGCGCCCAGGTCGGCGAGCACGACGCCGGCAAGCGGCGCGGCGAGCGCCTGGCCGATCTCGATGACTGTCACGCCTTCCAACGGCTTCATCCGGTGAACAGCGCGCGAAGGTTCGCCCTAATGCGATCCAGCACCGGACGGTCGTCCGTCGGCAGTTCGAACTGCAGGCCGGTGATCGTCTCGAACGCTTCGATATACACGGCGGCGGTCGCCAGGATCACGTCGTCCGGGATGACCGGTATGTCGTCATGATACGGGTCGCAGCGCGCCACCACCCAGCTGCGGACGAAATCCTTGTCGAAGCTCTCGGGGGGCTCGCCGGCGGCGAAGCGGGCCTCGTAGCTCTTGGCCTTCCAGTAGCGGCTGCTGTCCGGGGTGTGGATCTCGTCGGCGAGCACGATGCGGCCGTTCTTGTCGGCGCCGAACTCGTATTTTGTGTCCGCCAGGATCAGGCCGCGTTCGGCCGCCATGGCCTGCCCACGCGTGAACAGCGCCAGCGCGCGGTCGGCGAGCAGCGCCCATTGGTCCGAGGTCAGCAGGCCCTGCGCCACGATCGCGTCCGGTGTAAGGGGCGCGTCGTGCCCGCCATCGGCGGCCTTGCTGGTCGGCGTCAGGATCGGGTGCGGCAGGCGCTGGTTGTCGCGCATGCCGTCTGGCAACCGGATGCCGTACATGTCGCGCCGACCGTCCTTGTACATGGTCAGCACGGACGTGCCGGTGGCGCCGGCGAGGTAGCCGCGCACGACGATTTCGACCGGCAGGATGTCGAGGCGCTGGCCGATCACGACGTTCGGGTCGGGGTAGTCCAGGACGTGGTTTGGGCAGATGTCGCGCGTCGCCTCGAACCAGAACCGGGCAGTCTGGGTGAGCACCTGGCCCTTGAACGGGACGGCGCAGAGGATGCGGTCGAACGCGCTCAGGCGGTCGGTGGCGATGATGACGCGGCGGTTATCCGGCAGGTCGTAGTTGTCGCGAACCTTGCCGCTATAGTGGTTCGGCAGTTCGGGGATGGTGGCGGCGCCCAGGATGCGACCGGCGTAGGGGCGAAGTTGCTCCGCGTTCACCATGTTGGCGGGCTGCAGATATGGGTGGTCACGCCAGGGCTTGACCCTGGCGTCCACGATGTCGCGCGCATTCCGTGGATACCGGGTCAAGCCCTGGCATGACGATTAGTCCTTGTAGTCGGGCTGGCTCTTGTCGAGCAGCCGCTTCAGGGCGGCGAAGTGGTAGTCCGCGCCGCTCATGCGCAGCGCCGGGTTCGGCTTGGCGGCTTGCACGCGAACCTTGGCCAGGATGTCGTCGGCGACGAACTTGCGGCGCATTCCGGTCCACATCGAGAACAGCTGCGTGCGGCAGGCGCGCTCGAGGAAGTACAGCCGGTGATACGCCGAGGCGACAGTGCGCCCGCTCACCACCACGCCGTGGTTGGCCAGGAACAGGATCGGCTTGTCGCCCATCAGGGCGGCCATCCGCTCGCCTTCCTCCAGGTCGTCCGCGTAACCGTTGTACTCGCGGTCGTAGGCGATCTTGTCGGCGAAGTACAGCGCAGGCTGGCCGGTCATCTCGAGCGTCATGTCCTCGAGCTGGGTCAGCGCGGTGCAATACGGCATGTGCGTGTGCAGCACGCATTCCGCGCCCGCCACGTTCTTGTGAATCGGCGCGTGGATGCAGATTGCGGAGCGGTCCGGGACGCCTTCGCCGGCGACCACCTGGCCCTCGTAGGACACCTCGATGAGGTTGCTCGCCGTGACCTCGTTCCAGTGCAGGCCGAACGCGTTGAGGAAGAAGCGGCCCGGGCGGCCCGGCACGTTCAGGGTGAAATGGTTGTCGATGCCCTCGTGGAAGTCGTGCAGCACCGCGAGGCGGTGGGCTGCGGCCATGTCGATGCGGGCCTCGCGGCGCTCCACATCGAGGACGTCGATCTCTGGGCGGGTAAGGACCTGCATCACGTGCCTCCTGTTCTGGCGTACGTAACAATCGCCTGCGGCTAGAACAAGTCAAGCAGGTTCCGCGCCACGCTCGTCATGGCGACGGCGTGAGCCCCTGCCACCGGTCGCGAGTCGCGTTGTAGTGCTCGCGCGGGTCGTAGCGCGGCGCGTGCAGCCCGAGCGCCTCCGCCGTCAGCCGCCCGGTCGCGGCCAGCACCTGCAGCTCGGCCATCTCCTCGTCGTGCGTGGCGCGAGCGAGGTTCACCTCGGCGGTCAGCAGCTCCTGCTGGGCGTTCAGCACTTCCAGCAGGGTGCGCGCGCCGACGCTCTGCTGCCGCGCCACGCCTCGCGAGGCCAGCGTGTTCGCCTCGATCGACACCTTCGCCTGGGTCATGCGGGTGCGGCCAGCCTCCAGCATGTCCCAAGCGGACTGCGCCTGTTGCCGGGCCTGACGAAGCACGACGTCCACCTGCAGCAGGCTGCGCGCGGTCGCCTCCTTGGCCTGCCGGGTCTCCGCGGCCGGGCCGCCGCCCTGATACAGCGGCACGGTGAACTGCAGCGTGCCCTCGGCGATATTGTCGCGCTGGTGCAGCACCTGCACGTCGGTTTCCTTCACCCGGCTGCCGCGCACCTCCATCGACACCCGCGGCAACAGCCCGGCGCGCGCGATGTCGATCCCCTGCCGGCTCGCCTCGAGCGTGCTGCGGGCCTGCGCCAGGTCGAAGTTGCCGTCGGGGACCAGCGCCAGCGCGGCCTGCCGGTTGGCGGGCAGCGGCAGCGCCAGGCGCGGCAGCTCCAGCGCGCCCGCCGGCGCCCCCACCTGCTGCTCGAACCGCGCGCGGGAGGTGGCCAGGTCGCCCTCCGCCTGCGCCACGTTGGCGCGCTGGTCCGCCAACCGCGCTCGCGCCTGCGCCACATCGGTTTGCGTCACCGACCCGGCGGCGAACTCCTGCTCGGTGGCGCGCAGGGTGCGTTCCAGCACGACCGCCTGGTTGCGGTTCAGCAGCACGATCCGAGCGTCCCGCGCCACGTCCAGGAAGGCCGTTCCAGCCGCCAGCAACACCGCCGCCTCGCTGGCGAGCAGGGCGGCGCGCTGGGCCAGCACCAGCGCCTCCGCCTGCGCCACCTGCGCGCCGACCCGGCCGCCGGTGTACAGCGGCTGCGTCAGCGCCAAGTCGGCCGATTGCGGCGTGCGGCGTTCCGGCGAGTGCTGCGTGTCGCCGTTGTCGAACACCGCCGAGGCGCCTGCGTAACCGCGCAGCGCCACGGTGGGCCGCCAGCCGGACAGCGCCCGCGGCACGCCCTCGTCGGTCTCACGCAGGCGCTGCCGCTCGACGCCCAACTGAGGGTTGTAGAGGTAGGCCAGCGACAGCGCGCGATCGAACGCCGGGTCGACGACGGGCTGCGCGAGCGCTGCGGCTGGCCACAGCAACAGAGCGGCGAGCACGCGCCTCATTTGGGCGGGAACGGGATCGGCGTCGGTTTCAGCAAGACTGTGATGGCGAACGCGGCCAGCATGGCGACGCCCAGCCAGCCGAACGCGTCCGCGCTGGCCTGCGCCGTCGCCTGCGCGCGGGCGACGCCAGCCAGCGCCGCCAGTCCACCCTGGGCCTCCCGCAGCACGGTGGCGGGGGCGCCGGCCACCAGATGGTCGGTTATATAGAAGGAATGCACCCGCTCCCGCACCGTCAGGACGCCGCCGACCACGGCGCCCGCGGCGCTGATGGCCAGGTCGCGCCACACGTTGAAGATGGTGCCGCCGGACAGCGCGTCCTTCGGCTGGAGGGTCGACGTGCTGACGACCACGATGGGCACCAGCAGCACCAATTGGGCGGCGGATTGCAGCAGCAGCGCCGCCAGCAGGTTGGCTCCGACCCAGTCGCTGTCGATGAAGGTCGCCAGCCGGCAGCCGATCGCCGCGCCGAACAGGCCGAGCGCGATGACCACCCGCGCCTCCAGCAGCCGCAGCACGAAGGGGATGACCAGCGCCACCGCCAGTTGGGCCGCGCCGCCCCAGACCAGGATGGCGCCGACTTGCGACTCGCGGAACAGGCGCACCTCGGTGCCGTACATCGGGATGATGCTGCCGGTGAACAGCGAGGCGAAGGCGAAGGCGAACACCATGAGCAGGCCACCGCTGAAGTTGAAACGCAGCAGCAGGCTGAGGTCGATCAACGGGTCTTTCAGCGTCAGTTCCAGCGCTACGAAGGCGGCCAGGAACAGGGCGGACGCGAGGAACAGCGAGTCGATCAGCGGCGAGTCGAACCAATCGAGCCGCTGGCCCTCGGCTAGCGCCGCCGTCAGCAGCCCGGCGAACAGCGCCAGCAGCGCCATGCCGGCATAGTCGGTTTTGGCGAACACCTCCGCCTTGACCGCCTCCACCGGCATCCCGAACAGCACCATCAGGGCCACCAGCGGCCCGATGGGTATGCTGATGTAGAAGATCGACTGCCAGGCCACGGCGTCGGTCAGCCAGCCGGCGAGCGGCTCGGCGAACAGCGGCGTGGCGGTGGTGACGAAGCCGTAGACGGTCAGCCCGAACACCCGCTGGTGCATCGGCGCGAACCGCAGCACGCTCAGCAGCAACAGCGGGATGAGCGCGCCGCCGCCCATCCCCTGCAGGAAGCGCAGCGACACCAGCGCCACGAAATGCGGCGCCGCCGCCGGCACGAAGGCGCCTGCGATCGTCAGCAGCGCCGCCGCCGCCGCGATGGCGCGCCGGGGCGAGACGATGGTGGCCAGCCACGGCGTCATCGGCACCACCGCCACCTCGGCTATGTTGTAGGCGGTGGACACCCACGACGCCTCGTCCACGCCGAGGCCGACGCCGCCGCGCAGGTCGGCCAGTGAGAATGCCGTCAACCGCGTGTCCAGGTTGGAGACGAGCGATCCCAGCACCGCGCCGGCCAGCCCGATGGCGAGCGTCCAGGTGATCGGCGGCGGACCCGGTTGGGGCCTGCCGTCCGGGCCTTTCGGCGGCGGCATGGGGGGCGGCGACAAGGGGCCGAACAGGCTCATGGCGCCGCGCCCGTTTCCACCCAGGTTTCCACCGACAGGCCGAGCCGCAGCCGGTCCGCCAGGTCCGGACGCGGGTCGAGGTCGATCTTGACCGGCACGCGCTGGGTGACCTTGGTGAAGTTCCCCGCCGCCCGGTCTGGCGCCAGGACGGAGCCGTCCGCCTGGCTGCGCGTGCCGATGCTGTCGACGTGGCCGTGCAAGGTCAGGCCGGGCAGCGCGTCGACGTGCAGCTCCACATCCTGGCCGGGGCCCATCCGCGTCAGCGCCACCTCGCGGTAGTTCGCCACCACCCAGACCGGCTGGGTGGGCACAAGCGTTATCAGGCTGGCGCCCGGGGCGACGTAGGCGCCGCGGCGCACCAGCCGCGCGGTGACGATGCCGTCCACCGGCGCCGTGATCCGCGTGTAGCCCAGTTGCACCTGCGCGTAGGTCAGCGCCGCCCGGCTGTCGTCCGCCTGCGCCCGCGCCTGCTCCAGGCGGGCGCGCAGCACGTCGACCTCCGCGTTGGCCGCGGCCAGGTCCTTGATGCGGCCTTCCTTGTTGGCGTGCTGACTCTGCTCGTTGGAGACGGCGTTCTGCCAGTCGCGCGCGAGGTAGGACTCCGTGTGCAGCAGCGCCGCCTGCCGGTCTCGCTCCTGCCGCGCCTGCACCAGCGAGGCGTCCGCCTGCTGGATCGACGCCGCCGCCACGCCCAATTGCGCCACCGCCTGCGCGACCTGCGCCGAGGCGACCCGCACCGCCGCCTCCGCCATGGCCAGTTGCGCCTCGGCGCCTGCCACGCGGGCGCGGTAGTCGTCGTCCTCCAGGGCGAACAGCAGGTCGCCGCGGTGGACCGCCTGGTAGTCGGTCACGGGGACCTCCTTCAGATAGCCCGGGACCCGGGTCTGCAGCCGCACCGCGTCGCCCTGCAGGTTGGCGTCGTCGGTGTTGCGCCGGCTGCCGGCGAGCACGAGCTGGTTCCAGTCGATCGCGAACGCCGCCACGCCCAGGATCGCCAACGCGACCACGAACGCGCGGACCACCAGGTTGCCCATGCGCTAGACGGCCCCCGTGTGGACGGTGGCGAGCACCGACATGCCGGGCCGCAGCAGGCCGCGCAACGGGCTGCCATGCCAGTCCACCGCGATGCGCACGACCACGCGCTGCACCACCTTGGTGAAGTTCCCCGTGGCGTTGTCCGCCGGCGCGGCCGCCAGTTGGCTGCCCGTCAACGGCGCCAGCCCCGTCACGTGGCCGTCCACCGGCTGCCCGGGGAACGCGTCGATGCGCAAGGTCGCCGGCTGGCCCAGGGCGACGTTCGGGATTTGCCGCTCGGTGAAGCTCGCGTCCACCCAGACGGTGTCGAGCGGGGTGAGATCGGTGACGGTGGCGCCCGGCTGCAGCAGGTCCCCCACCCGCACCCGGCGGGTCCCCAGCGTGCCGTCGGCCGGCGCCAGGATGCGGGTCCAGCGCAGGTTGATCAGCGCCAGGTCCAGATCCGCTTGGCGCGCCGCCACGTTCGCCAAGGCTTGCTCGCGCTGCGCCGCCAGCGTGTCCAGCTGCTTCTGCCGCACCTGCAGGGACGCCCGGGCGGACTCGATGCCGGCCACGTTCTGCCGCTGCTGCGCCTGCGCCTGCTCCAGCGAGCGGCGCAGGCCCACGTCCGTGTTGACCAGGCGCTCCTGCCGCACCAGTTCGGGCGACGTGCTGACCGTGCCCGCCTGTTGCGAGGCCACCTGGGTCTGCGATTGGCCGATCTGGGCGTCAATCTGGCGCTGCTGCGCGTCGATGCTCTGCACCTGCGCCTGCGCCGCCGCCAGCATCGCCCGCGCCTGGTCGGCCTGCGCGCGGTAGTCGGCGTCGTCGACCTGCGCCAGCGCGTCGCCGGCGCGAACCGGCTGGTTGTCGGTGATGGGGAGCGCCACGAGGTAGCCCTGCACGCGCGCATCGATCGTCACGGTGTCGCCGCCGACGTAGGCGTTGTCGGTCTGCGGGTCAGCGATGCGGACCAGCGGCCGGTCGAACGACAGCAGCGCGATGCCGCCCGCCACGAGCAGGATCGCGCCAAGGGCGAAGAACGCGATGGCCCGGTGGGGCCGGGGTGGCTTGTCGGACGGCAACGGGTATCCTCGGCGAACGGCGGCGGACACTGGCCTGTTTGCCGCAGATTTGCACATTGCATCAATTGACCGGAGGCAATCCCATGCGCCTGATGAGCTTCACCGCGAACGGCGTCGCATCGTGGGGGATCGCCGACGGCGACGACGTGATCGAATGCGCCAGCAGGGCGCCGAGCCTGCGGGCGGCGCTGCCCGATTTGCCGAACCTGTTGCGCGACACCGCCGGCCTACCCCGTCTGGCCTTGGCGGGTGTGGCGTTCCGGCCGCCTATCCCGGACCCGGACAAGATCATCTGCGTCGGCCTGAACTACCTGAGTCACATCCTGGAAGGTGGCCGCGAGCCGCCCAAGCAACCGACGATCTTCACCCGCTGGGCCAACAGCCAGGTCGGCCATGGCCAGCCGATCCTGCGGCCCAAGGTGTCCGACACGCTGGATTTCGAGGGCGAGCTGGCCGTGGTCGTCGGCCGCCGCGCGCGCCACGTGGCGGAGGCGGACGCGCTGGGGGTGGTTGCGGGCTACAGCTGCTACAATGACGGATCGGTCCGCGAATGGCAGCGCCACAGCAGCCAGTTCGGCCCGGGCAAGAACTTCCCGTCCACCGGGGGCTTCGGCCCATTCCTGGTGACGCCGGACGAGGCCGGGGACGTGTCGGCCGCGAGTCTCGTGACCCGGCTGAACGGCGCCGAGGTGCAGCGCGCAACGATCGACGATCTGGTTTTCACCATCCCGAAGCTGATCGCCTACTGTTCGACGTTCACCGAGCTGGTTCCCGGCGACGTGATCATCACGGGCACCACCGGCGGGGTCGGCGCATATCGCACGCCGCCGTTGTGGATGCGGCCGGGCGACGTCGTGGAGGTGGAGATCACGGGAATTGGAACGCTGCGCAATCCAGTGGCGCAGGAGGAGTAAGGTCCATGCCGATCGCACCCGGAACCCGCATCGGCCACGTGCACCTGAAGGTGGCCGACCTTGAGCGTTCGCTGGCCTTCTACGTCGGCGTGCTCGGCTTCGAGCTGATTCAGCGGAGCGCGCAGGCCGCGTTCATCTCGGCGGGGGGCTACCATCACCATATCGGGCTGAACACGTGGGAAAGCCTCGGCGGCTCGCCTCCGCCGCCGGGCGCGACGGGGCTGTTTCACACCGCGATCCTCTATCCGACCCGCGCCGATCTGGCGGACGCGCTGCGGCGGCTGAACGCGGCGGGGATCGAGCTCGACGGCGCGTCGGATCATGGGGTGAGCGAGGCGCTCTACCTGTCCGACCCGGACGGCAACGGGGTGGAGCTCTGCCGCGACCGCCCGCAGGAGGAGTGGCCGCGCGCACCCGATGGGTCGATCGCCATGTTCACCCGGCGGCTGGATTTGGCCGACCTGCTGTCGGCCGCGCCGGGGGGCTAGGGCGTCCCGGCGGACGGCGCCCGAACAACGGATGGGGTGGGGAGAACGGCTATCCCTTGACCAGCGGGCAGCCGGTCTCGGCCAGCGGGCGCACGGTTTGCGGAGGCGCCAGGGTCGACACGACGTTGCAGTAGTCCCAGGCGGCGTGGCTCTGCGCCGGGGTTTTCACCTGCAGGAGGTAAGCGGGGATGACGGCGCGGCCATCGGCGCGGACGGCGCCGGGGCCGAACGCGTCGTCGTCGGTCGGCAGCGCCTTCATCTGCGCGGTCGCCGCCGCGCCGCTCGCCTTCGCCTTGGGCACGCCCATGGCGGCCACGGATCTCAGGTAGTGCATGGTGACGGCGTACGACCCGGCATGCGTCATCCCGGGATAGGAACCGCCCATGTGCGGCAGCACCCGCTTGGTGAACGCGCGGGTGCGATCGTTCAGGTCCCAGTAGAAGCTGTTGGTGAACAGCAGGCCCTGCATCGTCTCCAGCCCCGCAGCGTGGATGTCGCCCAGGAACACGACCAGCGCGGCCATCTTCATGTGGCCCACCAGGCCGAACTCGGCCGCCTGCTTCAGCGCGTTGATCGTGTCCGTTCCGCCCACCGCCAGCGCCAGCACGTCCGCCCCGCTCGCCTTGGCGGCCAGCAGCATGGCGGAGAAGTCGGTGATCCCCAGCGGGCACTTGGCGCTGCCCAGCACGCGGCCGCCCGCCTCCGCCACGAACCGGCTGGTCTCCGCCTGCAGCGAGGCGCCGAACGAGTTGTCGGTCGATAGGAAGTACCAGGTCTCGCCACCCGCCTTCACCGTCTCCGCCGCCACCGCCTTGGACAGCATGTAGGCGTCGTAGGTCCAATTGACCGTGTTCGGGGTGCACTGGGCGCCGGTGAACTCGCTGGCGGTCACCGCCACGCCGCAGCACACCTTGTCCTTGTCGCGCGCGATGGCGGAGACGGCCAACCCGACCGTGGAGTTCGGCCCGGCGATCAGCATGTCGACGCCCTCGGTGTCGAACCAGCGCCGCGCGATGGTGGCGCCCACGTCCGGCTTGTTCAAATGGTCGGCGAACACGATCTCGGCTGCGAAGCCCTTGTCCTGCGGCGCGAAGTCCACCACCGCCTGCCTCGCGCAGGCGACCCCGGGCAGTCCGAGCATGTCGTTGTAAAGACCGGAGAAGTCCGCCAGCACGCCGATCTTGACCGAGGGCGATTGGGCCGTCGTTTGGGCGCGTGATACGCGTCCGGCCAGCGCCAATCCGGCCGCGCCGACCAACACTCCGCGACGATGAAGCGTCATGGCGTCTTCTCCCTATTTTTGCGCGACCGTAAGGGAACCGCTCGCCGCTTGATAGCCGCTTTGTCGGCCGCCGCGGCTTGGCATCGCGCCCTGGCCGGGCCTACGCTGCGAGCAAGCAAAAAAGACGGGATCGTCCATGGCTCACCCGCTCGGCCGCCGCACCCTGCTTGCCGCCCCCGCCTCCCTGGCGCTGACGCGCGTCGTCCGCGCGCAGGCCAAGCCGGTGCGAGTCGGCGTGCTGACCGACATGAGCAGCCTCTACGCCGACAGCATCGGCCCAGGCTCCGTGATTGCCGCCCGCATGGCGGCCGAGGACGCGGGTGGCGCCGTGCTCGGGCGGCCAGTCGAGATCCTCCCCGCCGACAACCAGAACAAGGCGGACATCGGGTCCGCCATCGCCCGGCGCTGGTACGATCAGGAGGATGTCGGCATGATCGTCGGGCTCGACAACTCGTCCGTCGCGCTGGCGGTCGAGCAGTTGGCGCGCGAGCACGACCGCATTGCGATCGCCATCGCTGTGGGGACCAACGATTTCACAGGCAAGTTCTGCACGCCGACCGCGCTGTCGTGGAACTACGACAGCTACGCGCTGACCCATTCCGTCGCGACGACGCTGGTGGGCCGCGGCCTCGCGAGCTGGTTCTTCATCACCGTCGACTACGCGTTCGGCGCAGCGCTGCAGGCCGATGCGTCCGCCGCGGTGCTCGCCGCTGGGGGATCAGTGGCCGGGTCGGTGCGGCACCCGCTCAACACGGGGGATTTCAGCGCCTTCCTGCTGGCGGCGCAGGCCTCCGGCGCGCAGGTGATCGCCCTGGCCAACGCGGGTGGGGACATGATCAGCGCGGTGAAGCAGGCCGCCGAGTTCGGCCTGGTCCGGGACGGCAAGACGCTGGCGCCAATGCTGTGCAACAACACGGACATTCACAGCCTCGGCCTGCCGGTCGCTGGCGGGTTGATGCTGATGACCGCGTTCACCTGGAACCGCACGGCCGAGAGCCGCGCCTGGTCGCAACGCTTCTTCGCGCGGCATGGCGCCATGCCGTCGATGGACCACGCGGCCACCTATTCCGCCGTGGCGCACTACTTGGCCGCGGTCGCGGCGTGCGGCAGCAGCGACGCTGCGCCCGTGCTGGCCAGGATGCGCGCCACCCCAGTGAACGACATCTTCGCCACGGACGCCCGGCTGCGCGCGGATGGCCGCCTGGTGCACGACATGCACCTTGTGCAGGTGAAGACGCCGGCGCAGTCCACCGGTCCGTGGGACTACGAACAGATCCTGCAGACCGTGCCTGGCGCGCAGGCGTTCCGGCCGTTGCCCGAGACCGGCTGCAAACCGACGGAGCTGCAATGAA
>CAXTBW010000030.1:0-27834 GCA_964242925.1 uncultured Acetobacteraceae bacterium
GCTCCAGCACTCGGACCACCTATCCGCGCGAATGGCGTTGGCGCCCGGGTCAAGCACGGGTAAGGCGTGTGGCGGGCGAAGCAGCGGGAACGATCAGCATGACGCAGGATGCCGTCGCCGCGCCTCCTCCGGTCGGCGCCGGATTCGCGCTGCCGCTCGTGCTGGACGCAGCCGCGATCAAGGCCGGCGCGACCCTGGTCGGCGACTTCAACCCGCTGCACCACGATGACGCCTTCGCCGCCGCCAGCCGGTATGGCGAGTTGATCGCCAGCGGCGCCCATACCTCCGCGCTGCTCGCCGGCGCGGTCAGCCGAGGCTTCGGCGCCGCGCCGAACCACGGGCGCCCGGTCGTGGGCGTCGATTACCAGGTGCAGTTCCGCGGCCCGGTGCGGGTCAATCGCGCCATGCTGATGGAGTGGACGGTGGTCTCCGCGGAGCCGCGCCGGTCCGGCACGCTGGTGCGGATGGAAGGGCGGATCGTCGACGCGGCGGACGCCAACGCGGTGGCGCTCACCGCGGCTTTGACCGTGCTCTACTTCTCCGAGGCGGCCGGCCGCACCAGGTAGCGACCGCTCATTCGATCGCGTCCGGCTCGTCGTCCTCACGCAAGGGGTCGTCCGGCGGGATGTTGCTCGGCTCCGAGTTGTCGTCCTTCTGGACGAAAATCAGGTTGTGATAGAACGCGATCGACAGGATCTCCGTGTCGTAGGGCTTATGCCGATAGTGCGCGGGGCTGATCTCGGCGTGGTTGATGCCGTGGATCAGTCCCTTGAAGTAGCCCATGATCGTCCGCGTCCGGTCCGGATGCGCCGACGACCCGCCGAGCCGCGGCCAGTAGGAGGTTTGGACGTCTTCCACCACGTAGAGCCCGCCGGTCTTGAGCAGCGGGAACAGCGCTTCGAACGACTGGATGACGTCGGCGTTCAGGTGGCTGCCATCGTCGATGACGATATCGAACCCGCCCGCCTCGGCGCTGATCGCGCGCAACAGCCCGGCATCGGTCTGGCTGCCCTGGTGGATTTGCACGCGATCGATCTGCAGATGCTTCTCATGCAGGTCGAGCGCGTGGATCGCCGCCTTCGGGAAGTAGTCGGCCCACATGCGCAGCGACCCGCCGCCGAGCGCCGGGTCGTCGTAGCCGCCAACGCCGATCTCGAACAGCGCGATGTCGCGGTCCCGAAAGCGCTGGAACTGCGCCTCGTAATGCCGCGTGTAGCTGTGCGGCCCCCACTTGTCGCTGCCGTGCGTTACCGCCAGCGCACCCAGTTCGTGATCGGCCGCCAACGGTCAGCCGCTCAGTGCTTGACGACCGACGCCTGGTAGATCTCCTCCACCGCCGACCCGAGCGCCGCATCGAACGCCGCGTCGCTCATGTCGCGCGTCAGCCCCTGCACCAGCGCACGGGAGAAACTGGCGATCAGGCCGTGGTTCAGCGCCAGCAGTCGGCAGGCCTCGTCGCGCTTGTAGCCGCCCGACAGCGCCACCACCCGCGCCACCCGGTCGTGCTTGATCAACGGCGCGTACAGGTCCGGCGTGCTGGGGATGGTCAGCTTCAGCATCACCTTGCTGCCCTCGGGCAGGGCGTCCAGCCCGCGGTGCAGCGCGTCCAGCAACAGCGCCTCGGCGCCCGCCTTGTCCGGGCTCTTGATCGAGACCTCTGGTTCCAGGATCGGCATCAAGCCATGGCGCGCGATCTGCGCGCCGATCTCGAACTGCTGCTTGGCGATCGCCGCCACGCCGTCCTTCGAGGCATGCGCGATCACCGAGCGCATCTTAGTGCCGTAGACGCCGAGCTTCACCGCCCGGGCCAGCAGGTCGTCCAGGCCCGGCATCGGCTTCATCAGGCTGACGCCGTCCTTCTCCGCCTCGAGCCCTTTGTCGACCTTGAGGAACGGAACCGTGCCGCGGTCTTCCCAAAGGAAGGTCGGCACGGGCTTGTCGTGAGCCTGGCCGTCCATCGTGCGCTCAAATAAAATCGCGCCGATGATGCGCCGCCCGGTGAAGGCCGGCGCGGAGATGATCCGCACGCGCATCTCGTGCATCATGCGGTACATCTCGTCGTCGCCATGGTAGGCGGTTTCCGGCACCCCGTAATCGCGCAGCGCGCCCGGCGTCGAGCCGCCGCTCTGGTCCAGCGCCGCGATGAAGCCGTCCGCGCCGGCCATCTGCGCGGCCATTTTCCCAGTGTCCATGCTTCCCCACTCGCAACCAGCTCGCGCGATGTCCGCCCTATTGCACTCTGCCATGGAACGAGGCGCCCGGACAACTCGCGCGCCGCCTGGACGCTGGGCAAAGCGGGTCGTTTCTGCCATCGATTGCTCTAACGCGCGCGAAAGGGTTCCTCCTTGCGCCTCCTGCTCGTCTTATGCGTCCTGCTCGCCGGCTGCTCGCAGCATGTCACGATCATGCCGACGGCGTTGCAGGGGTTCGCGCCCTGGTCCGACGAGACGCCGCCGCACCTGCTGGCGGCTGGCGACGAGATCGACCTGCGCTTCTTGCTCAACCCGGAGTTGAACGACGCCAAGCTGGTCGTGGGACCGGACGGACGCATCACCGTGCCGCTGCTGGGCGCCGTGCGGGCCGGCGGAATGACGGTCGCGGACTTCCGCGCCATGCTGCAGCAGGCCTACGCGTCCAAGCTGCGGGTGGCGGAGCTGGACGTGGTGGTGCGCACCTACGCCTCGTCTCGCATCTACGTCGGCGGCGAGGTGAAGACCCCCGGGGTGGTGGCCCTGCCGGGGCCGACCGACGTGTTGCAGGGCGTGCTGATGGCCGGCGGCTTCCTGAACACGGCGCGCTCGGCCGAGGTCGTGGTGATCCGCCGCCGGGCCGACCACACGCCGATGGTGCGCACCGTCAACGTGCGCCGCTTCACCGGCTCCGCGGACCCGCGCGATGATTTGTTGCTGCAGGCGTCCGACGTGATCTTCGTGCCGAAGAGCGACATTGCGGAGTTCGACCTGTTCGTCGACCAGTACTTGAATCAGGCGCTGCCGTTCTCCAAAAGCTTCAACTACAACGCCGGCAGCGGCGCCGCGATCTTCTAACGCCCCGGTTGCGCCAACAGCTTGCCTGCGACAGAACCTGCCGCCATGCCCACCGTTCACCTGCACAACAGCATGACCCGCCGGCGCGAGCCGCTAACGCCGATCGACCCGGCGGATGTCCGCATGTACGCGTGCGGCCCGACGGTCTACGACCGCGCCCATATCGGCAACGCCCGGCCGGAGGTGGTCAACGACGTGCTGGTCCGGCTGCTGCGGCGGCTGTATCCGCGCGTCACCTACGTGCGCAACATCACCGACGTCGAGGACAAGATCAACGCCCGCGCCGCCGCCACCGGGCAGACCATCGCGCAGGTGACAGAGCGCACGCTGGCCGACTTTCACGCCGACATGGCCCAATTGGGCGTCGTGCCGCCGGACGTGGAGCCGCGCGCGACTGGGCACATCCCCGAGATGATCGAGCTGATCGAGCGGCTGATCGCGTCCGGCCACGCCTACGCCGCCGAAGGCCACGCGCTGTTCGCAGTCGGCAGCTATCCCGAGTACGGCGCCCTGTCCGGCCGCAGCCCCGACGAGCTGCTCGCCGGCGCCCGGGTGGACGTGGCGCCGTTCAAGCGCGACCCCGGCGACTTCGTGCTGTGGAAGCCGTCCAGCCCCGATCTGCCCGGCTGGGACAGCCCCTGGGGCCGCGGCCGGCCCGGCTGGCACATCGAGTGCAGCGCCATGGCCTGGCGGTATCTGGGCGCCAGCTTCGACATCCACGCCGGCGGCGCCGACCTGCTGTTCCCCCACCACGAGAACGAACGCGCGCAATCCTGCTGCGCCTTCCCCGGCGAGGGGTTCGCGCGCATCTGGATCCATAACGGGATGCTGCGGGTGGAGGGGCAAAAGATGTCCAAGTCGCTCGGCAACTTCACAACGGTGCATGACGTGCTGGCCCGCGCGCCGGGCGAGGCGGTGCGGCTGCTGCTGCTGCGGACGCACTACCGCGCGCCGCTGGACTTCACCGCGCACGCGCTGGACGAGAGCCGCCGCGAGCTGGACCGGTTCTATCGCGCATTGGGGGCTGGCGCAGCAGGGGCGGACGCGCCGGCGGAGGTGGTGGACGCGTTGTGCGACGACCTGAACACGCCGTTGGCGCTGTCGCACCTGCACCGGCTGGCCGACCGGGCGCTGGCGGGCGATGCGGACGCCGCCGCGGGCCTGCGGGCCGGCGGTGCGGCGCTCGGGCTGCTGGGCGCCGACCCGGCCGAGTGGTTCCGCGGCACGGCGGACGCGACGGCGGTGGAGGCCGCGATCGCCGAACGCATCGCCGCCCGCAAGGCGCGCGACTTCGCCCGCGCCGATGCGATACGGGCGGAGCTGGCCGCGCAGGGCGTGATCCTGGAGGACGGCCCGGCTGGCACCACTTGGCGAAAGGAATAAGATGCTGCGCTCGACCCTGATCGCGCTGCTGCTGGCCACTGTTCCGGCTGCCGCGCAAACCCCCGACACGCCCGCCACCATCGCCTACAAGCAGGCGATGGAAACGATGATGAAAGGCATGGACCAGCCCTACACCGGCGACCCCGACCGCGATTTCGTCAGCGGCATGCTGCCGCACCACCAGGGGGCCATCGACATGGCCGCCGTCGAGTTGCGCTACGGCCATGACCCGGCATTGCGACGCCTCGCCCGCGCTGTCGTCGCGTCGCAGTCCAAGGAGGAAGCGTTCATGCGCGGCTGGCTGGCCCGGCATCCGCCGCATTGACCGGACGCGACGATTGACCGGACGCGACGGCGGGGCCGATCTGGCGCCCATCCCCGGCAGTCCGGTCGTCGTGCTGGTCCGCCCGCAACTCGCCGACAACATCGGCAGCGTGGCGCGCGCGATGGGCAACGGCGGCCTGTTCCACCTCCGCCTGGTGGCGCCCCGCGACGGCTGGCCGCAGGAGCGGGCGTGGCGCATGGCCTCCGGCGCCGACCGCATCCTAGACGCCGCCACGGTGCACCCGGATGTGGCCAGCGCGGTCGCCGGGCTGCACCGCGTGTTCGCCACTTGCCCACGGCCGCGGCACATCGTGAAGCCCGTCATGACCGCCCGCGCCGCCGCCGCCGACCTGCGCGAGGCGGCCGGACGCGGCCTTGCCTGCGGCCTGCTGTTCGGCCCGGAGCGCGCCGGCCTCGACAACGACGACATGGCGCAGGCCGACACGCTGGTGCGCTTCCCGCTGAATCCGGATTTCATGTCGCTGAACCTGTCGCAGGCCGTGATGGTGATGGCCTACGAGTGGTGGACCGCCGCCGACGCGACGCCCGGCCGCGTGCTGATGACCCACGAGACGGCGGTCGCCGACAAGGCCGCGCTCAACGGCTTGCTGGACCACTTGGTGGCCGAACTGGACGCGTGCGGCTTCCTGCGCAACGCGCCGAAGCGGCCGGGGATGATCCGCAACATCCGCCACCTGTTCCAACGCGGCGAGGTCACCAGGCAGGAGGTGCGAACCCTGCACGGCATCGTGGCCGAGCTGTCGCAGGGGCGCATGCGGCGGGGGCGCCCGGAGCCGGAGTGAGGCGCCACCTCCCCGTTGCCCACCGTCACGCCCTTCCACTCGTCATGCCCGGGCTTAACCCGGGCATCCACGCAGCGCCAACGCGTTGGTCGCACGGGTAACGGCAACAGCGAAACTAACGCGGCTCGACGCCACCGACGGGGTGCCGTGGGCGCCCGGGTCAACCCTCCGCAGCCATTCCACCGGCTTCGCCGTCGGAACCTTGAGGCTGCTCCGCCCGGGCATGACGGTTTGGGGGAGCAGGGCACTCTCACGGCAGCATAGGCCAACCGTTGCAGAGCCGTGCAGCAAGCCATGCCGACTGGGCACGGGTCGTGGCGCGGCCTGGCGTGCTTAGCTGCGAGCGTGGCGGACAACCTCCTACGCGGCGGCGCGCTCATGCTGGGCGCGACCGTGCTGTTCTCGCTGTCGGACACGATGGCGAAATACATCACCGTCAGCGTGCCGGCGGTCGAGCTGGCGACCATCCGCTATGCCGTTTTCGTGGCGCTAGCCGCCACACCGTTGCTGCGCCGTCGCCATGTCTCGTTTCGCAGCCGTCGGCCGGGGCTGCAGGTCCTGCGCGGGGTCGGCGCCCTCGGCAGCGCCCTGTGCTTCATCCTGGCGCTGCGCCACCTGCCGATCGCGGAGGCGACCGCCATCAACTTCGTCACGCCGCTGCTGATCACCGTGCTCGCCATTCCCATCCTGGGCGAAACCGTGCGCCCGCTGGGCTGGGCGGCGGTGGCGACGGGTTTCGCCGGCGTGCTGATCGTCGTGCGGCCCGGCATTGGCGGCGTGCACCCGGCGGCGCTGCTGGTGCTCGCGTCGTCGCTGTTCTGGTGCATGTCGATGCTGCTGACCCGCCGCCTGGTGGGCGTGGACCGCTCGACCGTCACCCTGCTGTGGGGCGCGGCGACCGGATTGCTGCTGCTGCTCGCCGCGCTGCCGTTCTTCCTGCAGGCGATCACGCTACAGCAGGGGCTGTTCTGCGCCGCCGTAGGCGTGGTCGCCTCCGGAGGGCAATGGCTGGCGTTGCTCGCCTACCGCTACGCCCGCGCCAGCGTGCTGGCGCCGCTCACCTACGCGCAGCTGATCTGGTCGTCCGTCCTGGGCCTGCTGGCGTTCGGCGCGGCGCCGGACCGCTGGGTGCTGGTCGGCGCCGTCGTGATCGCGGCCAGCGGCTTGGCGGTGGTGCATCTCGAACGGGTGCGGGTGGCCGCTCTGCGCACGGTGATCAGCCTGCCCGCCGCCAAGATCATGTCGCGCGCAAAATAGCCGGGATAGCCGCGCGGACCTGGAAGTAGCCTTTCGTCGCCCGCGGCCAAACCGCGTCGTCCCAGGCGCGCCGCACCCGGAAGCACGCCGGCAACGCGGCGGCGGAGGGCCCGACGGGCGCATACGCCGCCACCACCGGCAGGTCGCCCGCCCAGCCCGGCGTTGCGCGTGAGGCGGGGCAGCCGAAATGCGTAGCCGCCCGCGCCAGCGCGTCGTCCATCGCCGACTCGTCGGCCTGCACCACGGCGGGGGCGGCGCGATCGGCATGCGCGACCAGTCCCGCCACGCTCACCACCCTGGCGTCTCCGAGCGGCAGGCTCTCGGGGCTCAAGTCGTCGACATGCAGCAGCAGAGCGACGTCTCCCGCCGGCGGCTTCTTCAATGCGCAGAGTTTGGCGGGTGGCGGAGGCTCCGGCTCGTCCAGCGGCGTCGGGTTCTCGTTCAACCCGACAGGGTCGAACCGCCCGTCGGTGTAGCGGCGGATATTCTCCGCCCGGGCAGCGTAGGCGCGCCCGCGCGTGTGCAGCCCCGCGACCCAGCGCCACGACAGCGTGTTGCTCGCCGGGTCGCCGTCGACCAGGTGCTGCATGAACCAGTCGGCGCCCAACGCCCAGGGCAGGCCCAGGGTGAAGATCCAGATCGAGGCGAACCACATCCTGGTGTGGTTGTGCAGCCAGTTCTCGGCCACGAGCTCCTGCGCCCAGGCATCGAAGCAATCGATTCCGGTGCGGCCCAGCACGGCTTGCTCGTACGCGGTGGCCATGCCGCCCGCCAACCCGGCCCGGCCGTCGGCGACCAGGTCCAGGTAGCCGGTCCACAGCGCCGGGCGCGTCTCCAAATCGCCTTTGAAGTAGCCGCGCCACAGCACCTCCTGGACGAACTTCTCCGCCGCCGGGCCGTGCGCCTCGAGTGCGACGTCCACCACCTCGCGCTCCAGCAGCAGGCGACGGCGCAGGTAGGGCGATAGGGCGGTCGTGGTCGGCTGGCCAGGGCCGCGGTCGGCATTGCGGCCCGCGGCGTACGCCCGCCCAAGCCCGGCGGCAGCTTCATGGAGGCGGGCGAGTCCATCGGCGCGTGATAAGGTCATCCGCCGCATCTGGGCGCGCGGCCCGATCCGGCTATGGCTGCGAACGCGTTGGTCGCACGCTCTCGTACAGCAGCATCTCGCAGCCGGCGCGGGTGAATCGCTCGACTTCCCGCATTCCGATACCCCCGAGCACGGTGCGCGATGAGATGTTGGACTCCCGCGCCACCGCCACCACGCGGGTCAGCCCGGCGCGGTCGTGCGCGTCGCGCAGCACGGCGCCGGCCGCCTCCCGCGCGAAGCCTTGTCCGCGCACCGCCGGGTGGAACGCGAACCGCAACGCCGTGCCGAGCGCATCCGGCCGGTCGTGCAACCCGGTCACGCCCAACAGGGCGCCGTCCAGGTTGCGCGCGGTCCACATGCCGACGTCGTGCGACGCCCAGTAGGACAGCTCGCCCGCCAGCTCCTCGGCGGTCTGCGCGTAGGTGCGCACGCCGCCCAGCATGATCGCCCAGGTCAGCGGGTCGGCTTTGAACGCCGCCAGTTCCGCCAGGTCGGACGCCTGGTAGGGCGTCAGCAGCAGCCGCCCGGTGCGCAGCGGGTGCACAAGCCGGGCGGCCCTAGCGCGCGAGCGGGCGGTATTTGATGCGGTGCGGGTCGGTGCTGTTCTCGCCGAGTCGGCGGCGCTTGTCGGCCTCGTAGGCCTGGAAGTTGCCCTCGAACCACTCGACATGGCTATCGCCCTCGAACGCCAGGATGTGCGTGGCCAGCCGGTCCAGGAACCAGCGGTCATGGCTGATGATCACGGCGCACCCGGCGAACTCGGCCAGCGCCTCCTCCAGCGCCCGCAACGTGTCCACGTCCAGATCGTTCGTCGGCTCGTCGAGCAGGATGACGTTGCTCTCGCTTTTGAGCATCTTGGCCAGGTGCACCCGGTTGCGCTCGCCGCCGGAGAGCACGCCGACGCGCTTCTGCTGGTCACTGCCCTTGAAGTTGAAGGCGCCAACATAGGCGCGGGACTGCACGGCGCGCTTGCCGAGGTAGATCACGTCCGTGCCGCCGCTGATCTCCTCCCAGACGGTCTTGCTGCCGTCCAGGCTGTCGCGCGACTGGTCGACGTAGCCCAGCTTCACGGTCTCGCCGATCCGCATGTCGCCGGAGTCCGGCACTTCCTGCTTGGTGATCATGCGGAACAGGGTGGTCTTGCCGGCGCCGTTGGGCCCGATCACGCCGACGATGCCGCCCGGCGGCAGCTTGAGGTTCAGGTCGTCGATCAGCAGGTGGTTGCCGTAGCCCTTGCGCAGGTGCTCCGCCTCGATGACCGTCCCCCCCAGGCGCGGCCCGGGCGGGATGACGATCTCCGCCGTGCTGCCCGCCAGCTCGGCGGACTTGGCGAGCATCTGCTCGTACTTGTCGATCCGGGCGCGGCTTTTCGTCTGCCGGGCGCGCGGGGAGGACTGGATCCACTCCTGCTCGGCGGCGAGCGCGCGCTGGCGGCTGCTCTCCTCCTTCTCCTCCTGCTTCAGCCGCTTGCGCTTCTGCTCCAGCCACGAGGAGTAGTTGCCCTCGAACGGGTAGCCGCGGCCGCGCTCGATCTCGAGGATCCAGTTGGTCACGTTGTCCAGGAAGTAGCGGTCGTGGGTGACGATCATCACCGTTCCCTGGTACTCGCGCAGCGTCTTCTCCAGCCAGGCGACGCTCTCGGCGTCCAGGTGGTTGGTCGGCTCGTCGAGCAGCAGCAGCTCGGGCTTCTCCAGCAGCAGGCGGCACAGCGCGACCCGGCGACGCTCGCCGCCGGACAGCTTGGTGACCGGGCTGTCGGGCGGCGGGCAGCGCAGCGCGTCGAGCGCGATCTCGATGCGGCGGTCCAGCTCCCAGCCGTCCTCGGCGTCGATCTTCTCCTGCAGCTCGGCCTGTTCGGCCAGCAGGGTGTTCATCTTGTCGTCGTCCATCGGCTCGCCGAATTCCTCGCTGATCGCGTTGAACCGGTCGATGGCGGCCTTCAGCGGGCCGAACGCGAGCATCACGTTCTCGGACACGGTCAGGTCCGGGTCGAGGTGCGGCTCCTGCTCCAGGTAGCCGACGCGCACGCCTTCCGCGGCCCAGGCCTCGCCGCCGTACTCCTTCTCCCGCCCGGCCATGATCTTGAGCAGGGTGGACTTGCCGGCGCCGTTGATGCCGAGCACGCCGATCTTCACTCCGGGCAGGAAGGACAGGGTGATGCCCTTGAACACTTCTCGCCCGCCCGGGTAGGCCTTGGTGAGGTCCTTCATGACGTAGGCATATTGATAGCTGGCCATGGCGGGCTCCTTCGCGGCGACGACGTGGTGGTGGTGTAGGATCGGCGGGCGGGGACGGCAACCGACCCCGCGAGCGCGACGCTGCCTGACGTGATATCGTGACTACTTCGGCGGCGGCGGCGCGATCGCGGCGCAATTCGTGCGGCCCGACATCACGCAATCCTGGATGCGCGCGTCCGCCCGCAAGTGCTGCGCCAGCCAAAGGCCGGCCGCCACCACCAGCAACACCGCGATCAGGGCGGCAATCGCGCCTCGGTTGTTTTCCATCGCATGCTCCTGCCGCGTCGGTTGACACAAACCGGGTTTGCCCGGCCATAACGCGCCATGCGGCGCCTTTACCACGTCTTCGTCCTCGCCTGCCTCCTGCTGCCTGGCGCGGCCCGGGCGGCGGACCGGTTCTTCATCACCAGCGACGGCGTTCGGCTGCATTACACCGAGTCCGGGCCGAACTTCGCCCCCACCATCGTGTTCGTGCCGGGTTGGACCATGCCGGCCTGGATTTTCCAGCGCCAGATCGACTTCTTCTCCCGCGACTACCACGTCGTGGCGCTCGACCCGCGCGGCCAGGGCGACAGCGACGCGCCGGCCGGCGGCTACGAACCGTTCCGCCGCGGCGCCGACGTGGGCGACCTGATCCGCGTGCTGGGTGGGCGGCAGGTGATCCTGGTCGGCTGGTCGCTGGGCGTGCTGGACGACCTGGCCTACGTGCACGGGGCCGGCGACGGCAAGCTGCTGGCCATGGTGCTGATCGACAACTCGGTCGGCGAGGACCCGGCGCCCGTCGCCCGGCCGCGAACCTTCCAGCCGCGCGCGCCGCGCGCCAACCGCGAGGTGGCGATGGCGCGCTTCGTCCGCGGCATGTTCCGCCAGCCGCAGGACGAGGCGTATCTGGACCGCCTGACCGAGACGGCGCTGCGCACCCCGCCGGACGCGTCGGCCGCGCTGCTCGCCTACCCTGTGCCGCGCACGTTCTGGCGCGAGGCGGTCTACATGGTGCGCAAGCCGATCCTGTACATCGTGCGCCCCGGCCTGTCCGGGCAGGCGGAGAACCTGCAGACGCGCCACGCCAATGTGCAGGCGGACATCTACTACGACGCCGGGCACGCGCTGTTCGTGGACGACGGCGACCGCTTCAACGCCGAGATGCTGGGCTTCATCCGCGACACGGTGCACCCGCAATGACCGACCCAGTTCGCGCGCGCCTGCTGCCGCTGTTCCTGGTGTCGGGCGCCGCGGTCGGCCTGGAGACGGCGCTGACGCGGTATTTCGCCGTCGCGAAGTGGTCCGAATACGGCTACTGGGTGATCTCGATCGTGATGGTCGGGTTTGCGTTCAGCGGCGTCACGGCGGCGCTGGCTCGCCCGGTGATCCTGCGCCACGCGCGCGGCCTGCTGTCGTGGCTGCCGGTGGCGCTGGTCGTGACCGCCGCGGCGGGGTTCTGGGCGGTGACCGCCAACCCGTTCAACCCGCTTCAACTGCAGAACGCCGCGACCTACCTGCCGCAGATCGGCAACATCGCGCTGTATTACGCGGTGCTGCTGCCGTTCTTCTACCTGACCGGGTTGTACATCAGCCTGTGCTTCATGCTGAACAGCGATCAGGTGTCGCGCGTGTACGGCGCCGACCTGCTGGGCGCCGGCGCCGGCGCCGCGCTGGTGCTGGGGCTGATGTTCGTCGTGCACCCGTTCCTGCTGGTCCCCGCGCTGCTCCTCCCGCTTGCCGCAGCCACCGCGTTCGGACCCGCGCGGCGGGCTGGCATCGCCGGACTGGTGGCGCTTGGGGTGTGCGAGGCCGGGCTGCTGACCGGCAGCCAGGCGGCCTACAACGACTTCAAGGCGATCTACGCCCCGCTGCACGTGCCGGACAGCCGGGTGCTGGCGGAGATCCGCTCGCCGCGCGGCCTCTACGCCCTGCTGGACGACTTTACCGAGCGGGTCGACACCGATCTGTCGAACGATCTCGGCCTGCTGAACCTGCCGGGGCCGCCGCAAACCTATGGCCTGTACCGCGACGGCAACCGTGTCGCGGCGCTGCCCAAGCCCGGCGCGCTCGACACCCGATACGCCCCCGCCACGCTCGCCGCACTGCCCTACGCGCTGCGGCCGGGGGCGAGGGTGCTGCTCGCCGGGTCCTCCGGCGGCTTCCGCGTGGCGGAGGCGCTGGCGCTGGGCGCCCGCCAGGTGGACGCGCTGGAGCCGGACCCGGTGGTGCTCGGCGCGCTGCGGCACGGGCTGGGCGACTCTCCGGCGCTGCCGATGGACGCGCGGGTTCGCCTGTCCCCCGAGGGCGCGCTCGCGGCGGCGTCGCGCGGGACCGGGTACGACCTGGTCGACGTGTCCGGCGACTTCCTGGACGCCGCCGAGGCCAACAGCACCGCCTTCACCGTCCAGGCGCTCGCCGCCGACCTGGCCGCGGTGAGCGGCGGCGGCGTCGTGTCGGTCCCCGTCTCGATCCGCGAGTTCCCGGTCTACGCGTTGCGCGTGCTGGCGACCGCCCGGCAGGCGCTGCTCGCTTCGGGCATGGCCGACCCGGCGCAGCATGTCGTCGTCTACCGCTCCGCCTGGAACGTGCGCATCCTGCTGTCGCCGGCGCCCTGGGACGCCGCCCGCATCGCCGCCATTCGCGCCTGGTGCGACGCGCGGTCATTCGACGTGTCCTACTACCCGGGGATCGACGTGGCCGGCGCGCGGGCCGGGCTGTACAACGACCTGCCCGCCGTGTCGTTCGACGATGGCGGGGTCACCTCCGGCGCCGGCGCCGAGGACGCCATCGCGGACGAAGCGGGCGCCGTGCTGCGGGGCGAGCCGACCGTTTCGGACGCTGCGTTCTCGCTGGCGCCCGCGACCCTCGACCGGCCGGCCTACTACGACGTGCTGCGGCTGACGCATCTCGGCGCCATCCTGCGTCGCCTGGAGATCCTCCCGCAGGCGGAGATCGGGCAGTTGGTCAACCTGGCCGTCCTGGCGCAGGCGGCGGTCATCGCGCTGCTGGTGCTGCTGGTCCCCGTGCTCGCGGGTGGACGGCTGCGCGCGCCAGGCGGAATCGTCCGTCCGATCATCTACTTCGCCTGCCTGGGCCTCGGCTTCCTGTTCATCGAGATCGCAACGATCGAGCGCGCCAGCCTGTATCTGAACGACCGCACCTCCGCCTTCGCCTTGGTGCTCACGGCAATGCTGGTGTTCTCCGGCCTGGGCAGCCTGCTGGCCGAGCGGGTCGGGCAAGGCGGCATCGCGCTAGCCTCCGCGGTGGGCGTGGCCTGGTGCGTGGCCGCCTATGTTGGGCTGCTGCCGGCGATGCTCGCCACGCTGGATTGGCCCTGGCTCGCCCGCGCCGCGCTGGTCGTGGCGGCCGTGGCGCCCGTGTCGGTGGCGCTGGGCATGCCGTTCCCGCTGGGGCTGCAGCGCGTCGCCGCCGGGCCGATGCTGCCGTTCGCCTGGGCGGTGAACGGCGCATTCAGTGTGGTGGCGACGCCACTGGCGAACCTATTGGCAACACAGGGCGGCCTGGGCTGGGTTCTACTCGCCGCCGCCGTGCTGTATTGCGTTTGCTTAACGTTGTATCCCTCCTTCCGGAAGACAGAGCAGTGGCAGCCATCCCTCACCTGACCCGCCGCACCTTGCTGGGCGCGGCCGTCAGCGCGTCCATCGCGCCGAAGGCCTTCGCTGCGCCCGTCTGGACGCGGGACATGTTCGAGGAGGCGATGCGAAAGTCCGGCCGGCCGGTCGATCTGAGCCAGTCGCAGTTCGACGCGATCCAGGCGCGCAAGCCAGCGGCGCTGGCCCGCATCCAGTCCTACCTGAAGGAGCGGCTGGGCAGCGCCGACCCGGCGGTGATGCGCGCGTTCGAGGCGGTGCCGCGCGAATACTACCATTACAACTACGCCGAACGCCGCGCGCTGTCGGGCGAGGCGTATGAGGCGGACCCGAAGCCATGGGCGCTCGGCTACGGCTCGGCGCTGTCGGATTACCTGGGGCAGGCCTACATGTCGCAGGTGTGCAAGCCGGCGCCGGGCGAGGTGTCGCTCGAGATCGGCACCGGCAGCGGCTTCCAGTCGTCGCTGCTGTCGCGCATCGTGAAGCAGGCCTACTCGATCGAGATCATCGAGCCGCTGGGCCACGCCGTCGCCAAGCTGTGGGCGCCGCTGGGCTACACCAACATCGAGAGCCGGGTAGGCGACGGGTATTTCGGCTGGCCGGAGGTGAAAGGCGGGTTCGACATCATCATAGTGACCTGCGCCGCGCAATACACGCCGCCGGACCTGTTCAAGCAGCTGAAGCCCGGCGGACGGATGATCATCCCGATCGGCCAGCCGTTCAAGCGCGGCCAGGTCCTGTACATCTACACCAAGGACGCGGAGGGCAAGGTGCACTCCAAGCGCGACGTGGGGGTGTTCTTCATCCCGATGACGGGCGCGATGATGAACCGCCCGCACCCGGCCGGCGTCGACGGTTCCCGCGAGGACGCCCCTGCTGAGCCAACCGCTCCTGTTGCGCCAGCCGCGCCCGCTGCTGCCGACCCCAACAAGACATGACCCCCGACTTCCGCATGATCGCCGGCGCGCCCAGCCCGGTGGCGCCGTTCAGCCACGCGGTGCGCATCGGCCCCTGGCTGCTGGTGACGGGGCAGATGCCGACCTGGCCGGAGGACGACAGCCGCGCCCTGCCTGAAGGCGTGGCGGCGCAGACGCGGCGGGTGGCGGACAACTTGGTCATCGTGCTCGAGGGCTGCGGGATGGCGTGGGCCGACATCGTGCAGGCGCGCGTGTACCTCACGCACTTCGAGCGCGACTATGCCGAGATGAACGAGGTGTGGCGCAGCCTGTTCCCCGCCGGACGGCTGCCCGCGCGCACCTGCGTCGGCGTGACCGGCCTGGCCCGGCGCGCGCTGGTCGAGATCGACGTCGCGGCCTACCGCGAGGCATGATCGCGGCCTGACCGGGGAGGGAACGGACATGGCGCGGCTGACCTATCGCGAGCGGGCCGATCTGGCGCCGCAGGACCAGGATCTGCTGGAGCGCAACATCAACCTGCACCGGGTGATGGTTCACAGCCCTGGCGCCGCTCGGGCCTTCCATGGGCTGGGTCACTACATCCGTTACGGCAGCAAGTTGGACCCGCGCCTGCGCGAGCTGGCGATCCTCCAGGTGGGCTGGCAGGCGCGCGCGCCGTACGAGTGGTCGCATCACATCAAGATCGGCATGGATTTCGGCGTGTCCGACGCGGATGTGCGCGGCCTGGTCGCCGAGTCCGCCGGCCAGCCGAGCGGCCTGGACGAGGCTGCCCGCACGGTCCTGCTCGCTGCGCGCGAGGCGGTCGCCGGCCCCGGCATCGCAGCCGGCACGTTCGATGCCCTGCGCGCCCATCTCGACGACGAATGCCTGACGGACTTGGTGGTCACGGTCAGCTTCTACTGCGCCGTAGTGCGTTTCCTGGACAGCGTCGGCGTGGACGTCGAGCCCGAGTACCAGCAATACCTCGACGCCTACCCGTTTCCGGACTGACACTTGAAAGAGCCCTCTCCCGCTTGCGGGAGAGGGAGCAGAAGGCCGCTTGCCACGCGGGCGTCCGGCAGGGGACACTCGCGGCCAAGAAGATAAGCAAACGGGGAACACCATGGACCGCCGCAACCTGATCGCAGGGACCGGGCTCGCCGGCTTGACGCTGGCGGCGCTCGCCAAGCCGGCCGCGGCGCAGGCCGTGGGGGGCGTGTCCACCCTGGACCGCATCATCAAGGAGAGGGTGATCCGCATCGCCACCGACACCAGCTCACCGCCCTTCGGCACGATCGGGTCGGACGGCAAGCCGGACGGGGTGGAGGTGGCGGCGTGCAAGCAGCTCGCCAAGGACATGGGCGTCGAGCTGGACCTGGTGCAGGTGCTGGCCACCCAGCGCATCCCGTCGCTGCTGGCCGGGCGCTGCGACGTGACGCTGTCGTCGATCTCGATCACCTTCGACCGGGCCAAGACGGTGGCGTTCTGCAACCCGACCGGCGCGCTGACCATCGTGGTGTTCGGCCCGGCCAAGACGGCGGTGACCAAGGCGGAGGAGATGGCGGGCAAGCGCATCGGCATCACCCGCGCGACCTTGGAGGAGGCGACGGTGCCGAAGGTGCTGCCGCCCGGCGCCCGGATCGTTTGGTTCGACGACATCAGCGCGACGATCCAGGCGGTGCTGTCGGGCCAGGTGGACGCGATCGCGATGACCGAGTTCGCCATGAACGCCGTCATCGCGCGCAACCCGGGCGCCGGGCTCGCGACCAAGTTCATCGTCACCCGCGCGTTCTACGCGCCGATCGTGCGCCAGGCCGACCACGAGTTGCGCGGTTGGATCAACACCTGGGTGTTCCTGAACGCGCGCAACGGCGTGCTGCCCGACATGTACAAGAAATACACCGGCGTGGACTTGCCAGAGCTGCCAACGTTGTAGCTGCCAACGTTGTAGCTGCCAACGCTTAAGCGTGAACTACGCTTTCCAGTTCGGCGTCGTTTGGGACAACCGGCAGACATTGCTCGACGGCGCGCTGGCGACGGTGTGGATGTCGCTGGCGGCGTTCGCCCTGGGCCTCGTTGTGGCGATGGCCTGCACGTACGCCGCCGGGTCAGGCTGGCGCGTGCTGCGCCTGGTGGTGCGCGCCTACGTCGAGGTGATCCGCAACACGCCGCTGCTGGTGCAGTTGTTCATCCTGTATTTCTCGCTGGCGCCGCTTGGCCTGCGGATCGACGCGGACGAGGCGGCGGTGCTGGGCCTGGCGATCAACTTCGGCGCTTACGCGACGGAGATCCTGCGGTCCGGCATCGAGGCGGTGCCGCATGGCCAGATCGAGGCGGCGCGGGCGCTGGGCCTGCACCGGCTGCGCATCTTCCGCCACGTCGTGTTGTTCCCGGCCGTGCGGGTCAGCTACCCGGGGCTGGCGGCGCAATTCATCCTGATCCTGCTCGGCAGCTCCGTGGTTTCGGCGATCTCCGCGGAGGAGCTGACGTCCACCGTCAACTCGCTGCAATCCACCACCTTCCGCAGCTTCGAGTTCTACTTTGCCGCCACGCTGATCTACCTGGTGATGGCGGTCGCGGCGCGGCTGCTGCTGGACTGGCTGTATTGGGCAGGCTTCCAGCGCCGCTTCCCGGCGATGCGCCGATGAGCCGGGATTTCGGTGGGCTGGAGTTCGTCTTCCTGCTCGAGGCGCTGCGCTGGACGGTGGCGCTGACGGCGGTGGCCTTCATCGGCGGCGGCATTGGCGGCTTCGTCGTCGCCCTGATGCGCGTGTCGCCGGCGCGCGGCGTGCGCTGGGTGGCGGGCGCCTACGTGCTGCTGCTGCAGGGCACGCCGTTGCTGATGCAGCTGTTCCTGTCGTTCTACGGGCTCGCGGTGGTCACCGGGCTGCGGCTGGACCCGTGGCCGGCGGTGGCGCTGGCGTTCACGCTGTATTCCGCCGCGTTCCTGGGCGACATCTGGCGCGGCACGATCGAGGCCATCCCGCGCACCCAGTGGGAGGCCGCGACCGCCCTGGCCTTGCCGCGCTGGCGGACGCTGCGCCTCGTGATCCTGCCGCAGGCGGCGCGCATCGCCATCCCGCCGACGGTCGGTTTCCTGGTGCAGCTCATCAAGAACACCTCGGTGGCCGCGATCGTCGGGTTCGTGGAGTTGACGCGCGCCGGGCAGTTGATGGTGAACGTCACGTTCCAGCCGATGGTGGTGTATCCGCTGGTGGCGGCGCTGTATTTCGCGATCTGCTGGCCGATCTCGCTGGCCGCCGGCCGTCTCGAAGCGCGGCTGGACGCGCGTGGGACGCGGTAGACTGGCCGCGGCGGCGCCCCGCAGCTAACGTCCGCCGCCATAGTGGGGAGAACGGCGCGTGAGCAGCGCAACACAGGATCTGGGCGTCAGTCCCGGCGCCATGCGGCACGCCATCACCGCGCGGATCGAACGTTTGCCCGCCTGCGGCGCTCTGCGGCGCACGGTGCTGCTGATCGCGGTCGGCGGGTGGTTCGAGTTCTACGAGCTGTTCATGCCCGCCGGCATCCAGTCGGGCCTGGTGCGCGACGGCATCTTCACGGTCAGATCCGCCGGGCTGTTCGACTTCGGCAGTTATGCGAGCTTCCTCGCCTCGTTCTTCCTCGGCATGTTCCTCAGCGCGGTGCTGTTCACCCGGCTATCCGACGTGCTGGGCCGGCGCTTCGTGTTCATCTGGTCGATGGTGGCGTACTCGCTGTGCAACCTGGCGATCGCCGTCTCGTCCTCGCCGGAGCTGATCGACGTGCTGCGCGTGGGCGCCGGCATCGGCGTGGGCACGCAGCTGATCAACAACGACAGCTTCCTGGCCGAGCTGCTGCCGCGGCGACTGCGCGGCCGCTACATGGCGTTCGCGATGGCGTTCATCCTGTCGGCCACGCCGTGCTCGGTCCTGATCGGCACGTTCTTCACCCCCTACGCGCCGCTGGGCGTGTCCGGCTGGCGCTGGGTGGTGGCGATCAGCGCGCTGGGCGGGGCGCTGGTGTATTTCATCCAGCGCGCCGTTCCCGAGTCGCCGCGCTGGCTGGAAAGCAAGGGGCGCCTCGCGGAGGCAGACTCGGCAATGCGCCGGATCGAGCTGACGGTCGAGGCGGAGTGCGGCGCCTTGCCTCCGCCCGACCCGGCCTTCCGCGAGCCGCCGGCGCAGCGCGGCAGCTGGACCGAGCTGCTGACCCGGCGCTACTTCCCCCGCACCTTCGCAATGTCGGTGTTCCAGTTCTGCCAGACCATCTCCGTGTTCGGCTTCGGCTCGTGGGTGCCGCGGATGCTGGAGTTGCGCGGCTACGAGGTGATCCACTCGCTCGCCTACACCAGCGTCATCCTGCTGTCGGCGCCGCTCGGCGGGGTGCTGGGCATGGTGTTCGCCGAACGGTTCGAGCGGAAATGGACGCTGGTGCTGGCTGCGGTCGGCATCGCCGGGTTCGGGTTCGGGTTCGCCTTCGCGCCCACCTTGCCGCTGATCCTGCTCAGCGGGGTGTTGATGACGCTCTGCAACAATTGGCTGATCGCGGTGTTCCACCCGTATGCGGCGGAGCTGTTCCCGACGCGCATCCGCGCGCAGGCGATCGGGTTCACCTTCTGCTGGAGCCGGGTCAGCTCCATCTTCGTCGGTTACTGGGTTGCGGCGATCCTGGCGGCAGGCGGCCAACTGGGCGTGTTCGTGATGATCAGCGCGGCCATGCTGTGCATCGTCCTGGTGGTCGGCTTCCTCGGCCCGCGGACGAACGGACGCCGGCTGGAGGACCTGTCGCCGTAGCGGGCTTGGTTCAAGCCGCCTGCAAGGGCCGCAAGGCGCGGATCGCGGCCAGCAACCCCCTGGTGGTCATCGGCTTAGCGACGATCGGGACGTCCCTGAACCGCGCATCCACCATCCACTGCTCGAACCCGGTGGCGAACACGAACGGCGCCTGGAGCGCGAGCAGCGCCGCGGCGACCGGGTAGACCGAATGATCGTCCAGATCGATGTCGAGCAACGCCAGGTCGGGCGCGCCGCTTGCGATCAGCGCTAGCGCGCCGTCGGCCGTGGCGACCGGACCGATGACCGTCCCGCCGAGCGATTGAACGATGCGCCGCATCTCTTCGGCGACGTGGAAACGGTCCTCCACCAGCAGCACGCGCTGGCCGGTCAGCGGCGACTTCACCGGGGTCACTGCTGCTCCTCGGCCATCGCAATCCGTTCGCCCAGCGGCAACTCGATCGTGCATTGGACGCCGCCGGGGGCAAACTCGAGCGTGGCGGTGGCGCCTAGATCGTACAGCAAGCCGCGTTCCAACAAGTCGCGGCCGAAGCCGACCCGGGCGGGGTCGGGGTTCAGCACCGCCACCCCCTGCTCGCTCCAATGCAGGTGCAGATGAGCGTCAACCGCGCGCCAATGGATCGCGAGGCGTCCCTCTGGCCGGGACAGCGCGCCGAACTTGAGGGCGTTGATGCACAACTCGTGCAACGCCATCGCGAGAACTTCGACGGCCTTGTCCTTGAGGATGACGCGCGGGCCGGCGAATTCGACTTGCTCGTCCTCGCGCGCCAGGGAGGCGTCCAACTCGTCGCAGATCAGGTCCTCGAGGTCCACGCCGCCGGGAACGCGCGCCAGCACGCTCTGCACGCGCGCAAGCGCGTTGAGCCGGCCGGAGAAGTGAGAGGCGTAGGCCTCCATCGAATCGGTCATCTCGAGCGTGCGCGAACTGATGGAGCGCACGACGGCGAGGATGTTCTTCATCCGATGCTGCAGCCCAGCCACGACGCGAAGCTGCGCGTCCTCGGCCGCCCGGAACGCGATGGCGTTGGCTTCGAGCGCGGCGTGGCTCCGCCGGAGTTCGTCTTCCAACCGCGCCAAGCGCGCGACGAGAGCCTGAGGCAAACTCTGACCTAAGTCCCTGGCCGCGTCGTCAGCGGGTTCTTGAACCAAGTCCTGTTTTGGGAGAGCGAAATGCTGCATGCCGTGCGCCTCCGATTTGATGGGCGGACCATATCAGCTTGTGGCAATATTTAAGATTGCTCGTCTCCAGTAAAACTTGGCAATCGAGGCTGCAACCGCATTCCTCACGGCCTCGTGAACGGTGGATAGTTGTTTACTCTGACGCAAAAGATGGTTATCAACGAAAGACTTGCGACTCAGGTCGTCATGACAATGCGCGCTTTGACGAGTTGCGCCGTCTGGTCTGGATGATGAAGGGTTTACGCCATGGCGCTGCCGCATCGCTTTCAAACCACTTACGGACAGTCGAGCAGCAATTCGCAAGCGTCCGACATGGCGCCGTTGTTGCGGCGGCTGCGAGCCCTGACGGCGCTGACGGACAGCGATGCTTCCCTTGTCTCCGATCTGGCGAACCGTCCGGTGCGGGATGTGGCCCCGCGGAGCGACATCCATCGCGAGGGCGACAGCCCGCCGCCGATGGCGATCCTGTCTGGCTGGGCTTGCCGGCAACGGCTGCTGCCGGACGGGCGGCGGCAAATCATCTCGTTCCTCCTTCCAGGCGACATCGTCGGCGTGGTCGCACCCTGCTTGCCGGCGCCCTGCGCGGCTGTCGCGCTGACGCGAGTTCGGATGGTCGAGGTGACATCGCTGTATCATGCGGCCGGGTCGCAGGGGCTGGAGGCGCCCGGCCTTGGCCAGGGCCTGCGCGTCATGCACCTGTTGGACGAAGCCCTGCTGCGCGATCAGATAACCCGGCTGGGCCGTCAGACCGCGTACGAGCGGTTCGGCAACTTGCTGCTGGAACTGTATCACCGCCTGCAGACCGTGGGCTTGGCGAATGACGGCCAGTTCGCTTTCCCGCTCACGCAGGAGATGCTGGCCGACGCGCTCGGCTTGAGCGTCGTGCACGTCAACAGGACGGTGCAGCAGATGCGCCGCGACGGTCTGCTGGAACTGCGGTCAGGCGCGGTTTCGATGCCGCGCCTCGACGCGCTCCGCGCCGTGGCCGACTGGGAACCGCACCGGACGATCCTGCGGCAGGTGTGCTCGACCGGGAACGGCGCCAAGCGCGACGTCTAATCTAGCGCATCTCGGTGCGAGTGGGGTCGGTGCGAGCTTTACCGTCGTGCCGGGGTTCCACTCGGGCGCCCACATCGCACCGACGCGTTTGGCTTGACGAATTACGGCGGCAAGGACGCTTACCCGGCAGCTGAGCCGCCGTTTGCGCGTCCAGGGTATATGGGTCAAACACAAGGCTGCCCAGCACGGGGAGTGCCGTCGTTGCAAGTGACGGAAACTGTCTCCCATACCGTCATGCCAGGGCTTGACCCTGGTATCCACGGGGTCTCACGTGCGCTGGAAATCCAAATTAGGGTCCGGACCGTCCAACTGGGGCTACTTCACTAGCCACGGCCCGTCGCAGGCCCTGACATGACAGTCGTCAAACGGCGCTAATTGACCTGCACTGTCACGCCTAGCGCGAGGCCGACGAGGCGGTGCTGACCCGAGAAGGCACCAAGCCGAAGCCTTGAACGCCGCCTGCCGGCAACCAGCGACGGAACGGAAAGCCGTCCTGCAGAGACGGGTGCGCGCCAGGCATGTGCGCCATAGGCAAGAACTGCGGCGCATTGAGCGCGATGGCCGGATGGAACATCGCGGGCAACTGGGCCACTGCAACAGGCGCTGAGGCGGCGCCCAGGGTGGCGGCGGCGATCAGCCGGTAGCCGGCGGCGTTGGGATGCAGGTGATCCGCACCGACGTTCGGCTTGGTGTCGACCAGGCGATCTCCATGCTCCCCCGCCACCGTCCGGATCGCGGCCCGCACCTCGTCCTTCAGTCCTGGAAGCAGCCACGTCACCTGATGCGCCTGCAAGCCGACCCGCAGCCGGCGAAGATTGCTCAGCGTGGCCATCGCGGGGCCGTCGTTTACACCCAAGCTGATGACAACCGACTCGACGCTGCGCTGCGCCGCCCCCAGCATGGTCGTTATGAAGCTGGAGGAGTTGATGCCGACTCGCGCGGCGCTCTCGCAAGCTGGACGCATCTGCGCCACTCCAACCGCGATGCTGTCACCCAGTATGAGGCAATCGAGCATCGTGTCGGTCCCGCCGGCTACCCGGCAAGGTTTACCGCAGAAGCGTTACCGAGCAGTGAACGTCCGCGGCATCACCCTCTTACGGAGTGGCCGCAGGCCTTGTAACTCACGCAAGCCTGGGCCGTGCGCGCCGCGGCATGGGACGGCGGCGCCGCGCTGTGGAGCGGTGCGCTGTGAGCCGTCGCTGCATGAACGGACGCCGTGTGCGGCGGAAATTGCAACGCGGCGGACGCGTGAGCCGGGCTGCCGACGTATGTAGAGGGCCAGGCAGTGCCGTGACTGGATGCAGCCGCCCGCCGCGGAAAGGAGTCCTGGCGTGGCGGCGTCGGGAGTTGCAGCATCGTGGCCGCCATCCGGACCTCGGACTGGCTGTAGCCCTGGTGGGACGCCCGCGCTTCGAACCGTGCGGTCTGGCGCAGATTGCGAACCCGCTCGCGCGGCGTCGCCATGCTGGACAGCCGATGCGGCTGCCCGAAGAAATACAGCAGCTCATGCTGCTGCGTGTGCGCGGTGCGCTGCGGCGCCATCTGCCCGTAATCGACGTGGAACGGCGACTCGTCAGGCAACCGCGCGCGGGCAGGCGCCTCCGCGACCTCGATGGGGGAGAACTGCTGCACTGGGTAGTTCGGGATAAAGCCGTTGCCATAGCTCTGCGCTGCGATCTGCTGATAGCCGGCGCCGTTCGGATGCAGATGGTCGCGGCCGACCCACGGCCGGGTGTCGATCAGCTTGTCGCCATGCTCGGCGGCCACGGTCTGGATATCGGCGCGGACCTCGTCCTTGAGGCCCGGCAGCAGCCAGTACACGGTGCGGCTGGTGATCTGCCGGCGCACCGTGCGCAGGTTGTTGAGCGTGTCGACCGAGGAGTCGTCGTTCACGCCCAGGCTGATGATGGTCGTCTCGGCGCCCGTCTCCGCCAGCGGCAGCAGCGCATTGATGTAGGTGACGGAGTTGATGCCGACGCGCGCCGTCGTGGCGCATTCCGGACGCGCCTGGCCGACGCCCACCGCGATGCTGTCCCCAATCGCCGCACAAGCTATCAAAACCGACCTCCGTTCCGCGCTTGCCTGGACGGCCGCGCCACGATTTCGCAGCCGGCGGACCGGCGAGCAAGGCACTCGATGCCCCCTGCTATAGGATGGCGCGCCGGGTTAAGGCAACTCCGGCGTGCAGCGCCATGGCACGGAAGTCCTGACGCACCGGAATTCCGGCGCAACTGCGACTCTGGCCCGGCTTACGGAGCGTTGCTGTCCGCTCAAAGGTTGGATGCTGTTGCTGCTGTCGGAACGACTGGGCGGTAACGGTCCAACAGCGGCGACAATGCGGCGGTCACCACATCATACCCCGCGGGAGTAAGGTGCACGCCATCATCGGCGCGCAACCGGGTGGTCACCCCGTCGACGCCACGGCCGTAGGGTGCGAACCCGCCATCCGGACCTTTGAACATATCGGTGGACACGAACGTCGCGCCCTCGGCGGTTGCCCTCGACTCGAACAAGCCGTTGAGGATCGCGATGTCCTCGTTCCACACCGCATCGCGCACGACCGGGTGGCCGACCCAGATAAGCGGCACGTTCACCCGCTTGAAGTCGGCCGCGATGTCGCTGACCTTCGGGCCGTAGCTATCGTCGAACCGGGCGAGCAGGGCCGGGTCGACATGGCCGCCGCTGTGCACCGGCGGCCGGTCGTTGGCGCCGATCAGCATGATCGCAAGGTCATAATGCTCCGCGCCCGCGATCACCCGCGCCTGCGCCGGCCAGTCGTAGTTGGCGCGCGGCATCAGGCCGGTCGAGATCTTGGAGTGGTCGATCACGCGGCGCGAATGGTCCGCCCGGTAAAGCCGCTGGATGCCGCCCGCCAGACCCTGAGCCTGGGAGTCGCCGATGACCAGGATCCGCTGTTGCAGTTCCGGCGCCGCATGCGCGACGGACGCGATCGGCACGATTGGAGTGAGCAGGGCGGAGGTCAGCAACGCGCGCCGGGACAGGACGAAGGATTGAGTCGGCACGGTCAGCCTTTCGTCGGGATCGGAGTTGTTCTAAGCCTGCCTCCATACGGATTCGTCCGCGAACGATCAATCATTATCCGGCTGCAGCAAAGAACGCGTGCCCTCCATGCATCGACTCGCAATCGTTCTGCTCGCGGTCTTCCTGTTCTGCGGATGCGACGGGCGCAGCAACGCCCGGCCCGCCGAACTCGGGCTGTACGAGCCGTTGCGCGGCTTCTACGCCGCGTTGGCCGATTTGCAGGCCGGCAAGAGCCGTCGGGTCGCCGTGCTGCAGGTCGGCGACAGCCATACCGCCAATGACGGATTCAGCGGCCGGATGCGCGAACTGATGCAGGCTCGTTTCGGCGATGGCGGGCGCGGGCTGCTGCCGCCCGGCATCCCGTTCAAATACTACCGGCCGGCGCGGGTGAGCGTGACTGCGGATGGCTGGCGCACGGTGCGCAGCGGGACCGATTCCGGCCCGTTCGGCCTGGCCGGCCTGCGGCAGGAGGTGACCAGCGACGCGAGCATGTCGATCACCGCCGACCCGGGCGACCTCAGCCGCGTTTTCGTCGATGCGCTGGGGCAGCCCGGCGGCGGCACGCTGGAGATCACCACCAGCGATGGCGGAAAGGAGAAGGTGTCCACCGCGACGGGCAGCCCGATGCTGCTGCGGATACATGCGCCGACCGGCCCGGCCACGAGCGCAGTGCAGGTGCGCGCGCGAGGCGACGGCCCGGTGGACCTGCTGTCGTGGACGGCCGAGCGCAATTCGCCGGGCGTCACCTGGTCCAACCTCGGCACCATCGGCGCTCAGGCGTCGCTGCTGGCCAAATGGGACCCGGCGGTGCTGCAGCTGGAGGCGAGATCCCTGACGCCGGCGCTGATCGTGCTCGCCTTCGGCACCAACGAGGGGTTCAAGGACAACCTCGATTTGGCCGAGTATCCGTCCGTGTTCCGCGCCGCCATCGCCACCCTGCGCCGCGCCGCGCCCAGCGCCGTCATCCTGGTGGTCGGCCCGCTCGGCGGCGTGCGCGCCAATGGCGGCGGGGCCGGCGTGGCGTGCCCGGGCGATCTTGGGCAATCGTGGAGCGTGCCGGTGAACCTGCCGAAGGTGCGCCACATCGAGCGGACGATCGCCGACGACGAGCACCTGTTCTTCTGGAACTGGGCCGCCGTCATGGGCGGCGACTGCGCCATCGTGCCCTGGGCCGACACCGACCCGCCGCTGGCCGCGCACGACCACGTGCACCTGCTGAAGGACGGCTATCGGCAGACCGCAGAGGCGCTGTTCGACACCATGATGCGGGGCTACGACCTCTACCGGCAGGGCGCGCGCTAGCGGTGCTGTTCCCGACGTTCGCCTTCCTGGTGTTCTTCGCCGTAACGGTGGCGCTGCTGGCGCCGGTCGAGCACGTCCATCGCGCCCGCAAGGCCGTGCTGCTGGTCGCCAGCTACTACTTCTACGCGCAATGGAATTGGACGTTCTGCTTCCTGTTGGCAGGCAGCTCGGTCGTGACCTACATCGCCGGGCTGCTGATCGCGCGCTGGCCGCGTTCGCTCGGGCGCGTGGTGCTGGTGGCGGCGATCACCACGCATCTGGCCGTGCTGTGCTCCTACAAATACGGCGACTTCCTGATCCACGCCGCCAACGAGGGCCTGCACGCCGCGGGTTCCGGGATGGAGCTGCCGTTCCTGGGGCTGATTCTCCCGGTGGGCATCTCGTTTTTCACCTTCCATGGCATCTCCTACGTGGTGGACGTGTGGCGCGGCGACGTCGCGGTGTGCCGGCGGCTGGACGACATGCTGCTGTACCTGTCGTTCTTCCCCCAGTTGATCGCCGGGCCGATCGTGCGCGCGTCGTTCTTCCTGCCGCAGCTGTATGCCGACGCCCCCGCGCGCCTGCCGTTGGCGCCGCCGTTGCTGCTGATCCTGGGCGGGCTGTTCAAGAAGGCGATCGTGGCGAACTACCTGGCGACCGAGCTGGTCGACCCGGTGTTCTTCGACCCGGCGAGCTTCAGCAGCCTCGACCTGCTGCTGGCGGCCTACGGCTACGCGGTGCAGATCTACTGCGACTTCAGCGGCTACACGGACATGGCGATCGGGTTGGCGGCGCTGCTCGGCTACTACTTCCCGCCGAACTTCAACCAGCCCTACCGGTCCACCAGCTTCCAGGAGTTCTGGCGGCGCTGGCACATCTCGCTGTCAGCCTGGCTGCGCGACTACCTCTATAAACCGCTGGGCGGCAGCCGGCACGGGCACGCGCGCACCATCTTCGCGCTGATGACGACCATGCTGCTCGGCGGCCTGTGGCACGGCGCGGCCTGGAAGTTCGTGCTGTGGGGCGGGCTGCACGGCGCCGCTTTGGTGGTGGAGCGGGCGCTGCGTCCGGTCACGCCGCGCTGGCTGGAGGGACGCTTCGGCGCCGTGGTCGGCGGCCTGATCGTGTTCCACGTCGTTTGCGTCGCCTGGGTGCTGTTCCGCGCCGACACGATGGAGACGGCGGTGATCTACCTGCAGACCTTCGCGCAGTCCGGTTCGCTGGCCATCCAGCAGGCGCGTCCCGCCACGGTCGCCTTGGTGGCGCTGGGCCTGCTGCTGCAGTTCCTGCCGCCGGACTGGACCGGGCGGCTGGCGCGCCGCGTAATGGCCGTCCCGGATTGGGCGCAGGCGGCTGCGGCGAGCGTGCTGATCGTGGGCATCGACGCGATGGGGCCGGACGGTGTCGCTCCGTTCATCTACTTCCAGTTCTGAGCCGCCTAAGGGAGCCGACTCCCGCGTGCTCGCCCGGCCGGCGGCGCGCGGGGTGACGCCGCGCCATCTACTGGCGCTGCTGGCGGTGGGCGTGGTCGGCTTGCTGCTGGACGGGCACGCGCTGGCTGGCTGGGCCGACGGGCTGCCGGACAGCCTTTCCGCGGTGAAGGACGCCGCGCATTGGTGGGACGACGCGACCGGGCGGCTCGGGCTGGTCGCGCCCTACGACGCGCTGCACCGCTGGATCGCGACCGTCATCGCGGCGCCGTTCTAGGAGCGGGAGTTCCCGCTGCCGTCCGACTCATGCCAGCGGTCAAAAGCCTGACTTCCTCGCCGCGCCAATTTCGTCATTGCGAGGAGCGCTTGCGACGAAGCAATCCAGCCGCCCGCACCGCGCGCGCGGGTCTGGACGCGCCGGTCTGGACGCGCCGGTCTGGA
>CAXTBW010000030.1:27934-40542 GCA_964242925.1 uncultured Acetobacteraceae bacterium
GGTCTGGACGCGCCGGTCTGGACGCGCCGGTCTGGATCGCCGCACCGCCAAGCGGCGGCTCGCGATGACGGGTGGCCGGGCCGCCCGGCTCACATCCCCAGCGCGCGCTTATACAGGTCCAGCAGGGTTTCCTGCTCCTCCACGTCGGCGGGCTCCTGCTTGCGCAGGCTGATCAGCTGGCGGATCACCTTCGGGTCGAACCCGGCGCTCTTGGCCTCGCTGTAGATGTCCTTGATGTCGCTCGACAGCGCCTTGCGTTCCTCCTCGAGCCGCTCGATGCGGTCGATGATCGAGCGCAGCCGGTCCGCCGCAATGCCGCCCGTTTCCGGCTTGTCGTCCAACTCCGCCACCGCCGCCTTGGCCATTGCCGTCCTCCTGAAGAGGCGGCGGGGTACCCGTGGGGGCGCGCCGGGTCAACGGGGGTTTCGCGATCGGGCGCGTGCTGTAACCTGCTTGCACCCGTTTGGAGTGCAGCATGTCCCCGATCGACCACATCCGTCGCCATCAAGCCGAGCTGGCCGCCTTCCGCCAGGACCTGCACGCGCACCCGGAGCTGGGGCTGGAGGAGCACCGCACCTCCGACCGGGTGGCGTCGCTGCTCGAGTCATGGGGCATCGAGGTGCATCGCGGCGTGGGCAAGACGGGGGTGGTGGGGGTGCTGCGCTCCGGCAACGGCCCGGGCCGCATCGGCCTGCGCGCCGACATGGACGCGCTGCCGATCCTGGAGGCGAACGACCTGCCGTATCGCAGCGGCACTCCGGGTGTGATGCACGCCTGCGGGCATGACGGCCACACCACCATGCTGCTGGGGGCCGCGCAGTATCTGGCGGAGACGCGGGACTTCAACGGCACCGTGCACTTCATTTTCCAACCCGGCGAGGAGGGCATCGGCGGCGCGCTGGCGATGCTGGAGGACGGGCTGTTCGAGCGTTTCCCGTGCGACAGCGTGTTCGGAATGCACAACCGCCCGGGGATGCCGGTCGGCGAGTATGCGATCTGCCCCGGGCTGGCGATGGCGGGTGGCGCGTTCTTCGACATCCGCATCGAGGGCAAGGGCAGCCACGGTGCGCACCCGGAGCAGAGCATCGACCCGGTGCTGACCGCCTGCCACATCGGCGCCGCGCTGCAGTCCGTGGTGTCGCGCAACATCGCACCGAACGAGACGGCGGTGCTGAGCGTGACCAAGGTGGTTTCGGGCGACGCCTACAATGTGGTGCCGCAGAAGGCGCTGATGAGCGGCACCGCGCGCGCATTCAAGACGCCGGTGATGGACCGGTTGGAGGAGCGCCTGCGCGGCGTGGTGGCGGGTGTGGCCGCCGGGTTCGGGGCCACGGCGGACGTGGATTTCCGCCGCATCTTCGCCCCGCTGGACAATCAGCCGGTGCAGACCCAGGCGATCGGGGATGCCGCGGCGGACTTGGTGGGGGAGGCTTTGGTCGACCGCGCGAAGGGCCCGACGATGGGGTCCGAGGATTTCGCGTTCATGATGGAGCGGGTGCCGGGGGCATACATCCTGGTCGGAAACGGGGAGGGCCCCGCGCCGCATCACCCCCAGTACAACTTCAATGACGAGGCGATCCCGTTTGGGGCCGGGTTGTACGCGCGGCTGGTGGAGCGAGGGTTGGCGAAGGGCTCGGACGCGGGCTGAAGCCAGTCCAGATCATCGTCATGCCCGGGCTTGACCCGGGCACCCACGCGATTGCGCGACAAGGTGGTGCGAGCACTTGCGCTATGTCGTCGGGGGGCGTCTTGGGTGGCCGGATCAAGTCCGGCCATGACGGTGGCTTGGTGTCTTGCAGCAAATCCTCAACCGTCTACCCGCGCGGCTCGACCGCGACCGCCGCCTCGTTGCGGCGCAGCGGCGGCAACGTCCAGGGCGGGTCGTAGAACCAGCCCATCACCGGCCCGGCGGCACGGTACGGGCTGCCTTCCAACGCCGCCAGCAAACGCGTGGCGGCGTCGCGGCCGGCAGCGGTGGTCGGGATGCCGGAGTACCGCAGCACCGCCACCGTCTGCGCGGGCGCCTCGACGATCTGCACGCCGGGGTCGTTCGGGACGGGCAGCGTGTCGCGCGTGTAGTTGCCGGGCATGTAGAACCGCACCAACCATTTGCCGTCCGCCGTCGGCGCCTGGTCGACCGGCGCGGTCATCGCGATCGACTGCGAGGCGGATTGCGCGACCGGCGCCGTCATCGCGATCGTGGACCGGCTGCGGTTTGCGCCGAAGATATAAGCCGCCAACTGCCGGAACCCGGCCGAGCGGGCGCCGATCTCGCTGCCGCCCACCACCACCTGGGCCGCCAGGCGCGGACCGTAGCTGCGGATCTCGACCGGGCCGAGTTGCCGCACGACCTGGTGCGGCGGCTCCTCCACGGTGCGAACGCCGAACACCGAACAGGCCGACAATAGCAGCCCCGACGCGATCGCCGCCATGCCGCCGCGCGCCGCCATGCTCAGCCCTCGAGGTTGAGGGCGTCCAGCAAGTCCTCCGCGACCGGTCCGCGCACGGTGGCGATGCACTCGGCATACAGCTTCAGCAGCTCTTCCTTGCCGGTGACATGCGGTGCGCCCTCCAGGATCTTGGTCATCAGGCGGAACGCGACGGCCTCGGGCGTGCCCTCGCTCACTTGTCGGCCGGCGCGGAATTCGGCGCGGCTGCGGCGCGGGCGGCGCGGCGGGCTACGCGACGCGTATGGTTGTGCGCACGGATGTCGTCGAGCGTCACGTAGCCCTTGTTGCCGCTGTCGATCGCGGCGAAGTCGCGCGCCACGGACGGCATCTTGGCGCGCGCCTGCTCCTGCGTCAGGTGGCCATCATGCGTGGTGTTCGCGGCGGCGAAGCGCTCCGCAAGCGTCATGCGGTGACGATGCGGCCGGACCGGCGTCGCATCCGCGCCCGCTGGCGGCGTAGTCGCAACCGAGGAGGGCGGCGTGGTGGTGACCGGCGGGGCCGAATCGGCCGGGCCAGTCGTGCCGGTCAAGGGGGTCTGCGCCCAGGCCATGGTCATCGACGAGCAGACCAGCAGGGCGGCGGCGGCGAATGTCAGGCGCATGGATTCAGCTCCGATGAAGGGTCAGGCGGCGATGGCGCGTATGATGTCCTGCGCCTCGGCGATCTGGGCTTCCGTCACGTCCAGATGGGTGCAGGCGCGGGCGCGGTGGCGGCCCATGACCGAGATCAGCAGGCCGTGTTCGGCGGCGCGGCGGGCCAGTTCGTCGGCGTCCATGCCCGATTCGGTCGTGTCGATGTAGACGAGGTTGGTCTCCGGCATCGCCACGCGCAGGCCTTGGATTTGCGCCAGTCCGCGGGCCAGCACGCGCGCGTTGGCGTGGTCCTCCGCCAGGCGATCGATGTTGTGGTCCAGCGAGTATAGGCAGGCCGCGGCGCAAATGCCGCCTTGGCGAAGCGAGCCGCCCAGCCGCTGCTTCCAGCGCCAGGCCGCGCCGATGAACTCGGTCGAGCCGGCCAGCACGGCCCCTAGCGGCGCCCCCAGCCCCTTGGTGAAGTCCAGCCACACCGTGTCGTAGCCGGCGACCATCTCCGCCGCCGGCACGCCGGACGCAACCACGGCGTTCATCAGCCGCGCGCCATCCATGTGCGTCGCCAGCCCGTTCTCGTGCGCCACGTCCGCGACCGCGTTCAGCCGGTCCAGCGGCCACACGGCGCCGCCGCCCATGTTCGCCGTCTGCTCCACCTCCAGCATCGCCTGCGGCGGGGAGTAGCGGGAGTGCGACCGGATCGCGCCGCGCGCGGTGTCGGCGTCGAATTGGCCATCGGGCCCGGGCAGTCCCAGCACCATGGCGCCGGCCAGCGCCCCCGGGCCGCCGCCTTCGCTGGTCAGGATGTGGGCGGTCTCGTGCGCGATGATCTCGTCGCCGGGCCGGCAATGCGTGAGGATGGCGATCTGGTTGCACATCGTGCCGCTCGGCAGGAACATGGCCGCCTGCTTGCCCAGCAGCGCCGCCATGCGCTCGCACAGCGCGTTCACCGTGGGGTCGTCGCCGTGCTGCTCGTCGCCGACCTCCGCCTCCATCATGGCGGCCTTCATGGCGGCGCTGGGCCGCGTCTGGGTGTCGGAGAACAGATTGATCCGGACGGGGACCGCCGGCTTGAACGGCGGCGGGGCGAAACTCACGGGCGCGCGCATCAGCCCTTCGCCGGGACGGGGGTGACGGACATGGTGGCGACCGGTCTGCCGTAGATATCGCGCGCCCGCTTCAGGAATGCCCGCACCATCGCCTCCACCGCCTGATTGAACACGACGCCGATCGCGGCCTGCAGCATGCGGCTGCGGAACTCGAAATCGACGTAGAAGTCCACCCGGCAGCCATTCGGCGCCGGGGCGAACGTCCATTGGTTGTTGAGGTAGCGGAACGGCCCGTTCTCGTACTTCACGTTCACCGTGCGCGGCTGGTCCAGCGCCACGCGGCTGGTGAAGCTCTCGCGGAACGGGCCGAAGCCGATGGTCAGGTCCGCCACCAGTTCCGTGGGGGTCGAGGAGCGCACGGTGGACGCGGCGCACCAGGGCAGGAAATCGTGGTACTTGCCGACGTCGGCGACCAGATCGTACATCTGCTGCGCGGTGTACGGCACCAGCTTGTGCTCGGCATGGGTCGGCACGCTAGTGGACCTTCGCCCGCACCGACGCTTGCCGGGCGTCCCGCAGCGCGGCGAAGTCGCTGTCGGCGTGATAGGACGACCGGGTCAGCGGCGTGGCCGACACCATGAGGAAGCCCTTCGCGCGCGCCATGCTGGCGTATTCCGCAAACTCCTCCGGCGGGACGAAGCGGTCGACCGCGGCGTGGCGCGGCGTGGGTTGCAGATATTGCCCGAGCGTCAGGAAGTCGATGTCCGCCATCCGCATGTCGTCCATCACCTGCATGATCTCGCCGCGGCTTTCACCCAGGCCGACCATAAGGCCGGACTTGGTGAACAGCGTCGGGTCGAGCGCCTTGACCTGGTCCAGCAACCGTAGCGACTGAAAGTAGCGCGCGCCGGGGCGGATAGTTGGATACAGGCGCGGAACTGTCTCAAGATTATGGTTGAACACGTCCGGCCGCGCCGCGACCACGATCTCCGCCGCGCCCGGCTTGCGCAGGAAGTCCGGGGTCAGCACCTCGACCGTCGTGCCCGGCGCCGCGTCGCGGATGGCGCGGATCACCGCGGCGATGTGCGCCGCGCCGCCGTCCGGCAGGTCGTCGCGGTCCACCGAGGTGATCACCACGTGGCGCAGGCCGAGTTTGGCGACCGCGTCGGCGACCCGGGCGGGCTCGGAGGCGTCCAGCGCCTCCGGCAGCCCCGTCGCCACGTTGCAGAACGCGCAGGCGCGGGTGCAGGTGTCGCCCATGATCATCATGGTGGCGTGGCGTTGCGACCAGCACTCGCCGATGTTGGGGCAGGCGGCCTCCTCGCACACCGTCACCAAGCCGTTCTCGCGCATCAACGCGCGGGTCTCGTGGTAGGTCGGGTGGTTGGGCGCGCGCACGCGGATCCAGTCGGGCTTGCGCAGCGCCACGGTGGCGGGCCGGTTCGCCTTCTCGGGGTGACGCAACACCCCGCCTTCGCGATGGTCGATGAGGATACGGGTGGACATCGTGCTCGCTTGGGTGACCCTGGGCTGCACCGTTAAGTGGCTTGACCGGCGGGTGAGGTCAAGCCGCCGGGGCGCGCAGTTGCAGGGGGCCGGATCGACCCATCTTCGTCGATAGCCCCGATTGGCCGAGAGGAGCCGGACACCATGCGGATCGCGATCGTTGGGGCGGGGGTCGCCGGACTGGCATGCGCGGCCGGGCTGGCTGGCGCGGGGCGCGCCGTGACGGTGTTCGACAAGGGGCGCCGGCCCGGCGGGCGAGTGGCGACGCGCCGGGCCGGGTCGCTGCAGTTCAACCACGGCGCGCAATATGCGACGGCGCGGTCCGAGGGGTTCCGCGCCGTGCTGGACCACCTCCAAGGCACAGGCGCCGCCGCGCCATGGCCGGCGGCGGGCCAGGGGCGCTGGGTCGGCGTGCCCGGCATGTCGGCGCTGCCGGCGAGCCTGGCCGCTTCGTGCGGAGCGACACTGTTGCAGGAGCGGCACGTCGCTCACCTGCAGCGCGTGGGCGACGAGTGGGCCCTGCGGCATCTTCCCGCCGCGGACGCCAAGCCCGGCGAGGTCACGCAGTCGGGCGGGGAGGTGGCGCGGTTCGACGCGGTGCTGCTCGCCGTGCCGCACGCGCAGGCCGCGCCGTTGCTGCTGGCCGCCGGGCAAGGAGCGTTCGCGCAGGCCGTCCGCTCGGTGGTCGTGGCGCCGTGCTGGACGCTGATGCTGGCCTTCGCCGAGCCGTTGCGGGCGCCGGACGTGCAGCGGCTCGCCGACGGGCCGCTCGCTTGGGTGGCGCGGGAGAACAGCCGGCCGGGCGAGGCGGCCGGCCCCGACCGTTGGGTGGCCAACGCTTCCCCGGCGTTGTCGCGGGAATGGCTCGAGCGCGACAAGGCGGATCTAGCGGCCGACCTGCTGCCGCTGTTCGCCGCCGCGACCGGCGCTGTCGCTGCGCCGGTCCATGTCGCCGCGCACCGCTGGCGCTACGCGCTGACCGAACGGCCGCTGGGCGAGGCGGCGCTGTGGGACGCCGACGCGCGCATCGGCGTGTGCGGCGACTGGTGCCTGGACGGCCGGGTGGAAGCCGCCTGGCAGTCCGGCAGCGCGCTGGCGGACCGGGTCGCCGCCACGCGCTGAGGGCGGCGGCTCAGCAGACCCGTTGGCCGGGCGCGCAATGATGCGCCGGCGGCGGCGGCGCAGGCCGTGCGGCCGGCGCGGCGGCGACGGTGCGCACCGGACCGCCGGCCACTGGGCGGACCAGCGGCATCGGACCTCCCGGGCGGCCCGGCGCCTGACCAGGCAACGGCCTGCCCGCCGGCGCGCCCTGAGCGAAGCCCGGGGCGAAACTGGGCGCGAAGCCGGGTCGGCCACCCGGCGGCGCACCGGCCATCGGGCGACCGCCAGGACCGGGGCGGCCGCCGCTGGCCACCGCGCCGCGTGGGCCGCCCGGCGGCAGGCCCCGACCACCCGGGTGCGACCGCTCGAGCCGGGCCACCACGACGGGGGAGGCGCGGTGGAACCCGCCGGCCCGGTCGTAGAACCCCCAACCGAGCGCAGGGACGAACACGACGTAGACCTGCTCGCCATCCACCGTGTCGACCGGGTAGCCGTCGACGTAGGTGAGGCCGTCTTCGCCGACGTAAGCCTGCCCGGACGGCGCCGGCGCCGCCACGGGCCCGGTCGCCGCCGGAGCGTAGCAGGTCATGGCCGGGTTATTGGCGCAGGGCACTCCAACGCACCCGGTCAAAAGCAGCCCTGCCGCCGCCACCGCCGCATAATGATGACGCACTACCGTCTCCAATCCGTTGCACGAACCACGATAGCAATGATCGTGGCTGCGGACCTGGGCCGTCGCGATGAAATGCTTCGTTGATGGTGCGGATTTCCCGGGCGCGCGGCTGCCAGCCGGGCAGCTCACGCATTCGTTACTGCTCTGCGGGATAGGCATCGCGTCCCGCCCCGGTTGCGCGCAAGCCCAGGTTGCGCCGCGGTCGTCCGACCGGAGACAGGCATCGCCCCCGTTGCCGCGTGGCCGCGCCCGTATAGGATGGCCGGCATGGCCGATATCCACCGCCTGTCCAGCACCGAACTGCTCGATCGCCTGGTGTCGTTCGACACTACGTCGCGCAACTCCAATCTGCCGCTGATCGAGTGGGTGCAGGCCTATCTGGGCGAGCTGGGCGTGCCCTGCCGGCTGAGCCATAACGCCGACGCCACAAAGGCGAACCTGCACGCCATCGTCGGCCCGGCCGGCCCCGGCGGCATTGCATTGTCCGGCCATGTCGACGTGGTGCCCGTGGACGGCCAGGCATGGAGCGGCGACCCGTTCGCCTTGCGCGCGCAGGGCGGCCGTCTCATGGGCCGCGGCGCCACGGACATGAAGGGCTTCGTCGCCTGCTGCCTGGCCGCCGTGCCCGGCTTCCTGGCCGCCGGACTAGCCCGGCCGATCCACCTGTTCATCTCCTACGACGAGGAGGTGGATTGCGCCGGCGCCCGCCGCCTGTGCGACGACCTGCGCGAGAGCGGGCAACTGCCCGAGCTGTGCATCGTGGGCGAGCCGACGAGCATGCAGCCGGTGCTGGGCCACAAGGGCCGGCTTGCCGCGGACGTTCTGGTGCGGGGCCTTGCCGGCCATTCCTCGGCGCCCGCCCGCGGCGTCAACGCGGTGCATGCAGCGGCCGAGGCGGTTGCTTGGATCGCGGGCGAACAGCGGCGCATCGCGGCCGAGGGCCCATTCAACCCGCGCTACGACCCGCCCTGCACCACCGTGCACGTGGGGATGCTGTCCGGCGGCACGATCCTCAACATCATCCCGGAGGAGGCGCGCTTCCGCATGGAGTGGCGCATGCTTCCCGGCGAGGACGCCTACGCCGCGCTCGAGCGTCTGCGCGCCTATGTCGCGACCACCATCGAGCCGGCGATGCGGGCGACCGACCCGGCGTGCGGGTTCACCATCACGCCGTCGGATTGGCTGCCGGGCCTTTCGCTGCCGGGCGACCATGCGCTCGCTGCGATGGTGCGGCGGCTCACCGGCGCCAACAGCGACGGCCATGTCAGCTACGGCACGGAGGCCGGGCTATACGAGGAGGCGGGCATCCCCTCCATCGTGTGCGGACCCGGCGACATCGCGCAGGCGCACACCCCGGACGAGTGGATCGCCAGCAGCCAACTCGACGCCTGCGACGCGTTCCTACACCGCCTGGCGTTGCAGCAGGCGGCATGAGCGCGCCAGGCGGGCTTCGTTTCCCCGTTCAGCTCGCCGTGCCGGACCTGTCGCGCTGGCTCGCCGGCAACACCGGCGTTCCCGGCTTCACCACGCTGGACTCCGGCCAGCCCGGCCCGCACGTGGTGATCGTGTCGCTGATGCACGGCAACGAGATCGCCGGCGCGATCGTGCTGGATGGCCTGTTGCGGCAGGGGCTGCGGCCAGCGCGGGGCCGGCTGACGCTGGGGTTCGCCAACCTCGATGCGTTCGCCCGGTTCGACCCGGCGCAGCCGACCATGTCGCGGTTCGTCGACGAGGACCTCAACCGCCTGTGGGACCCGGCGCTGCTCGACGGCGCCCGCCGCTCCACCGAACTGGAGCGCGCGCGGGCGATGCGCGGCTTGGTGGACTCGGCCGACATCCTGCTGGACCTGCACTCGATGCTGTGGCCGTCCGACGCGCTGATGTTGTGCGGCCCCAGCGCCAAGGGCCGCGCCCTGGCCGAGGCGATCGGCGCGCCCGGCCTGGTGGTCGCCGACCACGGCCACGTCAGCGGGCCGCGGCTGATCGACTACTTGGCGTTCACCGGCCCGGGCCCAGCCGCCGCCGTGTTGGTGGAGGCCGGGCAGCACTGGGAACAGGCGACGGTGACCTGCGCGCAGGAGTGCGTCGCCGGCCTGCTCGCCTGCACCGGGATGCAGGAATCCAATGCCGGCGCGGCGCCGGTGCGGGTGGCGGAGGTGACCGTTGCGGTCACCGCGGCCACAAGCCACTTCGCCTTCGTCCGCCCGTTCCGCGGCGGCCAGGTGATCCCGACGCGCAACACCCTGATCGCGCTGGATGGCGAGGCGGAGATCCGCACCCCGCATGACGACTGCATGCTGGTCATGCCCAGCCTGCGGCCCAGCCGCGGCCACACCGCGGTCCGGCTCGCGCGTTTCGTGCGGCCTCTTTCGGCTTGAGGCAAGTCGCGCCATATCGTGGTGCGGTGCAACAAGGAGAGGCGCACGTGCCCCTGAGCCAGCCCGCCGCCGTCCGCGAGAAAATGCATACCCGCCGGATCGAGTTGAACGGCTACAGCCGCGCCGACGGCTTGTTCGACGTCGAGGCTACGCTGGTCGACACCAAGACGTACGGGTTCGGCACGCCCGCCCGCCCATGGTTGGAAGCCGGCGAGCCGCTGCACGGCATGGCCATGCGCATGACGGTGAACGAGGACATGGAGATCGTCGGCTTCGAGGCCGCGACCGACCACAGCCCCTACGACATCTGCCCGCAGGTGACGCCGAACTACGCCAAGCTGGTGGGCATCCGCATCGGCCGCGGCTTCTTGCGCGCCGCCGCCGAGCGGGTCGGCGGCATCCATGGCTGCACCCACCTGCGGGAGCTGCTGCAGCAGATGGCGACGGTGGCGTTCCAGACGCTGTACCCGATCCGCGCCAAGCGCGACGAGGATCCGAACGCCAGGCCCGCTTTGCTGAACACCTGCTACGCCTTCCGCGACGACGGCCCGGTCGTGGCGGAGCGCTGGCCCGCGCACTACACCGGCGCGGATGCGTCGGCCCGCGTCGGCTGACGATGGAAGCGTCGTCCGACTACGTGGTCGTCGGTGGCGGCACCGCCGGCTGCATCCTGGCCGCCCGCCTGTCGGAGGACCCGGCCGCCCGGGTGACGCTGCTGGAGGCCGGGCCGCCCGACCGCGATCCGTGGATCCATATCCCCGCCGGCTATGCGCGGCTGTCCAAGTCCCGCCGCTACGATTGGGGCTACGCCACGGAGCCGGAGCCCGAGTTGGACGGCCGCAGCATCGGCTGGCCGCGCGGGCGGGTGCTGGGCGGGTCCGGCTCGGTGAACGGCCTGGTGTTCCTGCGCGGCTCCCCGCACGACTACGACCGCTGGGCGCAGGCGGGCGCGCGCGGCTGGGCGTGGGACGATGTGATGCCGGTGTTCCGCGCGCTGGAGGACTGGCAGGGCCCGCCGGGCGACACGCGCGGCCGCGGCGGTCCGGTCCCCGTCAGCGAGCCGCGGGGCCTGTCGCAGGGCGCCGTCGCGTTCCTCGCCGCGTGCCGCAATGCCGGGTATCCGCTCAACCGCGACGTGAACGACGGCGCCATCGAGGGCGCCTGCCCGGTGCAGATGAACGTGCGCAACGGGCGCCGCATCAGCACCGCGCGCGCCTATCTGCACCCGGCCCGGCGCCGGCCGAACCTGCGCGTGGTCACGGGCGCCGCGGCGCGCCGGGTGATGGTGGCGAACGGCCGCGCAACCGGGGTGGAGGCGGACACCCCGGCCGGCCGCGAGGTGTTCGCGGCTGACCGCGAGGTGGTGCTGTGCGGCGGCGCGATCGCATCGCCGCATCTGCTGCTGCTGTCCGGCATCGGCGACGGCGCCGCCTTGTCGGCGCTTGGGATCGCCTCCGTGCTGCATCGGCCGACCGTGGGGCAGAACCTGCAGGACCACCTGATCGCCCGCCTGGTGTTCCGCACCAAGCCCGCGGGCACGCTCAACGAGATCACCGCCAGCAAGCTGCGCATGGCCGCGATGGTGGGCCACTACGCCCTGCGCCGCAGGGGCCAGATGGCGGTCGGCGCGACGGAGGCCAACCTGTTCGCCCGCGCGACGCCGGGCGCGGAGGAGGCGGAGATCCAGTTCCAGTTCATCAACTTCAGCCTGGCGCCCGGCATCGGCTACGTGCTGGCGCCCCACCCGGGCGTGATGATCAACTGGAACCAGTGCCGCCCGGACAGCCGCGGCGCCGTGACGCTGCGCAGCGCCGACCCGGCCGAGCGCCCCGTCGTGCATGCCAACTACCTGAGCGCGCCGGCCGACCAGCACGCCATGCTCGCCGGCGCCCGCATCGGCCAGCGCGTCGCCCGCACCGCGCCCTTCGCCGACCTGGTGGCGGAGGAGCTGCAGCCGCTGCCCGGCGACGACAGCGACGAGGCGATGCTGGCCTTCGTCCGCGCGACCGCCACCACGGTCTACCACCCCTGCGGCACCTGCCGGATGGGCGCCGACGACGCGGCCGTGCTGGACCCCCAACTGCGCGTTCGCGGCGTGGCGGGGCTGCGCGTGGCGGACGCCTCCGCGATGCCGCTGGTGCCGTCCACCAACATCCAGCCCGCGGTGATGATGCTGGCGGAGCGTGCGGCGGGGTTCATCCGGTCCGCCGCCGCACATTGAGGACGCCGATGATCGTCGACTGCCACGGCCACTACACCACGTCGCCGCCGGAGCACGAGACATGGCGCACCGCCCAGGCTCAGGCGGTGCGGGAGGGCGCGCCCGTGCCGCCGCGCCCGGTCATCAGCGACGCGCAGATCCGCGACAGTCTCGAGCGCGGGCAGTTGCGAATCCAGCGGGAGCGCGGGACCGACCTCACGATCTTCTCGCCCCGCGCGGCCGGCATGGGCCACCATCTGTCGACCGCGGAGGCCAACGCGGTCTGGTCGCGCGAATGCAACGACCTGATCCATCGCGCCTGCACGATGTTCCCGCGCAACTTCGCCGGCGTGTGCCAGTTGCCGCAGGCGCCCGGCGCGCCGCCCGCCAACTGCATCGCGGAGCTGCGCCGCTGCGTGGAGGAACTCGGCTTCATCGGCTGCAACCTCAACCCCGACCCGTCCGGCGGGTACTGGACCGATCCGCCGCTGACCGACCGCTGGTGGTATCCGTTCTACGAGGCGATGGTGGAGCTGGACGTGCCGGCGATGATCCACGTCTCGTCGTCGTGCAACCCGAACTTCCACGGCACCGGGGCCCACTACATCAACGGCGACACCTCGGCCTTCATGCAGCTGCTCGCCGCCGACCTGTTCGCCGACTT
>CAXTBW010000031.1:0-40225 GCA_964242925.1 uncultured Acetobacteraceae bacterium
CGGCCTTGATCTGCAGCGTGTCCTGGCAGGTCTCGATCAGGATCGCGTCCACCCCGCCATCGATCAGCCCGGCGGATTGCGCCGCCAACGCCGCCTCCAGCGGGTCGTAGGCGATGTTGCCCAGGCTCGGCAGCTTGGTCCCCGGCCCGATGGAGCCGAGCACGTAGCGATGACGCCCGTCGGCAAAGCTGTCGGCAGCCTCGCGCGCCAGTTCGGCGGCCACCTTGTTGATCTCGTGGGTGCGGTCCTCGAGGTCGAACTCCGCCAGCGTGATCGGGCTGCCGCCGAAGCTGTTGGTCTCCACCATGTCGGCGCCGGCCGCGAAGTAGCCGCGGTGGATCTCGCGCACCATGTCCGGCCGCGACAGGTTCAGCACCTCAGTGCAGTTTTCCCGGTCCCAGTAGTCCTTCTCGACGTCCAGGGTGAGCGCCTGCACGCGGCTGCCCATGCCGCCGTCGCACAGCAGCACGCGGTCGCGCAGGGCGTCGAGCAGGTGGGGACGGGTCATGCGAGTTCCTTGGCGGTCGATAGGGCGGGCAGCGCGGAAGACGGTCGGGCGCCGGACCAGATGCGGACGGCGAGCGGGCCGGGAACGGTGACGCTTCCGGCGCCGTGCAGCCCGGCGGCGGCCAGCAGGCTGGCGATGGCCGCGTCGTCGAAGCCGGGCCAGCGGTGCGCCAGGCGTTCCATCGGCTGGTCGTGGCGCAGCAGGTCCACCACCACGAGCCGGCCGCCCGGACGGAGCACGCGCGCCGCCTCGGCCACCGCGGCGGCGGGATCCTCGGCGTAGTGCAGCACCATCTGCAGCACCACGGTGTCGAACGCGTCGTCGGGCAGCGGCAGGCGGTACATGTCGGCCTGCCGCACGCTGCAATGAGCCAGTTCGGGCTTGGACAGGCGGGAGCGGGCCAGCGCGAGCATGGCGCGGCTGGCGTCCACGCCCAGCGCGCGCTCCACCCGCGGCGCCAGCAACTCCAGCAGCCGCCCGGTGCCGGCGCCCACGTCCAACAAGTGGCCGGGGTGCTCGCCGACCGAAGCCAGCACCGCTTGCTCGAGCGCCGCGACGGGCAGCGACAGGGCGTGCGCCTCGTCCCAGTCGGCGCCCTGTTTGCGGAAGCTTTCCGACGCGACCCGGGCGCGCTCCGCCAGCACGCGGGCGGCTTGGCGGCGGTCGGCCTCCAGCACCGGGTCGTCCCCGGGCAGGCGGGCCACCAGGTCGCGCGCCAGGCCAGGGCCCGGCGGCAGGGCGAACCAGACGTTGGCGCCCTCGCGCACGCGTTCCAGCGCGCCCGCCTCCACCAGCAGGCGCAGATGGCGCGACAGCCGGGGCTGCGATTGGGCTAGGATCTCGGTGAACTCCATCACGCAGAACGCGCCGCGGCCGGCGAGCGCCAGCAGCCGCAGCCGGGTCGGTTCGGCGCAGGCGCGCAGGGTGAGGAGGAGGTCGTCCATGGTGGTTGCTATGACATAAAGATATCCTTATGTCTAGTGGATGACCCTGTTCATCGACGCCCGCATCCAGGTCGTGTTCGGCGCCGAACCAGGCGCGTCGGACGCAGTGTTGCTGGCCGATCCGACCTGGCGGCAGGAGCACGCGCCGGGCTGCGCCTGCTGCGTCGCGCGCGGGCCGGCGGCGCTGGCGCTGCACCAGTTGTTCCTCGACCGGGCGCGCGGCGTGGCGCCTTGGTTCACCCGCGTGGTGGTTCCGGAGGACCCGGAGGGGCTGGTGCGCGCCGCCCTGTCCGACCCGGTCGTGGCGGGCCGGTTCCGTGGCTAGGTCGCTCTGGACCATCGGGTACGAAAAGGCCGCGTTCGCCGACTTCGTCGCCACCCTACGTGGCGCGGGCGTGCAGACCGTGATCGACGTGCGCGACCTGCCGCTGTCCCGCCGGCCCGGGTTCTCCAAACGCTCGCTGGCCGCCGGGCTGGCCGAGGCGGGCATCGGCTATGCCCATTTGCGCGCGCTGGGCACGCCGCCGGCTGGGCGCGCGGCCAACCGCCAGCGGCAATGGCCCTTGTTCTGGCAGATTGTCGACGAGCGGCTGGCGACCACCGAGGCGGCGTTGGACCTGGACCGCGCGGCGGACCTGGCAGGCGCCGCCCCTAGTTGCCTGCTGTGCTACGAGGCCGACCCGGCGACCTGCCACCGCTGCCGGGTGGGCAACATCCTCGCCGGGCGGCACGGGTTCCGGGTGGAGCATCTGCGGGTGGCTACGCCCTTCGGGTGATCCGACGCTGGCTTAGGCAGGTTGACGCGCCCCGGTTCGCCACGATGAGCTTGACCCTGGTATCCACGCGGTGCGGCCTCGTGGCGCTTCGGATGCGTTCCGATTCGCCAGTGCGCCTGGGACGCCGTGGATACCGGGTCAAGCCCTGGCATGACGAGGTGGGGAGGTGTGCCCGAACCTGACCGCTCGACGACACGCGACGCATCGCCCAGAGTTCAGCGCAATGAATGACCCGACAACCGATCGGCGCCCCATCGCAGCGCGACGCCTGGGCTGGGTGGAGGCCGCCGCCGCCTGGTTGATCCGCCGCCACGCCTCGCCGGATGCGATCTCGCTGACGGGAATGGGCTGCGCTTTGGCGGCCGGGGTCGCCTTCGCCGCCGCGCCCGACCATCGGCTGCTGTGGCTGCTCGGCGCACTGCTCGTGCAGGCGCGGCTGATGGCCAACCTGCTGGACGGCATGGTCGCCATCGGCCGCAAGATCGCCTCTCCGCTAGGCGAGCTGTTCAACGAAGCGCCGGACCGCGTGTCCGACACCGCCGTGTTCGCCGGGTTGGGGGTGGCGGCCGGGCGCCCCGCGCTCGGGCTGGGCGTGGCGCTGGCCGCGATGGCGACCGCCTACATCCGCGCGCTGGGCAAGTCGGCCGGCCAGCCCAGCGACTTCTGCGGGCCCGGCGCGAAGCAGCACCGCATGGCCGTCGCAACCGTGCTGGCGCTTTGGCAACTGGTCGCGCCGGCGAACCTGTCGGCAACGACGCTCGCGCTGTGGCTGCTGCTGGCGCTGGCCGTGGTGACGGCGGCGCGGCGGCTGTTGCGGCTCGCACGCGCGTTGCGAGGCTGATGTTCGCCATCGCCTCATCCGCGGAAGCGTTCCGCAGCCCGGTGACCGTGCTGCTGGTGGGCGCGGTCGCCGCCGTCGTGCTGCTCGGCGCGGTGGTCATCGCCGGCGTGTCGCTGACCGGCCGCGTCAGCCCGGCAATGCGGCGGGAGTTGTGGCTGCGACTGGGGTCATGGCTGGTGCTGCTGCCGCTGATGATCGGCCCGGTGCTGGCCGGACGCGCCTACACGATCGCCGCGGTGACGGTGCTGGGGGCATTATGCCTGCGCGAATACAGCCGCGCCACCGGGCTGTTCCGCCACCCGCTGCTGGAGGCGACGGCGCTCGTGGGCCTGCTGGCGGTCAACTTCGCCGCGTTGGACCACTGGTACAACTTTTTCTTCGCGATCCCGTCGCTGACCATCGCGCTGATCTCCGTCGCCTCGATCCCTTCAGACTGCCCGGCCGGCTACATCCAGCGCACTGGCCTCTGCGTGTTCGGGTTCATGCTGTTCGGCAGCGGCCTGGCGCATCTCGGCTACATGGCGAACGACCTCAACTACCGCCCGATCGTGCTGACCCTGCTGCTGTGCGTGGCGCTGAATGACGTGCTGGCGTTCACCTGCGGCAAGCTGCTGGGCGGGCCAAAGCTGCTGCCGGCGACCAGCCCGGGCAAAACGGTCTCGGGCGCAGTCGGGGCGCTCGTGCTGCTGGCGCCGCTGGTCGCCTGGCTGGGACACCGCATCTTCGCCGGCACGCCGATGGACCGGGTGTGGCTGCTGCTGGCATTCGGCGCGCTGGTGAGCGTGGCGGCGCAGTTCGGCGACTTGATGCTATCGTCGATCAAGCGCGACCTGGGCATCAAGGACATGGGCGCCGCGCTGCCGGGCCATGGCGGCATCCTGGACCGCTACAACAGCCTGCTGCTGGTGGCGCCTGCGACGTTCCATCTGCTGAACTACTATGTCGGCTTCGGCCTGGACCAGCCGGTGCGGCTGATCACCGGACCATGACAGACTGGGATTTGCGGCCGGCGCGCGACCTCGGGCTGACCTTTCCCGAACGGCTGCGCTCGCATCGGCGGGAGCCCGGGCTGGCTGGGCTGGCGGGCAATGCGCTGTGGCGGGCGACGGTCCGCTGCTACCTCGCCGCCGCGCATGGCCTCGCCGTGACTGGGCGGGAGCAGCTGCCAGCCGAGCCGCCGTTCGTGATGGTCGCCAACCACACCAGCCATCTCGATGCGCTGTCGCTCGCAGCGGCGCTGCCGGGGCCGCTCGCGCGCCGGGCGGTGGCGCTGGCGGCCGGCAACGTGTTCTTCGGCAACATGGCGAGCGCGGTGTTCGCCGCCGCCGCGCTGAACGCGCTGCCGATCTGGCGGGACAGCACGTCGCTGGACGACCTGGCGTTCCTGCGCCAGCGGCTGGTCGAGGACCGGATGGTGTTCATCCTGTTCCCCGAGGGCACCCGGTCCCGCGACGGCGCCATGGGGCGGTTCCGCCCCGGGCTGGGCGCGTTCGTGGCCGGGTCGGCGGCGCCGGTGGTCCCGTGCCATCTGTTCGGGGCGCACGCATGCTGGCCGGCGTCGCGCCGCCTGCCGCGCCCGGGGAAGCTCCGGCTGGCGATCGGGGCGCCGTTGCGGTTCGACGACGCGCCGAACGACCGCGCGGGCTGGAAGGCGGTCGCAGCGTCGGCGGAGCAGGCGGTCCGCGCGCTGGGCGAGTGAGCTACGCTGCCGCACATGGAGTTTGAGCGGTGTCGCACGCCGGCCTTGTCCAGCCGGTCACGATCGCGGCGTTCGACGACTTCATGGAGGCGCAGCCCGAGGCTGCGACTACGCAAGATGATGGCCTGCTCCCGCTGCTTCTGAGAGGGCTGCGGCCCGCGCTGTGACTGGTCCCGGGTCACCAAGACCCTCATCCAAACCTCTCCCAGAGGGGAATGCCTTTAGCGGATCACGCTGCTTCGATCGCTTCGGCGAACAGGTCCAGCAGCGCCGCGCCGAAAGTCCGCATGTTGGCGACTCGGTCTGCACTGCCCGTCTCGATCGTCAGCACCCGGTCCACCGGGCCGCTGACAGCAAGGCAGGTGTGCCCGGCGCTATCGCCATAGCTGTTGCCCGTTGGCCCGGCGGCGCCTGTCTCCGCGATGCCCCACACCGTGCCGAACCGGTCCCGCAGCGTGCGCGCCAGCAGTTGCGCGTATGGCTCGGAGGACGACCGCAGCCCGTCCATCTCGGCCGGGCCGATCGCCAGCAGGGAAGACCGCGCTTTGGCGGTGTACACCACGGCGCCGCCCATGAAATACGCGCTGGCCCCCGGCACGGCGAGCAGCGCCGCCGACACCAGGCCGCCGGACGAGGACTCCGACACCGCCACAGTCTGCCCGCGCGCCTTCAGCAACGCCCCCAACCGCTCGGCCTTCGGCAACAGCGTGTCCATCAGCTTTCCCCACCCTTGCGATACGGCGAATACTCCGCCTCCAGCTCCGCCATGCCTTGCAGCACCGCCGGCCGCTCGCGGCGCAGGAAATCGTCCACCGCGTGGCGCAGGCCGCCATGCGCCAACCAGTGCGCGGAGTAGGTCGGCCGCGGCAGATAGCCGCGCTGGATCTTGTGCTGGCCCTGCGCGCCGGCCTCCACCCGCCCTACCCCGTTCTCGATCGCGAAATCGATCGCGCGGTAATAGCACAGTTCGAAATGCAGGAACGGGAAGTCGCCGCGGCAGCCCCAGTTGCGGCCGTACAGCGCCTCGGACCCCAGCAGGTTCAGCGCGCCCGCCACAGGCTCGCCGTTCCGCTCGGCCAGCATCAGCACCACCTGGTCGCCAAGCCGCTCGCCCAGCAGCGGGAAGAACCGCTTGGTGAGATACGCGCTGCCCCATTTGCGGTCCACGGTGGACTGGTAGAACCGGTAGAACGCGTCCCACTCGCGCTTGCCGATCTCCGGCCCGCGCAGAGTGCGGAACTGCAACCCGCAATCGTTGGCGTCCCGCCGCTCCCGCCGCAGCACCTTGCGCTTGCGCGACGACAGCGCGCCCAGGAAATCGTCGAACGTGGCGTACCCGGCGTTCTCCCAATGGTACTGCTGGCCCAGCCGCTGCAGCCAGCCCGCGTTGCCCAGCGCGTCGTACTCGGCCTCGGTGCAGAACGTGGCATGCACGCCGGACAGCTTCAGCTGCTCGCACGCCTGCACCAGCGCCTGGCCCAGCGCCTCGACCGGCACGCCGCCATCCGGCCGGCACAGCAGCCGCGGGCCGGGCACCGGGGAGAACGGCACGGCGACCTGCAGCTTCGGGTAATAGTCGCCGCCGGCCTGCTCGTAGGCGTTGGCCCAGCCATGGTCGAACACGTATTCGCCGTAGCTGTTGGACTTCGCATACATCGGCGCCGCGGCGACCAGGCGGCCGCCGTCATCGCGCAGCGCCGCGTGCTGCGGCAGCCAGCCGGTGCGGGCGCCTGCGGACCCGCTATCCTCCACGACCGAAAGGAAGGCGTGGCTGACGAACGGGTTGCCGCCGCCGCCGCAGGCGTCCCACTCGGCCGCATCGATCCCGCCAATCGACGAGTGCAGCGTAAGCGTCAGGGTTGGAGAGCCGTCAGGCATGCCGAACCATATGGTCGCACCCCCCAGGAAGGCCAGCCGGCGCTATTGCACGTTGATCCGGGCGAACACGTCGGTCGCCCGCTGCTCGAACGAGTAGGTCGTCGCGTGCTGGCTGCCGTCGGACACCAGCAACGTGCCGGAGCAGGACCGCAGCGTCTCGGTGGCGCTCACCTCCGTCTGGCCGCTGAGGCTGACAGCGGTTCGGCCGGTCGATTTCAGGCTGTCCAGCGTGTTGGCGAGCCGGATGACCTCGGTGGCCGCGTTCTGGCTTGGGCAGGTCGGCAGGATGCTGAGCACGATGCGCACGTAGTACTGGGAGTTCGGCCGGGTCTCGAACGAGTACGTGATGGCGTGACGGCTGCTGTCGGACAGCAGCATCGTGCCCTTGCACGAGCGCACGTCCGCCGTGGCGCTGACCTGTTGCTGCTCGATCAGGCTGTCGGCGGTCAGCCCGGCGGATTTCAGGCTGTCGAGCGTGTTGGCGAAGTGCTTGACCTCCGACGCGGCCTGACTGCTCGGGCACTTGGGCAGGCGGCTCTCGACGTCCGGCGCGGCGTCTGCCGCAGGCGTTGGCGCGGTGGACTGGCCCGCCGGCGGCGCGGTGGCCGGGGGCGCGACGATCGGCGGGGTCGCGAAGGCGCCTGCCGGCGGGCTGCTCTGGGCGACGCGCTGGGTCGGCGCCGGCCCGCTGCGGAACAGGATCAAGGCGACCAGCAGCACGCCAAGCCCCGCGACGCAGCCGGCGACCGCGATCCAGGCGGAACGGCTGTCGCCTCGAGGCGGCGGAGGCGGAGCGGCGGGTGCGGGTGGCGGGGACGCAAGCGGCGGCGCGACGCGGAACGGCGTGTCGGCGGCTGGCTTCCAGCTGTCCCCGAACGCCGCGTTCCAGAATAGCGTTGCGGCGCCGAACCGGCCGGCCGTCGCGAAGCGCTGCATCTCGTCGTCGGAGTAGGGACCGGACCTGGCGCCCTCGATCGAATAATACCAGTCCGGCATCGTCGGCTCCGGTTTTCGGGCGTCCGGCCATACCATGCCGCACTGTCGCGGCAAAGCCGGTTACGAGAGTGCGAACATTCCCTCGACCTCGACCGCGGCGTCGCCGGGCAGCGCGGCGACGCCGATCGTGGAGCGGGCGTGGCGGCCGGCCTCGCCGAACACCTCCACCGCCAGGTCCGACGCGCCGTTCATCACCTGCGCGTGCTGGGTGAAGCTTGGCAACGACGCCACGAAGCCGCCCAGCCGGACGACCTGCGCTACGCGGTCCAGGTCGCCGTCGCAGGCCGCCTGCAGGTGGACCAGCACGTTGATCAGGCACAGCCGGGCCGCCTGCTGGCCCTGCTCGACGCTGACCGCCTCGCCGACCTTGCCGTGGAAGGCGATCTTGCCGTCGCGCGCCGGCACCTGGCCGGACACGACCACCAGGTTGCCGGTCCGCACGAACGGCACGTAGTTGGCCATCGGCGCCATCGGCTCCGGCAGGGTGATGCCCAGCGCGGCCAGCCGGGCGGCGATCCCGGCCATCAGCCGGCCACCAGGCGGAGTGCGGCGCGGGCGCGGCGGCGCGGCAGATCGAGCGGGAGCAAGGGCGCCTCCTCGGCGGGTTGGGGGGGTTCGGCGGTCCCGGACGGCACGATGCGGCCCAGGTAGGCGGCGGCGAGCGAGCGGACCAGGTAATCGGGGATGGACGACGCCCGGTCGATCGCCGGGTCGCCCTCGACCATGCCGGCGGGGACGAACCGGCTGTGCGCCAGCGCGTCCACGTAGGCGTCCAGCGGCGTGCCGTGCTGCAGCCCGACCGACAGCGCGGCGGCCAACGCCTCCGCCAGGCCCCGCGCCGTGGCGCCCTCCCGCGGCAGCGCCAGGCCGACCTCGCCGAGCCGTCCGTCGGCGTATTCGCCCGTGTGGACGAATACCCGGTGGCCGCCGACCGCCGCCTTCTGCGTGTAGCCGCGCCGGCGGGATGGGAGGTGCTCGCGCCGCGCATCGTTGGCCGGGGACGGGGTGGCGACCGGGCGCGGCGGCATCGCGTGCAGCATCGGGCCGACCACGTCGTGCATGGCGGCGTGGTCGGCGGGGCTGGCGGCCGGGACGACCGGCTCGCCGGCCAGCGCGGCCGCGAGCGCCGCCTCGGCCGAGATGCCGCGCGCGGTCAGCCAAGCGCGGGTGGCGCGCAGCAGGCCGGCGGGCCCGACCGGAGCGAAGGCAGGGGCGATGCCCCCCGTCTCCACGCCCAGCAGCGCGTCGGGCGGGCCCGGCGGCAGGATGGCGGTCCCGGGACGCACGCCGCCGCAGCGCAAGGCGGCCAGGCGGGCGGCGGAGGCGGCTGCGGCAAGGCCGGGCACGGCGCAGGCGGCGGGGGGCGCCGGCCAGTTGGGGATGGCGGCGAGGAGGTCCGGTTGCGGGCCAGCCAGCGCCGCATCCACCTGGCCGCGCAACACGCCGGCCAGGCAGGCGGCGACGTCCCGCGCCGGCTTGCCCGCGTAGTCGAGCCCCAAGGCGGCCAGCAGCCCGGCCAGGTCCGACATCGCCACCGCGTAGCGCGTCGCGTGCGGCGCCAGCAAGTGCAGCGCCTCGGCGGCGGTGGTCGCGGCGGCGGCGAACGCCGCCACGTCGAACCCGGTCGCCGCGTCGTGGAACGCCGGCAGATTCAACACGAAACCGGGCGCATTGCCGGGGGCGCCGCGCCACACGCCTTCGGTCGGCGCGCCCCGCCGGTGCAGCAGCAGAGCGTGCAGCCGGGCGGAGAGGCCCGTCACGCCGGCCTCCTTCGCGCGGGCGGACAGCGGCAGGATCCAGCTCTGCGCCAACACGGGCAGCGACACGCGCGACGCGCCTGGCGCCAGTTCGCACAACGCCGCCGCCGCAGCGTCGTCCCACGCGGCAGGCAACCGCACGAGCCGCATGGGGCTGTCCGGGTCCGGCGACGCCTCCATCTGCCGCAGCCGCACGCCCTGCCAGGTCCGGTCGGTTTTCATCCCGTCACGCTATCGCGGGATTGTTGGAGTGCAAAGGCATATTTTGCGATGAATGCCGACGCGACCACACCATCCGGTGTTGCCGCCCAATCGAAGCGCGGCTACCAGCCGCCGCCGCACGCTGCTATAAGCGGTCCATGACCCTCATGATGCGCCTCGTCACCGCCCTCACCGGACAGCTCGTCGGCAAGGACGCCGTCGGCAACGTCTATTACCAGGCCAAGACCGCGCGCGCCGGCGTGCGACGCAAGCGCTGGGTGATGTATCCGGGCGAGGCGGAGGCCAGCACCATCCCGCCCGAGTGGCACTCGTGGCTGCACTACACCACCGACGAGCCGATCGCGGAGACGGTCCGCCGCGTGTGGCAGAAGCCGCACGAGCCGAACCTGACCGGCACGCCGCTGGGCTATCGGCCGCCGGGCAGCGACTACCTCGGCGGCAAGCGCGCGCCGGCCACCGGCGACTACGAAGCCTGGACGCCGGGCAGCTGACATGGCGCGCAACTCCATCACCGAGGTCGCCGCGGGTGCGGTGGTGCTCGCTGTCGCCGCCGGCTTCCTGTTCTATGCGGTCGCCAGCACCGGCCGCGCCGGCGTGGGCGGCTACCAGCTGCACGCGGCGTTCGACAATGTCGGCGGCATCGCGCCCGGCGCGGACGTGCGGATCGCCGGGCTGAAGGTCGGCAGCGTCACGTCGCTGTCCATCGACCCGAAATCCTATCAGGCGGTTGCGACCTTCACGGTGCAGAACGACATCAAGCTGGCGGCCGACAGCAGCGCCTCCATCGCCACCGGCGGCCTGCTGGGCGGCAACTTCATCTCGCTGGCCACAGGAGGCGACGCGGCCACGCTGGGCGATGGCGGCACCATCACCATCACCCAGTCGGCGGTGAACCTCGAGGACCTGCTGGGCAAGTTCATCTTCAACGTCGGCAACCTGGCCGAGGCGTCGCAGAAGCAGATGGACGCGCTCAAGGCCCGCACGCCGTGACTGCGGCGGCGGAGCAACTCTGGCCCGGCGCCGACGGAGCGCCCATCAGTTGCCGGGAGAAGCTGCGCACGCTGGCCGAGAACGAGGCCGAACTCCGCCAGGTGATGCAGGACGCCTTCGAGGACGCCGTGCTGATGGGCGTCGACGAGACGGCGATGCGCGCGCGGCTGGCCGGCATGGCGGCCCGGCTGCGCAGCCCGAAACGGGCGTGATCCGTCCTGCTGAAGCGGGTCTAATCCGCCTCGTGGCGTTGGCGCTGCTGCTGATGGCCGCCGCGCCCGCTCCCCCCGCACCCGCGACGACGCCGTCCACGCCGGATGGCTGGCTGCCGCGCGACACGGCGGACCTGCTGGTGCTGGACAAGGTGAGCGCCCGGTCCAACAAGGTGAGCCTGCGGGTCGGACAGGCCGCGGACAACGTGTCGCTGTCCATCACCCTGCGCGGCTGCGCGGTGCGGCCGCCGGACCAGGCGCAGGACGCCGCCGCCTACCTCGACATCAAGGACAGCCGGCCCGGCGCGCCCGGCTTCCACGGCTGGATGCTGCGCAACGAACCGGGGCTGAACATGCTGGAGCATCCCGTGTACGACGTTCGGCTGGTGGGCTGCAGATGAAAGCGGACGCGCTGCCGCCGTTCGCCCGGTGCGCGCTGCTGCTGGACCTGGACGGCACGCTGCTGGATTTCGCACCCACGCCCGACCAGGTCGTGGTCCCGCTCGGACTGCCGGCAACGCTGGCCCGGCTGCGCGATGCGCTCGACGGCGCGCTGGCGGTCATCACCGGGCGCCCGGTCGAGCAGATCGACGCGCTGCTGCCGGGCATCGTCCCCGCTGTGGCCGGCGAGCACGGCGGCGCGCTCCGCCCGGCGCCCGACGCGGCGGTGGTGCGGCCGCCATCGCCGGCGCTGCCGCCCGGCATCATGGCGCAGGCCGAAACGCTGGCCGCGGCGCACCCGGGCGTGGTGGTGGAGGCCAAGCCGCACGGCGTGGTGCTGCACTACCGCCTGGCGCCCGATGCCGGCCCCGCGCTGCAAGCCGGGTTCGCCCCGATCGCCGCGCTGGTCGCGGAGCAATTCCACATCGTGGCCGCGCATTACGCGTGGGAGCTGCGGCCTCGCGGCGTCGACAAGGGCCGCGCCGTCGCCGCCATCATGGCGCTGCCCGCCTTCGCCGGCCGCATCCCCATGTTCATCGGCGACGACGTGACCGACGAGGACGGCATGGTGGTCGCCCGGCAGATGGGCGGCGCCGGCCTGTTCGTGCCGACGGTGTTCGGCGCGCCAGCCGACGTGCGCGAGTGGCTCGCGCATAGCCGGGATGGCTGGTCGGCATTCCCGACGGTGCGGAGCTCGTAGCGGTCAGCCGGCGTGGGCCAGTTCCGCCTCCTCCTCGATCTGCAGCGCGTCGTTGAACCTGTTGAAGAAGCCGCACAGCGTGATCCGCAGCGTCAGTTCGACGATCTGCGCCTCGCTGAAATGCTCGCGCAACCGGGCGAACAGCGCGTCGCGCAGGCGGTGCGGGTGGGTCCACGCGGCGATGGCGTATTCCACCACCAGCCTGTCGACGGCGTCGAACTCCGGATGGTCGGCGTAGTCCAGCACGCGCGCGACACCCGCGGCGGAGATGCCCTCGGGCAGCAGGAACGGGGCATGGTGCGCCACGCAGTAATCGCACTCGTTCAGCTTGGACACGGCGACGATCGCCAGTTCCAGGTATCGCTTCGGCAACGTGGCGGCTGCCCGAAGCTCCATCAACATGGGCATCAGGTGGCGCAGGGCGGCCGGAACGTGGGCGAACACGGCGACCTGGTTCGCGAATGGCCCATACTGGGCCGCGAACTGCTCGTATGGCGCCGCGAGCTCGGGCGGCAATTCGGCGGACGGGATGGAACGGACTCGGGCCACGGCGACGCTCCTGCTGGTCGCCGCATCAGGCGCCCAGCCTGGCCCGTTCGCAACCCGCGCTGTCCGAGCCAGCGCTACAAACCGAGCAGCCTGCCGACCAGGCTGCCGAGCGCCCAGAGGCTGTAGATCATCACGGCGGCGCTCGCGGTCATCAGCAGAAGGCCGAGCCAACGTCGCGACCCGCGCGCAGGAGCTGGCGCCTCTGCGTCGTCAGCCCAGATGGTGGTTCTGCTCTGAGTTGTTGCCGACATCGGTGGTGTCCTTGTCTGTCTCCCCACAAGAGATAAGGGTGGAAAACTTAAGTAACTGCTAACCGCGCTCATCTACATCGAGGCGTGCGCCTTGCGGCGGCCTGCGTTCCACGGCATTGCATCGCAAATGGGAGACATTGCAGCTTGATCGTTCTCCTGACGGGCGTTGCGGGATTCATCGGCTACCACGTGGCCCAGCGGCTGCTTGCCGAAGGCGCCACGGTGATCGGCATCGACAACTTCAACGATTACTATCCAGCGACATTGAAGGAAGCGCGAATCGCGCTGCTGGAGCGGCCCGGATTCACCCTGCATCGCGCCGACATCGCCGACCGCGCCGCGATGGCCGCCATCGTCGCCGGCGCCCCCGGCATCACCCACGTCGTCCACCTCGCAGCGCAGGCCGGCGTGCGGCACTCGATGGTCGACCCGTATGCGTACGTGCATTCCAACGTCATGGGGCACCTCGTCGTGCTCGAGGCCGCGCGGTCGATGACCCGGTTGCGCCACCTGGTCTACGCCAGCTCCTCGTCGGTTTACGGCATGGGCGTGAGCTTTCCGCTGGACGAGGAGGGCGAGGTCGACCAGCCCACCTCCCTGTATGCCGCGACCAAGCGGGCGGACGAGCTGATCAGCCACGCCTACACGCACCTTTACGCACTGCCGCAGACCGGGCTGCGCTTCTTCACGGTCTATGGGCCATGGGGCCGCCCGGATATGGCGTACTACGGATTCGCCCGGGCGATCGACGCCGGGCAGCCGATCACCCTTTACGAGGGCGGCGCGCTGAAACGGGACTTCACCTTCATCGACGACATCGTCAACGGCGTAATGGGCGTGCTCGACCAGCCGCCGCCGGGGGCGCCGCGCATCCTCAACATCGGCAACAACCACGCCGAGCCGGTCACCCGGCTGGTCGGGTTGCTGGAGCAGGCGCTGGGCCGCACCGCCATAATCCGCACCGTCCCGCGCCCGGCGGCCGACGTGGTGGAGACGTGGGCCAGCGTGGACCGCATCGCCGCGCTCGCCGGTTACGCCCCCAGCACGAGCCTGGAAGACGGCATACCGCGTTTCGTGTCATGGTATCGCGGCTACCACGGCGGCCAAGGCTGAACCGGAGCGAGCCCAATCATGTCCTGCTACCTGGTGACCGGCGGATGCGGCTTCATCGGATCGCATCTGGTCGATGCCCTGATGGCGGCCGGGCACGCCGTCCGCGTGCTGGACGACCTCTCCACGGGCACCACCGATCACCTGCCCCAGGGCGCGACGCTGCTGCGCGGCTCCGTTTCGGACCCTGCGTTGGCGCGGCAGGCGTTGGCGGGGGTCGACGGCTGCTTCCACCTCGCCGCCATCGCCTCGGTGCAGCGCTCGGAGGACGAGTTCCTCGCCACCCACCATGTGAACCTCGGCGGCAACCTGACGTTGCTGGACGCGATCGCGGCGGGGCGGCGCGTGCCGTTCGTCTACGCGTCGTCGGCGGCGGTGTACGGCGACTGCGCCGACCTGCCGATCGGCGAGGATTCGCCTCGCCGCCCGCTCTCCGCGTATGGCGCCGACAAGCTGGCCGGGGAGCTTCACGCAGCGGTCGCCAGCCATGTGCGCGGCATCCCCACCACGGGGCTGCGGTTCTTCAACGTTTACGGCCCGCGGCAGCCGCCTGGCTCGCCGTATTCCGGCGTGGTGTCGATCTTCGCCGACCGGATCGGCCGCGGGCAGGACGTGACCGTGTTCGGCGACGGCGAGCAGACGCGCGACCTGGTCGCCGTGGCGGACGTGGTGCGGGCGTTGCACCGGGCGATGGAGTTGGCGCTGCCCGGCGCGCCCGTGTTCAACGTCTGCACCGGACGCGCGACCTCTGTGTTGGATCTGGCCCGAACGATCGCCGGGCTGCACGGGACGGCGCCAGTGATCCGGCACGGACCGCCGCGGCAAGGTGAGATCCGGCATTCCGTCGGCGATCCGTCGCGCGGGCGGGCGGCGCTGGGGTTGGGCGACCGCGTTGCGTTGACAGAGGGCCTGCGCGCGCTGTTGGACTTCATGCCGCAGCGAGAATCCGCCGCGCGAGCTTGAGGTGCGGCTGGTCGATCATGGCGCCGTCCAGCGTCATCACGCCTGAATCCGGGTTGTCCGCGAACAGCGCCGTCACGCGCCGGGCCCAGGCGACACGGTCCGGCGCCGGGGTGAAGGCGGCGTTGGCCAGGCCGATCTGGGCCGGATGGATGCACAACTTGCCGACGAACCCGTCGCGCGCCGCCGCCGCGGCCTCGGCGACCATGCCGGCCTCGTCCCTCGGGTCGGGCCAGGGCGTGTCGAGCGCCGGAACACCGGCCCAGGCCGCCGACAGCAGCGTGGCGGCGCGCGCGGCGGTGATGGCGGCCGGGTAGCCGGCCGGACCGCGGGGGCTCACGCCCAGGTCCGCCGACAGATCCTCCGCCCCGAAGCACAGCGCCAGCAGCCGCGCCGGGGACCCGGTGTAGTCCATCGCTGCCAGGGACGCCGCCGTCTCCGTCACCAGCGCCAGCACGCCGATGCCGCCCACCGGCAGGCCGTGCGACGCCTCGAGCGCCTCCAGATGGTGGTCCAGCGCCAGCAGGTCGGCCGCCCCGGCGCATTTCGGCAGCATCACCGCGTGCGGCCGGCCGGGTGCGATCGCGGCCAGGTCGGCGAGATACCACGGCGTGCCGCGCGGATTGACCCGCACCACCACGGGCTGCTCGACCGGCAGCATCGCGGCGACCATGGCCCGCGCCGCGTCCTTCTGGCCCGGCGCCACGGAGTCCTCGAGGTCGAAGATGACGCCGTCGGCGCCCGACGCGAGCGCCTTGGCGCACTTGCGCTCCGAATCGCCAGGCGCGAACAGCAACGAGCGAAGCTTCATGGATGCATCCTGCTGTTGGAACAATCTTGCGCGGGGTTGCGCAATATGCAACTCACGCATCCAACAAACTAAGGGGGAGCGTAGGAGTGGCGGAGCCGATCCTGCAGACAATAGGGCTGACCAAGGAGTTCCGCGGCTTCGTCGCCGTGGGCGGCGTGGACCTGGCCGTTATGCCCGGAACGATCCATGCCCTGATCGGCCCGAACGGCGCCGGCAAGACCACCTGCTTCAACCTGTTGACCAAGTTCCTGCAGCCGACGAGCGGCATGATCCGCTTCGACGGCGGCGACATCACCAAGCTGAAGCCGGCGCAGATCGCTCGGCTCGGGCTGGTGCGGTCGTTCCAGATCTCGGCGGTGTTCCCGCATCTGACCGCGTTGGAGAACGTGCGCCTCGCCCTGCAGCGCGCCCGCGGCGGGTCGTACGATTTCTGGCGCTCCGAGGGGCTGCTGCGCGTGTATGACGACCAGGCCCGCGCGCTGCTGGATGACGTCGGGCTGTCCGAATACCACGAGACGCCGGCGGTGCTGCTGTCGTATGGCCGCAAGCGCGCGCTGGAGATCGCCACCACGCTGGCGCTCGAGCCGCGGATGCTGCTGCTGGACGAGCCGACGGCGGGGATGACGCACGAGGACGTGGACCGCATCGTGGCGCTGATCCGCCGCATCCGGGTGGGCCGCACCATCCTGATGGTGGAGCACAACCTGTCCGTGGTGGAGGGTCTGTGCGACACCATCACGGTGCTGACGCGCGGCAAGGTGCTGGCCGAGGGCGACTACGCCGCCGTGTCCGCCAACCCCCAGGTGATCGCCGCGTATCTCGGCACCGAGGCGCCCGCGCATGCTTGACGCGACGGTGACGACCCAGATGTTCCAGGTGAAGGGGCTGAACGCCTGGTACGGCGAGAGCCACGTGCTGCACGGCGTGGACTTCAACGTGGCGGAAGGCGAGGTGGTGACCCTGCTGGGCCGCAACGGCGCCGGCAAGACCACCACGATGAAGTCGATCATGGGCCTGGTGCCGCGGCGCGCCGGTTCGATCGTGTTCAAGGGCGCCGAGACGGTGCGGATGCGGCCGGACACGGTGGCGCGGACGGGGATCGCGTTCTGCCCGGAGGAGCGCGGCATCTTCGCCAGCCTGAACGTGACGGAGAACCTGCTGCTGCCGCCGGTGATCGCGCCCGGCGGGCTGGACCTGCCGGCGATCTACGAGCTGTTCCCCAATCTGAAGGAACGCGCCACCAGCCAGGGCACCAAGCTGTCCGGCGGCGAGCAGCAGATGCTGGCGATCGGCCGCATCCTGCGCACCGGCGCGCGCTTCCTGCTGCTGGACGAGCCGACCGAGGGCCTGGCGCCGGTGATCGTTCAGCAGATCGGCCGCACCATCCGCGCGCTGCGCGAGAAGGGCTTCACCGTGCTGCTGGTGGAACAGAACTTCCGCTTCGCCGCGACTGTGGCGGACCGCCACTACGTCATGGAGCATGGCCGCGTGATCGACATGATCCCGAACAGCCAGATCGAGGCCCAGATGGGCAAGCTGCACGAATACCTTGGCGTCTAACGCGCCATTCACCGGGATCTGACGCAATGCGGATGACAAGACGCGACCTGCTGGGCGCCGCCGCATTGACCGCTGCAACGCCAATGGCGAGGGCGCAGGCAACGTCCGTGCTCAAGATCGGCATGCTGACCGACATGTCGGGCCCATACCGCGACCTGGCCGGCCCGGTCGCGGTGCAGTGCCTCAACCTGGCGCTCGAGGATTTCGGCGTCGTCGCCAAGGGCATGAAGGTCGAGGTGCTGGTCGCCGACCACCAGAACAAGGCCGACGTGGGCGCCGGCATCGCGCGCGCCTGGTTCGACCGCGACGGGGTGGACCTGGTGACCGAGGTCGCCAACTCCGGCGTGGCGCTCGCGGTGGCGGGCGTCGCGAAGGAGAAGAACAAGGTCTACATCAACACGGGCGCCGCGACGTCCGACCTCACCGGCGTGCAGTGCAACCCCAATACCCTGCACTGGGTGTACGACACCTATATGCTGGCGAAGTCGACCGGCGGCGCCATGGTGAAGGCGGGCGGCGACAGCTGGTACTTCATCACCGCGGACTATGCGTTCGGCCACGCCATGACGCGCGACACCACCGGCTTCATCAACGCGGCCGGCGGCAAGGTGCTGGGCGACCTGTCCTACCCGTTCCCCGGCACCAGCGACTTCTCCTCGCAACTGCTGCAAGGCCAGGCGTCGGGCGCCAAGGTGATCGGCCTGTCGTCCGCCGGCGCCGACACGGTGAACCAGATCAAGCAAGCCAAGGAGTTCGGGCTGGGCGAGCGCGGCATCAAGCTTGCCGGACTGCTGGTGTTCATCTCCGACGTGCACTCGATCGGGCTGGAGACGGCGCAGGGCCTGGTCGTCACCAACAGCTTCTACTGGGACCAGAACGAGCGCACCCGCGCCTTCTCCGAGCGGCTCAAGCCCAAGGCGCCGACGGTGCGGCCGACGATGGTGCATGCCGGTGTCTACTCCTCGACGCTGCACTACCTGAAAACGGTCGCGGCGATGGGCGTGGCGGAGGCCAAGAAGGACGGCGGCGCCACCGTCGCCCGCATGCGCGCGATGCCTGCCGAGGACGACTGCTTCGGCCAAAGCACCATCCGCGTCGACGGCCAGGTGCTCCACCCGTCCTACCTGTGGGAGGTGAAATCGCCGGCCGAGAGCAAGTATCCATGGGACTACTACAAGCCGCTCGCGAGCACGCCCGCGGACCAGGCGTTCCGTTCGCTCGCCGACGGCAAGTGTCCCCTCGCGACCTAGATTGGAGAGCCCGATGATCGATCGCCGCACGCTGCTTGCCGCCTCCGCCGCCGCCGCGCTGCCGCTCGGGCGCGCCCGGGCCCAGGGGACCAGCATGAAGATCGGGGTGCTGGGCGACCAGTCGGGCGTCTATCGGGACCTCAGCGGCCCGGTGGCGATCGCCGCCGTGAAGCAGGCGATCGAGGAGATGACGCCGCACCTGAACGGCATCACCATCGACGTCGTGACCGGCGACCATCAGAACAAGCCGGACGTGGGCGCCTCCATCGCGCGCGAGTGGTTCGACCGCGACGGCGTGGACATGATCACCGATGCGCCCAACAGCGCGGTGGCGCTGGCCGTGGCGGGCGTGTGCCGCGATCGCGACAAGGCCTACATCAACAGCCCCGGCATGATCGCCGACCTGACCGGGTCGCAATGCGCGCCCACGACGGTGCACTGGACGATGGACACCTGGGGCCTGGCGCACTCGACCGGCGGCGCGCTGGTGAAGGCGGGCGGGACCAGTTGGTTCTTCATCACCGCCGACTACGCGTTCGGCGCGGCGCTGGAGCGCGACACCACCGCCTTCGTCAAGCAGGCGGGCGGCACGGTGCTCGGCTCGATCAAGGCGCCGTTCCCGACCAGCGACTTCTCGTCGTTCCTGCTGCAGGCGCAGGCGTCGGGGGCCAAGGTGATCGGGATGTGCAACGCCGGGTCGGACGCGGTGAACTCGATCAAGCAGGCGGGCGAGTTCGGGCTGACGCAAGCGGGCATCAAGGTCGCCGCGCTGCTGTTCTTCATCAGCGACGTGCACGCGCTGGGGCTGCAGGCGGCGCAGGGGCTGAACCTGACCGAGAGCTTCTACTGGGACCTGAACGACCGCACCCGCGCGTTCACCAGCCGGCTGATCAAGAAGACCGACGGCTACCATCCTGGCATGGGCCAGGCCGGCTGCTACGGCGGCACGATCCATTACCTGAAGGCGGTGGCGGCGATGGGCGCCGCGGACGCCAAGAAGAGCGGCACGGCCGTGGTCAACCGCATGAAGGCGATGCCGACCGACGACGACGCGTTCGGGGCCGGGTCGATCCGCGCGGACGGGCGCACGCTTCACCCGGCGTATCTGTTCGAGGTGAAGACGCCGGCGGAGAGCAAGGCGCCTTGGGACTACTACAAGCTGGTGGCGACCACGCCGCTGGACCAGGCGTTCCGGCCGATCGCCGATGGCGGCTGTCCGCTGGTGCACGCATGATGCGCCGCCGCACCCTGCTGGGGGCGTCCGCCGCCATGCTCGCCGCCTCGCGGGCGCGCGCGCAGGGCCAGACGGTCAAGCTGGGCGTGCTGAACGACATGTCCGGCCCGTATCGCGACACCGGCGGCCCGCTATCGGTCGCTTGCGTGCGCCAGGCGGTGCAGGATTTCGGCGACCACGGCTTCGCGGTCGAGGTGGTCAACGCCGACCACGGCAACAAGCCGGACCAGGGAGCGTCGATCGCGCGCCGCTGGTTCGACGAGGACGGGGTGGACGCGATCATCGACGTGCCGACCTCGTCGGTGGCGCTGGCGGTCAACACCGTGGTGCGCGAGAAGAACAAGGCTTTCCTTAACTCCGGCGCCGGCACGATGGACCTGACCGGCGTGCAGTGCTCGCCCAACACGGTGCACTGGACGTACGACGTCTACATGGTCGCCAAGTCGACCGGCGGCGCCATGGTGAAGGCCGGCGGGGACAGCTGGTATTTCATCACCGCCGACTACGTGTTCGGCCAGCAGCTCGCCAGCGAGGCCAGCAAGTTCGTGAAGGCAGCCGGCGGCAAGGTGCTGGGCGAGTCGCGCTATCCGTTCCCGGCCACCAGCGACTTCTCGTCGTTCCTGCTGCAGGCGCAGGCGTCGGAGGCCAAGGTGCTGGGCCTGGCCAACGCCGGGGCGGACACGATCAACTGCATCAAGCAGGCCGCCGAGTTCGGGCTCACTGGCAAGATGAAGCTGGCCGCGCTGCTGATGTTCATCGCCGACGTGAACGGTCTGGGGCTGCAAGCCGCGCAAGGCCTCAACCTGACCGAAAGCTTCTACTGGGACATGAACGACCGCACCCGCGCCTTCTCGAAGCGGCTCGAGGCGAAGAGCCCCGGCGTGCGCGCCGACATGGACCAAGCCGGCTGCTACTCGGCGGCGCTGCACTACCTGAAAGCGGTGGCGGATCTGGGTTTGCCCGCCGCCAAGGCCAGCGGCGCGGCCGTCGTCGCGCGCATGAAGGCGATGCCGACCGACGACGACGCCTACGGCAAGGGATCGATCCGCGAGGACGGGCGCGGCCTGTTCCCGGCCTACCTGTTCGAGGTCAAGAGCCCGGCGGAAAGCAAGGGTCCGTGGGATTACTACAAGCTGGTTGCCACCACGCCGGCGAACGAGGCGTGGCGGCCGTTGGCCGAAGGCGGCTGCAAGCTGGTGCACGCGTAACGCCATGTTCAGCATTTTCGGCTACTCCGCACCGCTGCTGTTCGGTCAGTTGCTGCTGGGCCTGATCAATGGCGCGTTCTACGCGCTGCTGTCGCTCGGCCTCGCGATCATCTTCGGCATGCTCAACATCATCAACTTCGCCCATGGCGCGCTGTTCATGGTCGGCGCGTTCGTCGCGTGGATGCTGCAGAACTACCTGGGGCTGGACTACTGGTGGGCGCTGCTGCTGGCGCCGTTGATCATCGGCCTGCTCGGCGTCGTGCTGGAGAAGACCATCATCAGCCAGCTCTACCGCATCGACCACCTGTACGGCCTCCTGCTGACATTTGGGCTGGCGCTCATCATGGAGGGGGTGTTCCGCAACTACTACGGCTCCTCCGGGCTGCCTTACCGCATCCCGCAGTCGCTGTCGGGCGGCACCAATCTCGGCTTCATGTTCATGCCGAACTACCGCGGCTGGGTGGTCGTGGTGGCGCTGGTGACGTGCCTGGCGGTGTGGCTGATTATCGAGAAGACGTCGATCGGCGCCAAGCTGCGCGCCGCGACGGAGAACCCCGGCCTGGTGCAGGCCTTCGGCGTGAACGTGCCGCGGATGATCACGCTGACCTACGCCGGCGGGGTGGCGCTGGCGGCGTTCGCGGGGGTGTTGGCGGCGCCGATCTACTCGGTGAACCCGAACATGGGGTCCAACCTCATCATCGTGGTGTTCGCCGTGGTGGTGATCGGCGGCATGGGGTCCATCCTGGGCTCGATCCTGACCGGGTTCGGCCTGGGGGTGGCGGAGGGTTTGACCAAGGTGTTCTATCCGCAGGGTTCGGCCACGGTGATTTTCGTGGTGATGGTGATCGTGCTGCTGGCCCGTCCGGCTGGCCTGTTCGGCAAGGCGACCTGATGATCGGCTTCTCGCAGGCGCAGAGCGTCGCTTTCGCCGTCGTGCTGGCCCTGATCGTGGTCTGCCCGTTCCTGTTCTACCCGGTGTTCCTGATGAACGTGCTGTGCTTCGCCCTGCTGGCGAGCGCGTTCAACCTGCTGATCGGTTACGTGGGCCTGATGAGCTTCGGCCACGCCGCGTATTTCGGCTTGGGCGCCTACGTGACCGCCTACGCCGCCAAGCAGTGGGGGATGACGCCGGAGCTGGCGATCCTGCTCGGCGGGCTGACCGGCGGCGGCCTGGGCGTGGTCTTCGGATGGCTGGCGATCCGGCGGCAGGGCATCTACTTCGCGATGATCACGCTCGCTTTGGCGCAGATGAACTATTTCTTCTGCTTGCAGGCGCCGTTCACCCACGGCGAGGACGGCATCCAGCAGGTGCCGCGCGGGGCGCTGTTCGGGCTGATTCCGCTCGACAACGACCTGACCATGTACGCGTTCATCGCGGTGATCTTCATCGCGTTCTTCCTGCTGATCGCGCGCATCGTGCACTCGCCGTTCGGCCAGGTGCTGAAAGCGATCCGCGAGAACGAGCCGCGGGCGACCTCGCTCGGCTACCGGACGGACGACTACAAGCTGATTGCGTTCATCCTGTCGTGTTTCATCGCCGGCATCGCGGGCGGCGCGAAATCCTTGGTGTTCGGCATCGCGACGCTGACGGACGTGAACTTCACGACGTCCGGCGAGATCGTGCTGATGAGCCTGGTCGGCGGGCTAGGCACCATCTTCGGGCCCGGCGTGGGCGCGCTGGTGCTGAAATGGATGGAGAACTACCTCGCGGGAATCGGCAGTTGGGTGACGGTGGTGCAGGGCGTCATCTTCGTCGTCTGCGTGCTGGCGTTCCGCCGCGGCATCATCGGCGAGATCGGCGCCCGGCTGAAGCTGGCGCTGTAGCAAGCACAACCATGCCAAACTTGACCCTGGTATTCACCGCGTCCAAACGGCTCCGGTTCCCCTCCCGCCAACATCGCATGCGACGCCATTGTCGCGAGCCGCCGATTGGCGGCGTGGCGATCGACGGCGGCGCACACCGTACTGGCGGCTGGATCACTCCGGCCCTCTCCCATAGGGAGAGGGAGAAGCCTTTACCGCGGGGAAAGCACCATGATCATCTGGCGGTTCTCCATGCGGGGCATCTGCTCGACCTTGGTCTTCTCGTCCATGTCGGAGCGGATGCGTTCCAGCACCTTGATGCCGATGTCCTGGTGCGCCATCTCGCGGCCGCGGAAGCGCAACGTCACCTTCACCTTGTCGCCCTCGTCGATGAAGCTGTTCATCGCGCGCATCTTCACCTGGTAGTCGTTCTCGTCGATATTGGGGCGAACCTTCACCTCCTTGATCTCGACGACCTTCTGCTTCTTCTTGGCCTCGTTCTTCTTCTTCTGCGACTCGTACTTGAACTTGCCGTAGTCGAGGATCTTGACCACCGGCGGATCGGCGTTCGGGCTGATCTCCAACAGGTCGAGACCCACGGCCATCGCCCGCAGCATCGCGTCGCGCGCGCTCATCACGCCCTGCATCTCGCCCTCGGCATCGATCAGGCGGACCTGCAGGCTGCGGATGTCCTCGTTCACGCGGGGGCCGTCGCGGCTGGGTGCGGCGGCAGTCATGGGGCCTCTAGCTATTGTGCTCTCCTGTGGTCGTTTCGATAGATTGGATTATTGGCGCTTCAAGACGGGCAATTCAAGCAAACTCGCGATCCGGAGCGCCAGACCGCGCTATATCGGGCGGAACGGCCTCCGCGGCAAGCCCGTCCAGCGCCGCATCGAGCGAGAGCACCTCCTGCGCCTGCCCGCCCAGCCGCCGCAGCGCAACCGTGCGCTCCGCCGCCTCCTTGCGACCGACCACGGCGATCACCGGCACATGCTGCAAGCTGTGCTCGCGGATCTTGGCGTTGATCTTCTCGTTGCGCGTGTCGGTCACCACGGAAACGCCGCGCTTGCGGAACGCCTCCGCCACCTCGAGCGCATACGGCTCGGCGTCCGTCACGATGCTCGCGACCACCAGCTGCACCGGCGCCAGCCAGAGCGGGAAGCGCCCGGCGAACTGCTCGATCAGGATGCCGAGGAACCGCTCGAAGCTGCCCAGGATCGCCCGGTGCAGCATCACCGGGCGGGCGCGGGCGCTGTCCTCGCCGACGTAGCTCGCGTCCAGCCGCTCCGGCATCACGAAGTCCACCTGCAGCGTGCCGCATTGCCAATCCCGCCCGATCGCATCCCGCAGCACGAACTCCAGCTTCGGGCCGTAGAAGGCGCCCTCGCCGCGGTTCAGCTCGTATTCCACCCCGGCCATTGCGCAGGCTTCGCGCAACGCGCCCTCCGCCCGGTCCCAGGTCGCGTCGTCGCCGGCGCGCTCGTCCGGACGGTCGGCGAACTTCACGCGGAAGGTGTCGAAGCCGAAGTCGCGGTAGACCGAGGCCAGCAACTCCACGAAGCGCGCCGTCTCCCCGGCGATCTGCTCCGGCGTGCAAAAGATGTGCGCGTCGTCCTGCGTGAAGGCGCGCACCCGCATGATGCCGTGCAACGCGCCCGACGGCTCGTAGCGGTGGCACGAGCCGAACTCCGCCATGCGCAGCGGCAACTCCCGGTAGGAGCGCAGGCCGTGGTTGAAGATCTGCACGTGGCATGGGCAGTTCATCGGCTTGAGCGCCAGCGTGCGCTTCTCGTCTTCCACGTGGGCGACGAACATGTGCTCGCGATACTTGTCCCAGTGGCCGGACCGCTCCCACAGCACGCGGTCCACCAGCTGCGGCGTTTTCACCTCCTGGTAACCCGCGGCGTCTAAACGGCGGCGCATGTAGGTTTCAGCGGTGCGATACAGCTTCCAGCCTTTCGGGTGCCAGAAGATCGACCCGGCGGCTTCCTCCTGGATGTGGAACAGGTCCATCTCGCGGCCCAGCCGCCGATGATCGCGGCGCTCCGCCTCCTCAATCTGGTGCAGGTGGGCGTCCAGTTCCTTCTGGTCGCGCCAGGCGGTGGCGTAGATGCGCGTCAGCATCGGGTTGCGGTGGTCGCCGCGCCAATACGCGCCGGCCACCTTCTGCAGCTTGAACGCGGTGCCCACGTCGCCCGTGCCGCGCATATGCGGGCCGCGGCATAGGTCGATCCACTCGCCCTGCTTGTAGAGCGTGATCGTCTCGCTCTCGGGCAGGTCGCGGATCAGCTCGGCCTTGTAGCGTTCGCCGCGCTCCTCGAAAAAGCGGATGGCGGCGTCGCGGTCCCACTCCTCACGCTCGAACGGGGCGTTGGCGGCGATGATCTCGCGCATCCGCGCCTCGATGGCGGGGAAGTCCTCCGGCGTGAACGGGGCGTTGCGGGCGAAGTCGTAGTAGAAGCCGTTCTCGATCGGCGGCCCGATGGTGACCTGGGTGCCCGGATGCAGCGATTGCACCGCCTCCGCCAGCACGTGGGCGGCGTCATGGCGGATCATGCCGAGCGCGTCCGGGTCGCGACGGGTGACGAACACGGCGGACGCGTCGTGCTCGATCGGGCGCGACAGGTCCCGCAGCTCGCCGTCCAGCTTCACCGCGAGGGCCGCGCGGGCGAGCCCTGGGCCGATGGATTCGGCCAGCGCGGCGCCCGTGACCGGCCCGTCGAAGCGGCGCACGGAACCGTCGGGCAGGGTGATGGCGGGCATGTCAGGGGACTTTCGTGTCGGCGAATTGGTGTGAATGGACCGGCGGCAGCGCGTCCGCAACCCGTTGCAGGGGCAGATCTGCCAGGTCGGGCGCGGACAGCACGGTCACGGTTCCGCGCGGGGCGGTGAGCGCCGGGTCGCTGTCGGCCGAGAACAGCGCGATGGTCGGAATGCCGAGGGCGGCGGCGAGGTGCGTCGGGCCGGTGTCGTTGCCGATGGCTAATGCCGCGCCGGCGAGGGTTTGGGCGAGCTGCAGCAGGGTGGTGCGGCCGGTGAGATCGATGGCGGCCGGGCAGGCTGCGCGGATGATGGCGGCGTAGGAGGCGTCGGCAGCCGCGCCTACGATGACGGGGGTAAGGCCGCGTGCGGCGAGGAGGGCGGCCAGGGCGGCGAAGCGCTCCGCGGGCCATCGCTTGCGCGGCCGGTGGGGGGCGGCGCCGGGCACCAACAGCACCTTTCCTGCTCCCTCTCCCGCTTGCGGGAGAGGGTCGGGGCGAGGGAGCTTCGCCCCGGTGAACGCGTCTGTGCGGGACGCCCCCTCACCCAACCCTCTCCCGCAAGCGGGAGAGGGCTTTTTAGAACGGAGCCAACCGAGGTCAGGCTGGGGGACGCCAGGGATCCCGGCCATCGCCAGTTGCTCGCGCTGCCGTTCCAACGTGTGCATCGCATCCCGGCCGGGGTTGGCGTGCGGAAACGCGCAGCCGCGCGCGATGCCGGACCATTGCGGCCGGCCCGCCAGCCGAAAATACCAGCCCGAGCGCGACGAAGTCTGCAGATCGAACACCATGTCGAACCCGCGCAACGCGCGCCGCAGCCGCAGCAGCCCGGGCAGGTTCCAAACGGAGGGCCGCGCATCCACCACCACCCGGTCGAACCACGGCGACGCCCGCGCCAGCTCGGCGAACGGCGCGGTGGTCAGCAACGTCACTTCCGCCCCGCGATGCGCGGCGCGGATCGCGGCGAACGGACCGAACGCGAGCACGAAATCGCCCAGCGCGCCCAGCTTGACCACCAGCACCCTCACGCCCGCAGTTCTCGGTACACCTCCAGCGTGGCCTGCTGCATGGCCGCGGTGGTGTAGTGAGCGCACACGCTGGCCCGCGCGCGCGCCCCGGCCGCTTCCCGCTCGGCGGGCGACAAGCGCAGGATAGCGTCCACCGTGGCGGCCAAGGCGCCCGGGTCGGACGGGCGCACGCGCCACCCGGTCACGCCGTGCTCCACCGTCTCGGCGGTGCCGCCGGCGTCGCTCACCACCACAAGGCGCCCCATCGCCTGCGCCTCGATCACGGTGCGGCCGAACGGTTCGGGCTCGATCGACGGGTTGGCCACCACGTCGGCCAGCATCAGTGCCGCAGGCATGTCGTCGCAGTGGCCGACCAGGCGCAGCCGCCCGGCGACGCCAAGCGCCTCCGCACGCGCGATCAGCTCCCGCTTGAAGCGCGCGCGGCCCTGCTCGGCGCCGACCAGCACCAGGCACACGTCAGTCCGCTCCAACCGGGCTAGCGCCTCGAGCATCACGGCGTGGCCCTTCCACCGCGTGAGTCGCGCGGGCAGCATCACCGTTGGGGCTCCGTCGGGCAGGCGCCACTGGCGCGCCAGCTTGGCCAGGCGGTCGCCGCCCACCGCGGCCGGGTCGAACATCGCCGTGTCCACCCCGCGCGGGATGATGCGCAGGCGCTCCGGGTCCACCTGGTGGCGCGACTTCAGCTTGGCGGCGACGAACTGGCTGATCGCGATGATCCGCTCGCCGCGCGCCATGATGGCGTTATAGCGGCGCTTGCCCGGCGCGTTCTCTTTGTAAACGCCGTGCCAGGTGGTCACGAACCGCGCCCCCGTGCGGCGGCACGCGAGCCACGCCGACCAGGCCGGCGCGCGCGACCTTGCGTGCACGATGTCCACGTCCGCCGCGCGGATCAGGAAAGCCAGCCGCGCCGCGTTGCTCCAGATGCGCGCCGGGTTCTTGGACGCGAGATTGAGCGTGATGTGGGTGCCGCCCGCGCGCTCCACCAACGCCACCATGCGGCCGCCCGCGCTCGCGACCAGGGCGGACCCGCCGGCGCGCACGATCGCCTGCACCATCTCCACGGCGCCGCGCTCCACCCCGCCTGTCTCCAGGGCGGGCAGCACTTGCAGCACGGTCAGGGCCAGCTCGTCATGCATGTCGCAGGCGCTATACCACTCTGGCCCGCATGGTGGGAGGGATTGATGGAAGAGGGACGGATCGACAACGGCGCCGGCGTTTCGCTGGCCTGGCGACGGCTGCGCGGGCGAGGGCCGACCCTGGTGTTCCTGCCCGGCTTTCGCAGCGACATGACGGGCGACAAGGCGCAGATGCTCGCCGAATTGTGCCAGGCGCGCGGCCAGGGCCTGCTGCTGTTCGACTACTCCGGCCACGGCGCCAGCGAAGGCGCCTTCACCGACGGCACGATCGGGCGCTGGACCGCCGACGCGCTGGCCGTCATCGACGGGCTCACCGAGGGCGAGCTGGTGCTGGTCGGCTCCTCCATGGGCGGCTGGATCGGCCTGTTGGCGGCGCTGGCGCGGCCCGGCCGAGTCGCGGGCTTCGCCGGCGTGGCGGCGGCGCCGGATTTCACCGAGACGCTGATGTGGGAGAGCATGATGCCGGCCGAGCGCGCCACGCTGGAGCGCGACGGCGTGTTGCTGATCCCCAGCCGATACGGCGAGCCGACGCCCATCACCCGCGCGCTGATCGAGGACGGCCGCAACCACCTGCTGATGGGGGCGCCGATCCCGCTCGCCTGCCCGGTGCGGCTGCTGCACGGGCAACAGGATGCGGACGTGCCGTGGGAGACGGCGCTGCGTCTGGCGGCGCGGATCGAGGCCGCCGACGTGCAGGTGAGCCTGGTGAAGGACGCGGCGCACCGGTTTTCGGGGCCGGGCGACCTGGCGCTGCTACGCGCCGTCCTGCTGCCCCTCCTCGGCTAAAATCGCCCGCAGCCCCTCGCGGTAGGTCGGATACAGCCACCGACGGCCCAACGCCTGCTGCGTCTGCGCGCTGCGGACCTTGCGGTCGTCGGCCCAGAACGAACGGCCCATCGCGCTCATGGTGGCCATCGCCTCCTCGAACGGCACCAACGGCGGCAAGGGCGCGCCGAGCAGGCGGGCGGCCTCGGCGGTCACGTCGGCGGTGGCGGCGGGCTCGTCGTCGGCGCCGTTCAGCACGCGGACGCCCGGCGGCCGGTCCTGCCCGATGGCGGCCAGCAACGCGCCGGCGATGTCGTCGCGGTGGATGCGGCCGAACAGGTGGCCCAACTTGACCACGCGCCGGGCGCGGCCGGCGCGGACGTCGTCGAGCACCGAGCGGCCAGGGCCGTAGATGCCGGCCAGCCGCAGCAAATCCACCGCGGCCGCCGGGCGCACCGCGGCCCAGGCGCGCTCCGCATCCACCCGGCGCTGCCCGCGCGCGCTGGTCGGGCGCGGTTCGGTCGCCTCGTCCACCCAGCCGCCGCCACGGTCGCCGTAGACCCCGGTGGTGGACATGTAGCCGATCCAGCGCAGCGCGGGCGCGGCCTGGATGGCGGCGGCGTGGCGGGCGAGCACGGGGTCGCCCGCCTCGCCGGGCGCGGCGGTGGCGACGAGGTGGGTGGCGGCTTCGATCCGCGGCGCGTCGAATGACGCCAGCGCGACGCCCGGCGGAGCGGCGGCGCCGGTCTGCCGCGTGGCGACGGTGACGGCCAAGCCGGCCTGCGCGGCGGCGCGGGCCAACGCGGTTCCGGTGTAGCCAAGGCCGAAGATCAGCAGGCGCATCGGCCGGATCGCTCCATATTTGCCCGGTGGTGGCGCGGACGGGTATCATACTCCCATCATGAACGTGCGCGGGGTGCTGACGGTTGGCGGCGTTGTGTTGGTGCTGCTCGGCGGCGCCGCCGCCTGGCGTTTTCACGCGCCGGCCACCGCCGCGGTGGAGCCGGTGGTGGAGTCGGCGCCGGCCCCAGCCGCTCCGCCCACGGAGCCGCTGCCGCTGCCGCCGGTGCCGCCCCGCATCGCCGATGGCGCGGATTACGAGCACTGCATGGCCATGCTGGGCAGCGACCCGGAAGGCGCCAACAGCTACGCCGACGCCTGGCTGGCGACCGGTGGCGACGAGGGCGCGACCCACTGCATGGCGTTGGCGCAGATCCAGCTCGGCAACGTGCAGACCGGCGCCGAGATGCTGGAGAAACTGGCCGCCACCAGCAAGGCGCCCGCGGTGGCGCGCGCCGCCGTCTACGGCCAGGCCGACAACGCGTGGCTGGTGTCGGGCGACGCGAACCGCGCGCTGGCCGACGCCACTCTGGCGCTGAGCCTGTCCCCGGACGACCCCGACCTGCTGATCGACCGCTCCGTCGCCGAGGGCACGCTCGGCCAGTATCAGGATGCCATCGACGACCTGACCCACGCGCTGGACCTCGACACGACGCGGGCGGACGCGCTGGTGCTGCGGGCCGCGGCGTGGCGGCACATGGGCCAACTGGACCTGGCGCAGGACGACGTGGACCGCGCGTTGGCCCGCGAGCCGGAGAACCCGGAGGCCTACCTTGAGCGCGGCATCCTGCGGCAGCGCCGCGGCGACCGCAAAGGCGCGCAGAGCGACTGGATGGAAGCCAAGACGCTGGCGCCCGACTCTGGCACCAGCGATCTGGCGGAGCAGAACCTGGCGCTGCTGGAAGCCGGCCCGGAACGCCAGTGACGCGCTCGAGGCGTCTACGGCTCGAGGCCGTCCCATTGCGTTATGTCAGCGGCCGAAAACAACCACCCGTCATCGCAAGAAATACACCGTCATCGCGAGCCGCCGCTTGGTGGCGCGGCGATCCAGCGGGCGCATACGGTGCTCGCGGCTGGATTGCTTCGTGGCAAGCGCTCCTCGCAATGACGACGTTGTTGCGGCGAGCGGTTCATACCCCTGGCTCCCGACGGCGCGGAACAACACCGCCGCAACCGCGATTGAGCGAACGGCGCGCCCGGGGCGCCGACCCGTTGATGGCGAGGGCAACCCGGGAGCCTTGTGGCCCGGGGCCGCAGCGAGCACAACATATCATGCAATTCAACATCGTCGTTCCGGCCGCGATCGCCGTCCTGCTGGCCCTTCCCTGCAGCGCCAAAGCTGCCGACACGCCGGCGGCTTGCCCGAAGCAGCGGCTTCGCGTCGTCCGGTCAGCCGGCGGCGTGATCGACTACACGGGCGCCGTGCCGGGCATCCCCGAGTTGTGCCGCGTGGCGCGGGTGGACGGCGCCGGGGACTACTATTTCGGCTCGTGGCGCGCGGACTGGCCGGGCGCCGGGCTGGCCTACCCGGCGCTGCGGGCTGTGGTGCTCGGCGGCGCCGGCGCCAAGGCGTCGTTCGTGACCCGCTCGGCTCCCGGCTTGCAATACACCGACACGCTGGTCAACGAGGGCATCGAGCCGACGGTCGTGGATGGCAAGACCTACCAGACGCTCAGGCTCGCCCACGAGCGCAACGGCATCGAGGGCAACACCTACCACTCCATCATCACGTCGTGGCGGGACGTGGCGACCGGCGCGACCCTGCGGGCGAGCGAGAACCAGATCGCCGGGCAGTCCTACGGCCCGGCCACGACCTGGCGCGCATTGAAGATCGAACCACTGCCGTAGTCAGCCGGCCATGTAGCCCAGCAGTTCCGCGGCGCGGTGGCGGCCGGTGTGGCTGGTCAGCACGCGCGCGCGGGCGCGGGCGGCGATGCCCTGGCGTGCCGCCTCCGGCATGTCGCGCAGGGCGGCGAGCACATCGTCCGGGCCGCGGGCGACCACGATCTCCTCCCCCGGACGGAACAGCGAGTCCAGACCCTCCCACCAGTCGCTGATGATGGGGGTGCCGCATGCCGCCGCCTCGAACAGGCGCACGCTGGGGCTCCATCCGGCGCGCACCATGTCGGCGCGGGTGACGTTCAGCGTCCAGCGCTGCGAGGTGTAGAACGCCCGGTGCAAATGCGGCGGCGCGTGGTCGCCGCGCTCCACGTTGGGCGGCCAGGCGATGCTGTCCGGATACTGCGGCCCGGTGACGTCGAACCGCCCCTGCGGCCAGCGGCGCGCCGGCTCGCACAGCAGCGCCTCCAGTGTGGGCTGCCGGTCGGCGCCGTAGGTCCCGAGGTAACCGAGGTCGATCGCCGGGACGCAGAGCGGATCGGGCGCGTTCAACGTCGGGTCGGCGGAGCAGTAGAGCGCGCGGGCGGCCCGGGCGCCGTAGGTCCGCTCGATGGCGCGTAGCGTGGGGCCGCCGGTGAACGACAGGTAGAGGTCGAACCCGGGGATGTCGGCCGCATCGAGGTAGTCGCACCGCCCCGCGGCCAATGCGGCCAGCGTGACCGGCGTGTCGATGTCGTAGAACGCGGTGACCCCGCGCGCCTGCGCCTGCGCCAGCCGGCACGCCGCCGGGCCGTCCGCCACGTAGGACCCGACGACGACCAGGTCCGCCCCCGCGATCGCCGGCGCGTGGCTGGCCAGGTCGCCCGGGCCGTAGAGCGCCACCTCGCAGAACGGCGGCCGCGGCAGGTCGCGGTGGTCGCGGTACCAGGGTTGGTCCCGCTCCAGGAACAGCACGTCGTGGCCCAGTTCCGCCAACCCGGCCACCAGGGATCGGTAGGTGGTGGCGTGCCCATTGCCCCAGGACGAGGTGATGGACAGGCCGACGATGACGATCTTCACACGTGCAGGCTTAGCAATGCGGCGCGGGTTCCGTGAAGCTGGACAGCTTGCCGTTCACCACGAAGTCCGAGAAATCCATGTTCAGCCCGTCCGCCACGCCGTTGGACCAATACCGCATGCCCACCTCGTAATCCGGCTTCTGCGCGTCCGCGGTCCGGGCGAAGAACGCGACCCGCACCCGGCCGGAGGGCAGCTCCGCCAGTTCGGGATAGGGCGCCGCGGAGGGCGGGCCCCAGCTGCTGATGAACACGGAGGTGTTCTGCGCCCCGTCCGCGCCCGTGCCGTCGAACAGCGGCAGGGTCAGGAACTTCTTGCCCTCCTCCGCCGCAGCCAGGATCGCGGCGGTGTGCGCCATCGGGAACAGGGTGCCGGCCGGGATCGGCGTCGTCGTGTCCTCCGGCAAAGTGTAGTGGATCGACCCGGCCGCGCCCGGCGACGGCATGCTGGCGTCGCCCTCCACCTGCTCGGTCACTGCCGTGTCCGTGGTCTGCTTCATGTGGAAGCGCAACTGCGTGCCGTCCTTGCTCTCCCACGTCAGGTAGTCGGACACCATCTTGACGTCTTGCCCGTCGCGGCTGGACAGCGTCATGTCCAACCGCTGCCGCACCGCCCAGCCATCGCAAGCGTCGGTCACCTCGTAGGCCATCGTCCCCGTCACCCCCGAGACGCTGCCGCTGCGCGCCTGGTCCATGCTGAGCGTGTAGGTGGCGCGATGCGCGGCGAGTTGGATGGGCGCAGCATGAGCTGCGAGGGGTGCGGCGAAAGGCGCGCAAAATAAGGCCAGGGCAGTCGGCAGACGCATGGTCGGGACTCCGGGTAATACGGCAGACATAAGGCGCTTGGACGGACCCCGCCAGCATCGAGACTTTTGGTGACAATCCGGCGGGTCAGGACAGCTCCGGCTTGGTGGTCTTGACCAGGGCGCCATCGCGGGTGGTGTAGATCACCCATCGGTCGAGCATGCGCGGCGCCAGGTGGCGCACCTCCAGGAACGCCGCGTTGTGCGGCGACGGCTTGTAGATGTCGAAACAGCGCATGACGGCGAGGCTGGCGGCCGATTCGAGCGGGCCGCAGAACGCGTTGTCCGGGCGGCCGAAGGCGGGATGCTCGGCCAGCTTCGCCATCTGCGCCGCGTCCACGAAGAAGCAGCCGGAATGCGGGTTCGACACGCGGCGGAACTCCAGGTTGCGCCCAAGCGCCGGCGCCAGCAGGCGGGGGCGGATGGAGACGTCCTGGAACGGAGCGGACGCGGCGCCGTCCGCCAACTGGCCGTCCACGTACAGCTTGCCGACCGGGCCGGGCGACGCCTCGAAGCGGTTCGGCTGCAGCAGCGCGCCGCCGAAGCTGGCGTTGAACCAGGCCAGCTTGTCGAAGAACAACGGGTCGGCCACCTCGATGTCATCCTCGAGATAGCCGAACCAGTCGAAGTTCCCGATATTCGCCCGCAGCAGCGCGTGGCACGCGAAGCCCAGCAGCCGCGGGTGGACGTCCACCTTGTGGTGATAGGCCAGGCCGTCCGGCAGCATGTGGGCAAGGTGGTGGTCGCCCGTGGTGAGCACCGCAATGGTCAGCGCGGCGCACGCGGTGTTGGCCAGCTCGTCGTCCGCCGCGACCATGCGCTGGCCGGGGCCGAAATGGTGGTGCAGGGCGCTCACGCAGCGCAGCAGCACGTCGGCGCGCAGGGCCACGTTGCCGCTTTCGGAGCCGTAGCGCGCGTTTTGCGGGCTGTTGAAGAAGGCGTGCGGGATGGTGACGAGGATGCGCAAAGCCCAGTGAGCCCTCGGTATTGCAGCGCACCCATACGGCGGCTTTGCCAGGTGCGCTAGTTGGCCCGATTCGTGATTATGATCGCGGCATGTTCCGCACCACGCTCGGTGGCGCCACCCACCGCTTCGCCGACTTGGCCACATTGCTGGCCCGCGCCACGCCGCACCGCAGCGGCGACGCGCTGGCCGGCCTGGCCGCGGCCTCCGCGCAGGAACGGGTGGCCGCCCAGCTGGCGCTCGCCGACCTGCCGCTGCGCCGCCTGCTGAACGACCCGGTGGTGCCCTACGAGACGGACGAGGTGACCCGGCTGATCTGCGACACGCACGATGCCGCCGCCTTCGCCCCCGTCGCGCACCTCACCGTCGGCGGCCTGCGCGACTGGCTGCTGGGCGACGCCGCAACGCCCGCCGCCCTGGCCGCGCTGGCGCCGGGGCTCACGCCCGAGATGGCCGCCGCCGTGTCCAAGCTGTGCCGCCTGCAGGACTTGATGGTGGTGGCGAGCCGCTGCAGCGTGGTCACCCGGTTCCGCACCACGGTCGGGCTGCCGGGCCGCCTCGGCGTGCGGCTGCAGCCCAACCACCCGACCGACGACCCCGCCGGGATCGCCGCCGCCATCCTGGACGGCCTGCTATTGGGCGCCGGCGACGCCGTGATCGGCATCAACCCGGCCACCGACAGCCCGGAGCGCACCCACGCCCTGCTGTGCCTGCTGGACGACGCGCGCACCCGGCTGGACATCCCGACGCAGTCCTGCGTGCTGGCCCACGTCACCACCACGCTGGAGCTGATCCGCCGCGGGTCGCCGGTGGACCTGGTGTTCCAGTCCATCGGCGGCACGGAGGGAACCAACCGCTCGTTCGGCATCGACCTGGCCCTGCTGCGCGAGGCGCACGACGCGGCGCAGTCGCTGGCGCGCGGCACGGTCGGGCAGGACGTGATGTATTTCGAGACCGGCCAGGGCAGCGCGCTGTCGGCCGGCGCGCATCACGGGGTGGACCAGCAGACGATCGAGGCGCGGGCCTACGCGGTGGCGCGGCACTTCAAGCCGCTGCTGGTCAACACGGTGGTGGGCTTCATCGGCCCGGAATACCTGGCGGACGGCAAGCAGATCATCCGCGCCGGGCTGGAGGACCATTTCTGCGGCAAGCTGCTGGGCGTGCCGATGGGCTGCGACGTGTGCCACACCAATCACGCCGAAGCGGATTCCGACGACATGGATGCGCTGCTGGCGATGCTGGTCGCGGCCGGGGTGAATTTCGTGATGGGCGTGCCCGGCGGCGACGACATCATGCTCGGCTACCAGAGCACCTCGTTCCACGACGCCCTGGCGATGCGCGAGCTGCTGGGCCGCCGCCCGGCGCCGGAGTTCGAGGCGTGGCTGGCCGCCCAGGGCCTGCTGGACGGCGCCGGCCGGGTGCGCCCCGCCAGCCTGCCGGCGCCGATGCGGGCCTTGCTGCCATGACCGCCCCCGTCGTCGACCCGTGGCTGCGGCTGCGCGGGCTGACCGCCGCGCGGATCGGGCTGGCGCGCACCGGGGCGTCGCTGGGCACGGCGCCGCTGCTGGCGATGCGCCTGGCGCACGCCGAGGCGCGCGACGCGGTGCATGCCGAGCTGGACATGAACGCCCTCGCCGCTGCCTGCGGACCGTTGCTGGTGGTGGACAGCGCCGCGCGGGACCGGGCGGAGCACCTGCTGCGGCCGGACCTGGGCCGCGCCCTGGCGCCCGGCGCGTTGCTGCCGCATGGCGAGCACGATGTCGCGCTGGTGCTGGCCGACGGGCTGTCGGCGACCGCGGTGCAGCGTCACGCCCCTGCCCTGCTGGCCGCGCTGGCGCCGTTGCTGGCGGGTTGGCGCGTGGGCCCGCTAGTGGCCGTTCGCCAGGGCCGGGTCGCGATCGGCGACGCGGTGGCGGTCGCCTTGGGTGCGGCGGCGGTCGTGGTGCTGATCGGCGAGCGGCCCGGCCTGTCCGCGCCGGACAGTTTGGGGGCCTACCTGACCTGGCGCCCTGGCCCGGCGACGAACGATGCCGGGCGCAACTGCGTGTCCAACATCCGGCCCGCCGGCCTGCCCCCGGCCGAGGCGGCGGCGAAGATAGCCTGGCTGCTGCACGCGATGCGCGCGCGAAACGGGTCCGGCGTCGCGCTGAAGGACGACGCGCCCCCCGAAGCGCCGCGCCTCGGCTGAGCCGGAGGGACCTCCGGCTAAGTTCCGCAAGCGAACCGGACAGTCATGGTTCGACCTTGGTGCTCACGGTGTCCCAGAAAGACGGCCTGACTTCACAGGTTGAACGTTCTGGTCTATGCCAATCCCAACTATTACGGATTGTAGGCATGCGTCCTATTGCGTTCCTACTCGGCTTCTTGCTCGTCTTCTTTGCTGGCGCGTTCGTGGAGCATCAGTTCAGCTGGCCGTTCGCTTGGTTCGGCGCCCTGTTCGCCGCGGCGCCCACGCCGGTCGCACAGCCGTTCGGCCTTACGGTGGTCCCGCGCTACAGCAACGCCCGCGGCGCCGAGGACGCGCCGCGCACCGACACGCCGCAGGGCGCAACGACCGAACTGGCGAAATGCATCGACACGATGATCACGCGGCGCGAAAGCGAGACCGAGGCGCGCACGGTCTGCCAGAAGATCATCTCCGGCATCAGCCGGTAGGCTCGCCGGCGGGCCCCTCCCACGCGGTCGCGACCTCGATGGCGCGGCCGGTGCGGAACACCGTCGCCTCGTCGAACGGACGCCCGACGATCTGCAACGACAGCGGCAGCCCGGTGGCGCCCAGGCCCGTCGGCACGCTCATCGCCGGGTGGCCGGTGACGTTGAACGGGATGGTCTGCATCGGCGCGATCGCCGAGCGGTTTGGGTCCGGCACGGCGTCGAACAGCGGCGCCTCCGCCAGCGCCGAGGCGGTCAGCAGCGCGTCGTAGCGGCCCAGCGCGCCGTTCACCGCCGCCGTCAGCTCCCGCCGGGCGCGGAACGCCTGCACCAGGTCGGGCGCCGTCACGCAGGCGCCGAGCAACATGCGCTGCTGCGTGATGGCGCCGTAATCGGCCAGCCGGGTGCGCAGGTCCGCCTCGTGCACCGCGTAGGCCTCCGCGATCAGGATCACCCGGCCGCACGCGTTGAACAGGTCGTACGGCGGCAGCTCGATGTCCTCCACCGTGGCGCCCGCCGCGCGCAGCGCGTCCACCGTGCGGTCGAACGCAATCAGCATGTCGGGCGTGGTGGCGGGGGCGGCGGCGAAGAAGGCGCGGGGCACGCCGAAGCGCATCCCGGACACGCCGCGGTCGAGGCCGGACAGGTAGTCGTCCACCGGCTCGTCGGCGCTGGCCGGGTCGAGCGGATCGTGGCCCGCGATCACCTGCAGCGTGATGGCGGCGTCTTCCACGCTGCGCGTCAGTGGCCCGGCGTGGTCCAGCGTGTAGGACAGCGGGAAGATGCCGCGCCGGCTGACCCGGCCGTACGTCGGCTTGATGCCCACCGTGCCGCAATAGGCCGCCGGCCCGCGGATCGAGCCGCCGGTGTCCGACCCCATCGCCATGCGCACCATCCCGGACGCGACCGCGGCGCCCGAGCCGGATGACGACCCGCCAGTGATGGCGGCGACGTTCCACGGGTTGCGCGCCGGCGGGAACGGCAGGTCGAAGGACGGGCCGCCGATGGCGAACTCATGCGTCGCCAGCTTGCCCAGCAGCACGCCGCCGCCCGCCGCCAGCTTCTGCGCGACCACGCAGTCCGTGGCGGGAACGTTGTGCTCCAGCAGCTTGGAGTGGCAGGTCGTGCGGATGCCGGCGGTGTCGTAGATGTCCTTCAGCGCGTAGGGGATGCCTTGCATCGGCCCGGCATCCCGCCCGGCGGCGAACGCCGCGTCGGCGCGGCGCGCATCGGCCAGCGCGCGGTCCGCGGTGACGGTGATGAACGCGTGCAGCGCGCCATCCTTGGCCGCGACTTCGGCCAGGGCGGCGGAGGTCAGCGCCTCGGACGTGACCTGCTTATCACGCAGCTGGCGGCCCATCGCGGCGATCGAGTCGCTCATCTCAGGCGATCCGCTGCAGGCGGAACACGTTGGAGGGCTCGGCCGCCGCGGTGCGGGCGCCGCGCAGCAGGGCCACTTGGTCGCGCAGCTCGGCATAGGCCACCAGCACCTGCGCCTTGCGCTCGGGCGTGACGGTCAGGCCGTTGATCGCCATCAGCGTGTCGAACTCGGCCGCGAGGGTGTCGGGTGGGATCATGCGTCGGAGTCCTGCGCTGCGGTCCCGAAAGCTTACGGCATGATCGGATCAAGTCCAGCCTAGTAGTCACGCCCGGGCTTGACCCGGGCACCCACGCCATCCCGGCAGTGGCGTCTCTGCCTTGCTGGTCTCGCTGCTGCCGTTAACCCGCAACACTGGCGCGGCGGCGCGGCGTGAGTGCCCGGGTCAAGCCCGGGCATGACACGCTAAGCAGCTACTCCGCCGGCGCCTGGGCCGCGTCCACCGCCCCGCCGCGGCGGCCGCGGAACAGCCGCCGGCCGAGGCCCGACAGATCGTCCATCACGGTGTAGAAGCTCGGCACGAACACCAGGCTCAGCATCGTGCTGACGATCAGACCGCCGATCACGCCGATCGCCATCGGGGCGCGGAACTCGCCGCCGTCGCCGATGCCCAGCGCGGACGGCACCATGCCCGCGACCATCGCCACCGTCGTCATCACGATCGGCCGGGCGCGCATGCTGCCGGCCTGGGTGATGGCCTGGCGGCGCGGGACGCCCTTGGCGCGCGCCTCGATGGCGAAGTCCACCAGCATGATGGCGTTCTTGGTCACGATGCCGATCAGCATCAACACGCCGATCACCACGGGCATGCTCAGCGCCTCGCCGGTCACCAGCAGCGCCAGGATCACCCCGCCGATCGACAGCGGCAGCGACAGCAGGATCGTCACCGGCTGGAACACGTCGCCGAACAGCAGCACCAGCACCGCCATCACCAGCAGCAGCCCGGCGCCCATCGCGCTGGCGAAGCCGTCGAACACCTCGGCCATGATCTCGGCGTCGCCGCCGCTCTGCACCCGCACGCCGGCTGGCAGGTCGCGCGCCTCGGGCAGCGCGTAGACCGCCGCCAGCGCCGCCCCCAACGCCTCGCCGCGCTGCAGGTCGGCGCCGATCAGCACGCGGCGCACCCGGTCGTAGCGCTCGATGGAGGACGGGCCGCTGCCGAACCCGAGGTCGGCGACGGACGCGAGCGGGATCGCCAGGCCCGCGTAACCGGGCACGGGGAGCACTTCCAACGCGGCCAGGCTGGCGCGGGCGGCTGGGTCCAGCTGCACGCGGATCGGGATCAGCCGGTCGCGGTCGCGGAACTTGGCCAGGTTGGCCGGCACGTCGCCGATGGTGCCGATGCGCACGGCGTCCGCGATCGCCTCCGTGCTCACGCCGAACCGGCTGGCCTCGTCGTTGCGCGGCGTCACGCGGATCTCCGGCCGGTCCACCCCGGCGGAGGCGGCCACGTCGCGGAAGCCGGGCAGCCGCCGCATGGCGCCCTCCAACCGCGCCACGGCCCGGTTCAGCGCCACCGGCTCGTCGCCCAGCACGGTGATCGACAGCTCCCGCTCGCCGCGGTCGTTCACCAGCCAGCCATGCAGGTCGGGGATGCCGGCGAGATGGCGCGACAGCGCCTCCTCGATCGCCTTCTGGCTGCGCGAGCGGTCGGATTTGGGCGCCAGCGCCACCACCACCGACGCGGTGCGGATCGACGCGCCGGCGCCGGTGGGCGTGGCGCCGCCCACCACGAACACGGTGCGCACGCCCGGTTCGGTCAGGAAGGCGCGCGCCACGGCGTCGGTCTTCTCGCGCGTGGCGGCCAGGGTGGCGCCGGGCGGCAGCTCCAGCGACATGACGATGCGGCTGTCGTCCTGCGGCGGGATGAACCCGGTCGGCAGCAGCGTGGTGGACCACAGCGAGAGCGCGAACATGCCCAGCCCCGCCACCAGCGTGACGTATGGGTGGGACAGCGTGGCCCGCAGCAGCCATTGGTAGAAGCGCATCACCGGGCCGTCGCGGCGGATGACCTCCTTGTGCGGCTTGAGGAAGTACGCGGCCATCACCGGCGTCACCAGCCGCGCCACCAGCAGGCTGACCAGCACGGCGGCGGACACGGTCAGCCCGAACTGCTTGAAGTACTGTCCGGGGATGCCGCCCATGAAGCTGACCGGGGCGAACACCGCGACGATGGTCAGCGTGATGGCCACCACCGCCAGCCCGATCTCGTCGGCGGCCTCGATCGCGGCGTTGTAGGCGGATTTGCCCATGCGGATGTGGCGGACGATGTTCTCGATCTCGACGATCGCGTCGTCCACCAGGAT
>CAXTBW010000032.1:0-40034 GCA_964242925.1 uncultured Acetobacteraceae bacterium
TGGTCGATGGCGGCCGCGCCGGGCTGTCCGCCGCGGATGTGGCGGCCGACCGGACGATCCACCTCGCGACCGCCGACCCAGTGGGCGCGGACATCCGCCTGCATCGGTTCGGCCGACTGACGGTTGGGTCCGAGGTGGTCGAGCACCCGCTGTTCGGCGTGGGTGCGATAGGCCTGGCCGGCTACGACGCGCTGCTCGGGTCCGATTACTGGCGCACGCGCCGGGTATGGCTGTCTTACGCGGGCCGCACGGTCACGATCGGGCCGGCTCAGCCTCTGCCGCGGTAGGGCGGCACGCCCTGGTCCGGGACCCAGGCGCCCGGGGGCGGCGCGCCCGTCTGCCAGAACACGTCGATCGGGATGCCGCCGCGCGGATACCAGTAGGCGCCGATGCGCAGCCAGCGCGGCGCCAGGAGCTGCACCAGGCGATCGGCCACCATCATGGTGCACATCTCGTGGAAGGCGCCATGGTTGCGGAAGCTGCCCAGGAACAGCTTGAGCGACTTGCTCTCCACCAACCACTCGCGGGGGATGTAGTCGATCACGAGATGGGCGAAGTCCGGCTGCCCGGTCATCGGGCAGAGCGAGGTGAACTCCGGCGCGGCGAACCGGACGACGTAGTCCTTGCCCTGGTGCGGGCTGGGCACGCGCTCGAGCTTGGCTTCGTCGGGGGAGGCCGGCGGGGCGGTTTGGTGGCCAAGCTGGGTGAGGTGGTCGGTCATTCGTCGCTCGCTGATTTTGCTCCCTCTCCCGCCAGCGGGAGAGGGTTGGGGTAAGCGGGAAGCGAGGCGTGCGGTCCAGGGCGCGAGCCACCCTCACCCCGACCCTCTCTCGCCAGCGGGAGAGGTAGAAGTAGGGTTGGAAGAAGCGTCTCGCCACCCTGCCCTTACTGCGACCGCGTGCTGCGCCAGCCGGCCCGCCAGAATGGCCTCCCGCATCCCCGTCATCAGCCCCGCGTAGTATGTCAGGTTATGCGCGGTCAGCAGCATCGGCCCCAGCATCTCGCCGGCGCGGAACAGGTGGTGCAGGTAGGCGCGGCTGTGGCGGGTGCAGGCCAGGCAGGGGCAGGCCGGGTCCAGCGGCGCCGGGTCGGCGGCATGGCGGGCGTTGCGCAGGTTCAGCACGCCGTGGGCGGTGTAGGCGCGGGCGGTGCGGCCGGCGCGGGTCGGCATCACGCAATCGAACATGTCTACGCCGCGCGACACGGCGCCCAGCAGGTCGTCCGGCGTGCCCACGCCCATCAGGTAGCGCGGCCCGTCGGCGGGCAGCTGCGGGACAGTCGCGTCCAACACCTCGAACATCGCGGCCTGACCCTCGCCCACCGCCAAGCCGCCGATCGCCAGCCCCTCGAAGCCGAGCGGGCGTAAGGCGTCCACCGAGGCGGCGCGCAGATGCGGGAACACGCCGCCCTGGACGATGCCGAACTGGCCGTAGCCGGGCCGCGGGCGGAACGCGTCGCGCGACCGGGCGGCCCAGCGCATCGACAGCTCCATCGACTCGCGCGCCTGCGCCTCGGTGGCTGGGAAGGCGGTGCACTCGTCGAACGCCATGGTCACATCGGCGTCCAACTGGTGCTGCAGCGCGGTGGAGGTCTCGGGCGTCAGCCGGTGCATTGCGCCGTCGAGGTGGGAGCGGAAGGTGACGCCGTCCGCGTCCAGCTTGCGCAGGCCGGCCAGCGACATGACCTGGAAGCCGCCGGAATCGGTGAGGATCGGGCCCGGCCAGTCCATGAAGCGGTGCAGGCCGCCGAGCGCCTCCACCCGGTCGGCGCCGGGCCGCAGCATCAGATGGTAGGTGTTGCCCAGCACCATGCGGCCGCCGGCGGCGCGCACGGCGTCGGCGGTCATCGCCTTCACGGTCCCCGCGGTGCCGACGGGCATGAACACGGGCGTTGCCACGTCGCCGTGCGCGGTGTGCAGCACGCCGGCGCGGGCGGCGCCGTCCACCGCGTCGCAGGTCCACGCGAGCGTCACCGGCGCAGCGCCATGAGGACGGCGTCATAGGGCAGCGCGGCGGCCTCGCGCAGCCGCCAGTACCAACGCCATGTGCCCGGCGGCGGCGGTGGGCACCGGCTTGCGCGGACGCCGGCCATGCGCAGCAGCAGCAGGCAGCGCGGCAGGTGGTAGCCGCTGCTGGCCGCGCGCACCGGGCCGGCGCCGTGGGGCAGCATTCGCGCGACCGCCCGGACGGAGGACAGCGTGTCGGTCCCCGTCTCCTCCAGGGCGATCTGACCGGGGGGCACGCCGTGCTGGGTCAGCAGCCGGGCCATCACGCTGGCCTCCGAAGGGCCGTGGCGGCCGATTGCGCCGGTGGGGATGTAGCGCCAACCGGCGCCGCCGCAGCGGAATGCCGCGTCCACCCGCGCGCGCAGGGTCGGGCTGGGCTCGCCGTTGGCCAGCACGGCGCAACCGAAGATCACGATGATCATAGAGCGGGGATCAAGGTGGGGGCGTCAGCAGCAGGCGGTTCAGCGCGGACAACGTCGCGTAGGTCTCGCGCCATGCGCGGGTAAAAACGTCTGCCGGGACGGGCAACGCCGCGCCGATCGCGGCCACGCTGCGTTCGCCGTCGACCAGGCGCAGGATGCCGCCGGCGAGCTTCGGCAACGCCACGGGCACGCGCAATCCGTCGAACAGCATCGGCAGCGCGCCGTCCGGGCCGATGTGACGGGCCAGCTCGGGGCCGGGCATCTCCCGCATCACCGGGATGGCGGCGGGGTCGGCGCCGTCCGGCGCGGCGGGGGCGTCGGCGGCGCGGACGGCGTAGACCACGTGGGTGCTCATGTTGCCGCACAGCGCCTCCGCCAGGGCGGCGCGGGCCGTCGGAGGCAGCACGGCGGCGCGGGCGCGCAGCTTGGCGTCGGGCAGGTAGATGGCCGGGTCGTAGCGCATCGGCTCCATCCAGCACGTCACGCGCAGGCCGGCCTGCTCCAACAGCGCCTGCAGCGCGGGCACGTCGTAGGCGCGGTCCCGCGGGTTCAACAGCAGGTCGTACAGCCCGGCGTCGCCCCCGGTCAGATGGTCGGCGAACAGCGTGTTGCGCCGCAGCCAGGCGGAGTCCGGCAGGTTGCGCATCATGCGGCGCGCCACGTCCAGCCGGGTTGCCGGCGGCTCGTGCTCGGGCGCCAACGCGCGCAGGGCGTCCTGCAGCATGTAGACGCCGGTGCGGCCGTGCGGCGCGTACAGCATCAGGCCCAGCCCGCCGCCGGCCGCCAGCACCGACAGCAACGCCTGCAGCCCGGCCGCCGGGTCCGGCAGGTGGTGCAGCACGCCGCAGCAATCGATGTAGTCGAACGGCCCGAGCCCCGCGTCAGGAAGATCCAGCAACGAGTCGTCCCGCCAGTCCAGTTCCAGCCCGCGCGCCGCCGCCCGGCCCCGCGCGATGGACGCGGCCGCTGCGGATCGGTCCAGGTAGGTGACGCGGCCGGGCCGCCCCGCCGTCGCCAACTGCTGCGCCAGCATGATCGCGCCGTCGCCGGTGCCGCCGCCCGCCACCAACGCCCGCAACGGCGCCGAGCGGGGGCGAGCGGCGCCAAACACCCAGTGGTCGATCTCCCGCAGATGGCTTGGGCTGCCGATGAACAGCCGCTTCGCCTCGTCCGCCGGGTCGCGCGCCGGGTAGGGGTAGGCCTCGTATTGGGCGGCAAGCCTGAGGTCGGTCGCGTCCTGCATGCCCCTGGTCTAGCCTACCCCGGCAGCGCGTCCAGCTTCGTCCGCACCGCCTCGATGCGCGTCTCCATCGCGGCGAGCTCGCCGGTGTCGAGCTCGGACAGCGCCGCCGCGACCGTATCCGCCAGTTCGGTCAGGTCGGGCGCTTCGCTCGCCGCCTCCCGCAGGGCAGCCTCGGCGAGCGTCAGCCCGCGACGCATCTCCCCGGCCTCGAGGGCGACGGCGCCGCGGTGGGCGCGGGTCAGTTCGTCGCGCGCCGTCTCGATCAGCGCGCCTCGATGGTGTTCTTCGGACATGCGGGTCCTCCTTCTACTGAATGATAACTCCCTGCCCCGCCGCCTTGTTCCCCCCGCCTTGTTGCCCCGCCTTGTTGCCCCGCCTTGTTCCAGGGCACGCCTGGCCGTATCTGTGCGCCATGCGCCGCGCCCCCGCCTTCATGCTCGCCACGTTGATCGCAACGCCCGCGCTGGCGCAGCCGCGGCCGGCGCGCCCCGTTCCCCCGCGGCCCGCCACCCATGCCGCGCCGGCCGCGCCGCACGCCATCGGAAAGTTCGAGGACTGGACCGCCGTGACGCACCAGGAGGCCGGGCAGACCGTCTGCTATGCCTTCACCCGCGCCGCCTCCGCCACGCCCCTCCCCGGCCGCGGCGACGTGGTGCTGACCGTCACCGAGCGGCCCGGCGGCCAGCGGGACACGGTGGCGATCAGCGCCGGGTTCGCCTACGCCGCCAACAGCGAGGCCACGGTCCAGGTCGACGGGACCACGCTGGCCTTCTACACCAGCCAGCGCTCCGCCTTCGCCCGCGACGGCCGCGCCGCCGCCAGCGCGTTCGAGCGGGGACGCCAGGCGATCGCCAAGTCCGCCGGCCCGCGCGGGGCAGCCGTGGTCGACACGTTCAGCCTGCGCGGCTTCTCGCCCGCCTTCGCCGCCATCAAGACCTGTTCGGCGCGCGGCTGATGTCGGCCTCCCTCACCGAGCAGGAGCGCGACCGCATCCTGGCCAAGTCGGCGCTGTTCTCGCCGCCCCCGCCCACCCATGCGGACGGCAGGCGCGAACTGGTCGGGCTGACCCGGGAGGAGCTGGCGCAGGAGCTGGCGTCGATCGGCGAGAAGCCGTTCCGCGCCAAGCAGCTGTGGCACTGGATCTACCATCAGGGCACGACCGATTTCGCCGTCATGTCCTCCGTCGCGCGCCCGCTGCAGGCGCGGCTGGCGGAGCGTTTCGTGATCGGCCGGCCCGGCGTGGCCACCGACCAGTTGAGCGAGGACGGCACGCGCAAGTGGCTGTTCCGCTTCCGCGACGGGCAGGAGGCGGAGACCGTCTACATCCCCGACCGCCACCAGGACCGCGGCGCGGTCTGCCTGTCCTCGCAGGTCGGCTGCACCCTGTCGTGCAAGTTCTGCCACACGGGGACGCAACGCCTGGCGCGAAACCTGGGCGCCGCCGAGATCGCCGGTCAGTTCATGGCCGCTCGAGACGCCTATGGCGAGTGGCCGTCCCCGGCGGGCGAGACGCCGCGGCAGCTGTCCACCATCGTGCTGATGGGCATGGGCGAGCCGCTGTACAACTACGAGAACGTCGCCCGCGCCATGCGCATCATAATGGACGGCGAGGGCATCGGCCTGTCGCGCCGGCGCATCACGCTGTCCACGTCCGGCGTCGTGCCGATGATGGACCGGTGCGGCGAGGAGCTGGGCGTGAACCTGGCCGTCTCGCTGCACGCCGTGACGGACGAGCTGCGCGACGAGATCGTGCCGCTGAACCGCAAATACCCGCTGGCCGAGCTGCTGGCGGCCTGCCGGCGCTACCCCGGCGCGTCGAACGCTCGGCGGATTACCTTCGAATACGTTATGCTGCGCGGCGTCAACGACAGCGAGGCGGAGGCGCGCGAGCTGGTGCGGCTGATCGCCGGCATCCCGGCCAAGGTGAACCTGATCCCGTTCAACCCATGGCCCGGCAGCATCTACCAACCGAGCACGCGCGAACAGCTCGACCGGTTCGCGGCGATTGTCATGGCGGCCGGGTTCTCGAGCCCGGTGCGCACGCCGCGGGGCCGCGACATCCTCGCCGCCTGCGGCCAGCTGCGCACCGACAGCCAGCGGGTGCGCGCGGTCGCCTGATGCGACTCTGGCGTTTCGATCGATCGAATGACAGGAACCGGGCGCATTCCATTGCGATAAGGATCGGAACACCCGGGAGACCTGAGCATGGCCAAGGATTCAGGCCCGAGCACGGCCGTCATCGTCGCGCTCGCCGCGGCTGGCTTGCTGACGGCGGCATATAGCAGACCCGCCTCCGTCGCAGCGCCTGCCGGCGAGGGCAAAGCTGGCGTCGGCGGCAGCACGGCGGGGCGAGAGGCGACCGGGCCCTCGGAGATCCCGGCGCAGGGCTGGTGGTCGGTGGCCAAGCGCGTGTTCGTCGGGTTCAACGACGACCGGCTGATGACCGAGGCGGCCGGGATGACATTCTACGTGCTGTTGGCCATCTTTCCGGCGCTCGCGACGCTGGTGTCGTTATACGGTCTCGTGGCCGATCCGGTTGCGGTCAACGAGCAGCTGAACACCATCAAGGGCGTGATGCCCGGCGGCGGCTTCGACATCATCGCAGAACAGGTCAAGTCGCTGACGTCCCATGGTAAGCAGGCCCTCGGGTTCGGTCTGATCGTCGGGCTGCTGACGTCGCTGTGGACCTCGAACCAGGGCATCAAGGGCCTGTTCGACGCGTTGAACGTCGTCTACCACGAGAAGGAGAAGCGCGGTTTCATCTTCCGCACTTTCTTGACGCTCGGGTTCACACTCGGCGCGCTGATCTTCATCATCCTGGCCATGAGCGCGGTCGTTGTCGTCCCGATCGTGCTGAGCTTCTTCGGGCTTGGCGATTGGGGGACGACCCTGATCGCCGCCCTGCGCTGGCCCGTGCTGCTGCTGATCCTCACGTTCTTCCTGGCCGTGGTCTACCGATATGGGCCCAGCCGCCGGCAGGCGCGGTGGCAATGGGTGAGCTGGGGAAGCGCGTTCGCGTCCATCACCTGGCTCATCGCGTCGCTCGGCTTCTCGTACTACGTCGCGAATTTCGGCAGCTACAACAAGACATACGGCTCGTTGGGGGCTGCGATCGGCTTCATGACGTGGATCTGGATCTCGTCGATGATCGTGCTGCTGGGTGGCGAGCTGAACGCGGAGCTGGAGCAGCAAACCCACAAGGACAGCACCGTTGGCGGCCCTCGGCCGATTGGGGAGCGCGGGGCGTACAAGGCTGACGTGAAGCTGTGATGGGGCTTCCGCCCAGATCGTCATGCCAGGGCTTGATCCTGGTATACACGGGCGCGACGGACGACGTCGCGCCCCGCGGTTTCGGAGCACTTCCGTGCAGGCTGGCGGTGGTTGGACGCCGTGGATACCAGGGTGAAGCCCTGGCGCGACGGCATGGGTGTCAGTGACGCAAACCGACAGGCGCCTTTCTAGCAGCAGGGTCACCCAGGCCGATAGTTGAGCCGGCTCGAAAGCCAGTGGCGCAGTTCCAGCTGGGTGGCGGCGTCGGCCAGCACGGCGGCGGTGCTGGCGGTCGCGGCGGGCGTCGGCATCGGGCGCACGCCGAGCGCGCTGGCCTGGGACTGCACCGCCTCCGACTCCAACGCCTGCGCAGCGGCGCGCCGCCATAGCGCGACCATCGCGGCGGGGGTCAGGCGCGGGAGCACCATCGCGACTTCGAGTTCCGACGCGGCTGCGGTGGCGAACCAGGCGCGGGCAAGCGCGGCGTTCACCGGACGCGCGGCCATCAGTTCGGCGGCGGTCGGCGTGTCGGGGAAGGCCGGGTCGCGCTGACGGGCGCCGGACGCGTCCACGGCGCCGAACGAGAACAGGGGCGCCAGGCCGATCAACGCCAACTGCCGGGCAGCGCTGGCCACCCGCCGGCCATGCAGGCAGATCGCGTCCACCTGATTGTCCGTCAGCGCCGTGATCGCAGCTGCTTCGGGCAGGTTGTCGACCGGGGTCCAGGCCGTCCCCAACAGATCCAACGCCAGCATCGCCGGAAGCTCGGCGTCGGCTGGGCCCGTGACGGCAACGCGCAACCGGGCGCCGCCCAGCGCCTGCGGCAGCGTGAGGCGACTCAGCACTAGGCTGGGGGTGACCGCGGCCAGGGCCGGCACCCAGTGGGCCGCGTCGAACCGGGCGCGGGGGTCCCCGACCAGCCAGGCCGTCGCGGCGCTGCCGGGCAGCAACAGGGCGGTGCCGCCGTCGGGCACTGTGCGCGCTTCGAATTGATTGGCGCCGGTCACGCCGTCGACACCGCCCACCACGTCCTTGCGCACCGACGTGCCCGGCGGCAACGCGCGGCCCAGGCCGGGCGCCAGCCATTCCGCCCAGCCATCCACCGGGCCGCCAGTTGGCCCGGCCACGAGCAGGGTGGCGCCCTCGGGGAACGCGGGCGTCGCCGCTTTCGCGAGCCTCGCCAGTCCAGTCGCGCCCAGCGCCAGAGCTCCGCGGCGGGTTACCTGCCGGATCAGTGGGTCATTGCCCAAACGCCGTCCCCCATCGGACTTCATTTCCAGTCCGTTTCGTAGCTGGTAGGGCCCCGACCAGCAAATCCCAACTACGAATCATAGGCCACAAGGGACTCGAACGGCACGCCGAGCTTGCCCCGGCCGCCGAGGAAGGTCAGTTCCATCAGCGCGGCGGCCCCTGGCACGTCCGCGCCCACGCCGAGCAGCAGGGTGATGGCGGCCGCCATCGTGCCGCCGGTCGCCAGCAGGTCGTCCAGCACCACCACCCGCTGACCCGGCCCGACGGCGGCCTCCTGGATCTCCAGCCGGTCATTGCCGTACTCCAGCGCGTAGTCGTGGCCGATCACCCGGCCCGGCAGCTTGCCCGGCTTGCGCAGCATGACGAACCCGCAGCCCAGAGCCAAAGCCAGCGGCGCCGCGAGCAAGAAGCCGCGCGACTCGATCCCCGCCAGCAGGTTCGGCTGCCACGGCTTGACCATCCCCGCCATCCGGTCGACGGCGACGCGCCAGGCGTCCGGGTTATGCAGCAGGGTGGACAGGTCGTAGAACAGGATGCCGGGCTTCGGGAAATCCGGAATGCTGGCGATGTGGTCCTTCAGGTCCATGGGCGTTCCTTGATGCAAGCCTTGCCTAGCTGCGAGCCGGCTTGGCCGTCGGTTGCTATAGCCGCCCCCGCGCGGTTGCGCTAACCCCACCCCATGTCCCGCCCGGTCGCCGCTGCCCTGATGGGGCTCGCCTTCGTCGCCGCTTACATCGCGGTCGCCATCACCCTGCCCGACATCCTGCCGGACGCCTGGTGGGTGCAGGCGCCATACTTCCTGGTGGCGGGCGTCGTGTGGGTGTTCCCTGTGCGCTGGCTGATGCTGTGGAGCGTCGGCGAGCGCTGAGCCGCTTCACAGAAGCATCGTCAAGCTGTCACAGTCACGCAACGAGAGGGCCCTAACCCCCGATGCAAACGTTGGCCCCCCGGGAGACGACCCGCATGAACCGCCGCAACCTGCTGGGGGGCGCCGCCGCCCTCGCCCTGGCCCCTTCCGTCACGCGATCGCAGGCCGCCAAGGCGCCGGTGGTGTTCTGGCACGCGATGACGGCGAGCCTGGGCGAGGAGGTCAACCGCCTGGCCGCCGCGTTCAACGCCTCGCAGCCCGACTTCGAGGTGCAGCCGGTGTTCAAGGGCACGTACGCCGAGACGCTGACCGCCGCCATCGCCGCCTACCGCGCCGGGCAGGCGCCGAACCTGGTGCAGGTGTTCGAGGTCGGCACCGGCACCATGCTGGCCGCCGGCGCCGCGGTGAAGCCCGCGTGGCGGCTGGTCGAGGAGACGGGCGTGCCAATCAAGGCCGCGGACTACATCCCGGCGGTGCGCGGCTACTACAGCCTGGCGGACGGGCGCATGGCGTCGGTGCCGTTCAATTCCTCCACCGCGGTCATGTGGATCAACGCCGACGCGTTCGACAAGGCCGGGCTGGACCCCGCGCACCCGCCCGCGACGTATGACGAATTGGGCCAGGCGGCCGCGGCGCTGAAGGAGAAATCCGGCCTGCCGATCGCGATCTCCACCGGCTGGTTCTCGTGGATCCACCTCGAGGAATACGCCGCGATCCACGACATCGCGTTCGCCAGCGGCGGCGACGGATTCGACGGCCTGGGAGCGGTGCTCCAGATCGACAAACCCGCTTTCGTCAAGCAGCTGCAGCGCTTCATGGACTGGCAGAAGGCTGGGCTGTTCAAATACGGCGGCCGCGACGCGCAGGCGGACAGCGTGTTGCTGTCGGGCCAGGCGGCGGTCAGCTTCAACAGCTCGGGCGAGCGCGGCGACCTCGTCAATAGCGCCAAGTTCAGGTGGGCCGACGCGTTCCTGCCCTACGACCCGGCCATCATCGCGTCGCCGATCAACTCCATCATCGGCGGCGCCAGCCTGTGGGCGATGACCGCGCCGAACCGCCCGCCGGCGCAGTACAAGGGCGCCGCCGAGTTCCTCGCCTTCCTGGCCAAGCCCGAGAACGCCGCCTGGTGGCACCAGCATACCGGCTACGTGCCGGTGACCGTCGCGGGCTACGAGCTGTCAAAGAAGGACGGCTTCTACGACCGCAACCCGGGGACCGAGCTGCCGATCCAGCAGCTGACCCGCGGCGCGGTGACGCCAAACAGCCGCGGCCTGCGCCTGGGCCGGCTGCCCGAGATCCGCAACATCATCTACGAGGAGGTTGAGAAGGCGCTGCAGGGCCAGCAGACCGCCGAGGCCGCGATGGCCAGCGCCGCCACCCGCGGCAACCGGGTGCTGCGCGAGTTCGAGAAGTCCGCGCGCACCTGACGCCCCCGTCCTGAAGCCAGGATGCGCCGCACCATCTTCCCGAGCGTGCTGCTGCCGGTGGCGCTGGCGCTGCCGCAGCTTGCGCTCACCATCGTGTTCTTCCTGCTGCCGGCCGGCGAGGCGGTATGGTTCAGCCTGACGCGCAGCGACCCGTTCGGCCTGTCGTCGGCGTTCGTCGGCTTGGACAACTTCGCCGACCTGTTCAGCGATCCGCTTTACGTCGAGAGCATCTGGCGCACGCTCGGCTTCGTCGCCGCGGTCTGCGCGCTGTCGATGGGAACGGCATTGGTGCTGGCCGTGATGGTCGAAGGCGTGGTGCGCGGCCGCGGCGCCTACCGCACCATGCTGATCTGGCCTTACGCCGTGGCGCCGGCCGTGTCGGCGGTGATCTGGCTGTTCCTGATGCACCCGCAGATCGGCTTGCTGGGCCGCTTCCTGAACCGCTGGGCCGGGTGGGACTACTCGCTGAACGGCGCGCAGGCGATGCTGCTGGTGGTGCTGGCGAGCGCCTGGAAGCAGGTGAGCTACAACTTCATCTTCCTGGTCGCCGGGCTGCAGTCGATCCCACGCACGGTGGTGGAGGCGGCGCGCATGGACGGCGCCCGCGGCTGGCGTCGGTTCCGCACCATCACGTTGCCGCTGCTGCTGCCGACGCTATTCTTCCTGGTGGTGGTGAACGTCGTCTATGCCGCGTTCGACACGTTCGGCGCGATCTGGGCGCTGACCAACGGCGGGCCAGGGAAGAGCACGGAGACGCTGCTGGTGAAGGTCTACCGGGACGGGGTGGTGAATCTGGACTTAGGCTCGTCCTCCGCGCAGTCGGTAGTGCTGATGGTGGGCGTGATCGCGCTTACCGCGGTGCAGTTCCGCGTGATGGGCAAGGCGCGATGAAGCTTACCCTTCTCCCTCTCCCGCCTGCCGGAGAGGGCCGGGGTGAGGGGACCCGCACGACGGATGTTGCGTGGAGCAAGCCCCCTCACCCACCCCTCTCCCGCAAGCGGGAGAGGGCTTTTGACATCACATGAACCGCGCCGTCACCCACGCCATCCTCATCCTCGGCGTGCTGCTGTTCGCCGCGCCGTTGTGGATGCTATTCGCCGGGTCGACGCAGGGTGCCGGCGCCATCTCGCGCGGGGATCTGTCGCTCATCCCGGACCTGTCGGGCCTCGGCGTCTACCCGGAGGTGCTGGCGCATGGCGGCATGGGGCAGCAGCCGGTGTGGCGCATGCTGCTCGTCTCGTTCGGCATGGCGCTGACCATCGCGGCGGGCAAGATCGTCATCTCGGTGCTGTCGGCCTACGCGGTGACGTTCTTCCGCTGGCCCGGCCGCAGCATCGCGTTCTGGATCATCTTCATCACGCTGATGCTGCCGGTCGAGGTGCGCATCATCCCGACCTACGCGGTCATCGCCGGGTTCGGCATGATCAACACCTTCTCCGGGCTGACCGTGCCGCTGATCGCCTCGGCCACCGCCACCTTGCTGTTCCGCCAGGTGTTCCTGGCCGTCCCCGACGAACTGATGGAGGCGGCGCGAATGGACGGCGCGGGCCCTTGGCGCTTCCTGAAGGATATCCTGCTGCCGGTGTCGGCCGCCAACATCGCGGCGCTGTTCGTCATCCTGTTCGTATACGGCTGGAACCAGTATTTGTGGCCGCTGCTGGTCGCCACCGACCCGCGGCTCGACACCGTGGTGATCGGCATCGTCAAGATGATCGGCACCGAGTCGCAGGTGGAGTGGAATCGCGTCATGGCGACCGCCGTGCTGGCCCTGCTTCCCCCGGTCGCGGTCGTGCTGCTGATGCAGCGCTGGTTCGTCGCCGGCCTGACCGAAGGCGACAAGTAGTATGGCCACCCTACGCCTGGAGGGTTTGCGCAAGAGCTTCGGCGACACGCAAATCCTGCAGGGCGTCGACCTCGCGTTGGCGGATGGCGAGATGCTGGTGATCGTCGGCGCCTCCGGCTGCGGCAAGTCCACCCTGCTGCGCCTGGTGGCGGGGCTGGAGACGCCGACCGCCGGGCGCATCCTGCTCGACAACCAGGATGTCACGGCGCTCGACCCGGCGGCGCGCGACATCGCCATGGTGTTCCAGAACTACGCGCTCTATCCGCACATGACCGTGGCCGAGAACATGGCGTACGGCCTGCGCATCCGCGGCCTGCCCCGCGCGGAGATCACCGCCCGGGTGCAGCAGACGGCGGACCTGCTGGGCCTGGGCGCGCTGCTGGCCCGGCGGCCGCGCCAGTTGTCCGGCGGGCAGCGCCAGCGCGTGGCGATGGGCCGCGCCATCGTGCGCGAGCCCAAGCTGTTCCTGTTCGACGAGCCGCTGAGCAACCTGGACGCATCGCTGCGGGTGCAGATGCGCGCCGAGATCCGCCGCCTGCAGCGCCGCCTGGGCACGACCAGCCTGTATGTGACGCACGACCAGGTGGAGGCGATGACGCTCGGCGACCGGCTGCTGGTGCTGCACGGCGGCGTGCCGGTGCAGTTCGCCAAGCCGATGGAGGTTTTCGCGCGCCCGGCGACCACCTACGTCGCCGGGTTCATCGGCGCTCCCGCGATGAATTTCCTTCAAGCCACGTTGGACAACGGTTCGCAGGCGCGGCTTGCCGGCGGCCACTGGGTGACCCTGCCGGACCGCTACGACGCCACCGCGGTGACGCTCGGCATCCGGCCGGAGCACGTGACGGCGGACCCGGACGGCCTGCCGGTCACGGTGGACCTGGTGGAGCCGCTCGGCAGCGAGACGCTGGTGCACGGCCGGCTGGCGGACGGCACCCCCCTGCTGGTCAAGCTGCCGGGCGCGGCGCCCGTGGGCGAGTCGCTGGCGGTTGGCCTGGCCCCCGCCGCTCTGCACGTGTTCGACGCCGGGACCGGGCGGCGTCTGGCGCCGGTGTAGCGCTTACGGCGCCTAGGCATCGGCCCGCGCCGGCTCGGGCCGCCGCGCCGGCGCCGCCCCGGGCGCGCTGCTTCGCGCGAGCATGCGCGCGACGACGCCGATGTCGTCTACCTTCTCGAGCGATTCCAGGCGTTCGAACAGCGGCGGCAAGTCTTGGCTTGGCAGCGTGCGGCGGCCGCAATCGTAGAACTTCTCCCACAGTTCCCCGCTGGACATAGGGTTGCTCCCGCCGCGGCCCACCATGCCGTTCACCCGACGCGCGAGCACGCGACCATCCTTCAGCGTGACGCGCACCTCGGCGCCGAACTGCTCGGCCGAGTCGTCCGGCATGTCCGGATGCGGCGCGGCGGCGACGCGGTCCATGACGGTGCGCACCGCCGGATCGAGATGCGCCTCGCCCTCGAAATGGCCCAGGCGGACCGCGCCGTCCAGCAGCGCGCGGGCGACGGCGTACTGCACCGAGAACTTGGCGGCCAAGGGCGTGCGCGGGTCGGCGTTGTTGGTGTGCTTCAGCCGCCGCCGGTGCGGCAGGATGTCGATATGCTCCACATCCGCCGCCGTGATGCGCTCCTCCTCGCGAAGCGCCAGCATCATCGACACCGCCGGATGAGTGCTGCCGCAACAGGGGAACTGCTTCAGGCCCATGTCGTCGCTGGTCACCTCGAGCGGGTCGGCCCAGCCGTGCAGCAGGCGCTCCACGTCGAACATGCCCGGGCCATTGTAGACGTTGAGGAACCCCTGCGTGTGCTCCAGCGCCGCCGGGTTGGCGTCGTAGCCGGCCTCCGCCAATAGGGCCGCCATAAGGCCGCTGCGGCAGCACTGGCCGACGTGCAGCGGCTTCACCATCGTGCCGAACGCGGCTTTGACGCCCGAGGCCGAGGACGCCGCGATCGCCATCGCGGTCGTCAGTTGCGCGGCGTTCAACCCGATCATGCGCCCGACCGCGGCGGCCGCGCCGAACACCCCCAACGTCGCGGTGGGATGCCAGCCCTTGTCGTAGTGGTGGAAGTTCACCACGCGCGCCAGCCGGACCTCCGTCTCGACGCCCACGACGTAGGATTGCAGCAGTTGCGCCCCGGACAGGCGCCGCTGCTCGGCGATGGCGAACAGCGGCGACACCAGCGGGGCCGACTGGTGGCCGCCGAACGGCTGGCTGAAATCGTCGTAGTCCAGCGCGTGCGACGCGACGCCGTTCACCAGCGAAGCGTCGAGCGCGGACGTCCTGCGGTCGGTCCCGAACAGGGTGCAGGGGCCGGGCGCCTCGGCCACGCCGGGCACGCGCAGCAGGTTCGCGACGCAAGGTTCGTCGACGCCCGCGAGCGTCACCGCGAGCGTGTCGATGATGGCGGTGCGGGCCAGCGCCACGGCCTGCAGCGTCATCTGCGCCGGGCCGAAGGCGTGGACGCGCTCGGCGAGACTTTGCAGCAGGGTCACGACACGGCCTCCATTAGCTCCAGCCCTCGGCCCGCCGGCATTGATTTGATGGCCGTGGCAACGTGTATTATCGTGTATACAACGCCCTCGCGACGAGGCCGTCAACCGTGCGGCGTCGCCGGGCCGAAGGGGTGCTTGCATGGCGGGTTTCGCATCTGTAGTAGCAGCGCCGGCGCAGAACCTGGCGCAACAGGCGTATGCCCGCCTTCGCGACGCCATCGAGACGGGCGCGATCGAGCCAGGGCGCCGCCTGATGGAGACGCAGGTCAGCCTGTGGCTGCAGGTGAGCCGCACGCCGGTGCGCGAGGCGATGCGGCGGCTAGAGGCCGAGGGGCTGCTGGAGGCGGGCCCCGGCGGCGGCCTGTGCGTCGCGGCCTATGACGCTGTCGCGGTGCGCGAGTTGTATTCGGTGCGCGAACAATTAGAGGGCGCCGCCGCCGCCATGGCGGCCACCAATGCCGACCCGCACGAGATCGGGACGCTGCAGGCGCGCGTCCGCGTCCAGGCCGCGCTGCCGCCGGACATGCGGGTGCACGCCGGGGAGAACAGGCTGTTCCACGAGAGCGTCTACCGCGCGGCCCACAACCGCTTCCTGCTGAAGTCGGTGCAGGCGTTGCAGGACGCGATGACCCTGCTGGGGCAGCGCAACTTCGCCGTCCCGGGGCGCATCAAGAGCTCAATTGCGGAGCACCAGCAGATCGTCCGGGCGATCGCCGCCCGCGACCCGGTGCTGGCGGAGGAGGCGGCGCGGCGCCACATTCGCAACGGCTACGCCAGCCGGCTGAAGGCGATGACGAACGATTTGCGGGACGCCGCGCTCGAGCGCGCCCACGCCACGTCCGGCGGGGACCCCCTGCCCCGGCGGTAGAAGCCTGGACCTGCCACCAAACGCATGGTGAGCGAGGACGCAACGTAATCTCGTCATGCCACGGCTTGACCTTGTATCCACGGTGTCCCAACCGCGTTGGCCCAGCCAGATTGCGTTTCAAACGCTCCAACGAGGCGCGACGTCATCCGCCGAAGCCGTGGATGCCAGGGACAAGCCCTGGCATGACGAGATTTGCAACCCGCTGTTGGGAAGCACGCTGATCAAAAACCCCGCCGGACAGCAACGGGCTTGGCGCTGGCGTGACGGTGTCGGCGGCTGTTCTAGGCCGGCCTGTCGAGCGCTACGACGTCGTGCGTGAGGGTCACCGGGCTGAGCGCCTCCAACGGGCGGGCCCGGGTGCGCGCGCCGAACACGAAGGCGATAACGGCGCAGCCGACCCAGCAGGTCGCGATGTAGCCGAACACCCAGGTGTAGCCCAGGCCGCCGTAGATCGCGCTGATGATGAATGCGTTGCCCACGTTCGCCACCCGCCCAGCGCCGTAGGCGAATCCTGCGCCGGCGTTGCGCACCTCGGTCGGGTATTGCTCCGGCGTGTAGGCGTAGCAGATGGACGCGAAAGTCTGGATCAGCATCGCCACGCCGAAGCCGAACGTTACGATCAACACCGGCTGCATGGTAAGCCCATACAGCATGCCGCAGCAGGCGATCATGAGCGCCAGGATGGCGATGAGGTTCTTGCGCTCCATCCGTTCCGACAGATAGACCGCCAACAGCGTGCCCGGCACTGCGCCGATGTTGATCAGGCTGATGTAGGTCAGGCTTGCGGTGACGGTGATCCCGCTCTTAACCAGCAGCGTCGGGACCCAGGCCTGGAAACCGTAGAAGCCCAGGGTCTGGGAAATCCAAATGGCCCAGAGCGTCATCGTGCGGCCGATATAGAGGCGCGAGAAAATAAGCGTGAACGGGACCTTGCCGCCGGGCTCCGTCACGGCGGCGCGGCCATCGGGCGCTGGAAGCACGCCCATTTCGGCGCTGACCTCGCGCTCGATTCGCTCCAGGGCGAGGTCGGCGTCCCGGAACCTGCCCTGCGCCGCAAGCCAGCGCGGCGACTCCGGGAGCTTGCGGATGAATATCAGCGACACGATGCCGACCGAGCCCCAGATGAAGATGAGGCGCCATCCTTCTGGCCCGATGGGGACCACGATGCGCGCCAACCAGCCGCAGATCGGCAGGCCGCACAGCCCGATCACCATCGCCCAGGACTGGAACCGGCCGCGCTTGTCCGGCGGGAAGAACTCGCTGACGATCGTCATCACGACGACGGTGGCGGACGAGATGCCGACGCCGGTCAAAAAACGCGCGGCAAGCAACAGGGGGAAGTTCGGCGCTAGTCCGTTGAGCAGGGAGAAGACGGAGAAGAAGGTCACCATGGCCATCAGCGACCACTTGCGTCCGAACCGGTCGGAGATCAGGCCGCCGCTTAGCGCGCCAACGAACATGCCGAGGAAGCCGAGGGACGTTGCGAGCGCGATCTGCGACACCGACAGGCCCCAATTGTGGATGAGGGCGGGCGCGGCATACGAGAAGGTGAAGATGTCGCTGCTGTCGAAGAAGAACGCGAGTCCCACGACCAGGAGCAAACGCCGGTGAAAGCCCGAGATCGGCAGGCGGTCCAACCGCGCCGCGATATCGGCGGTGCCTCCAAGGCTCATCTCGCATCCCCTTGCAACGCTGCGCCGACTTCGCGGGCGCTTGGAATTGAACCGACGCTAAGGTAGCCGTCCGCGCCTGTATACATCAATATGCAGCGGGAACGCCGGGGAGCGCCCTGCCGACGCGCTCGAGGCAAAGTGGGCAATGCCGACATCCGCGCGGTCGAGACAGGCCAACAGGCGCCAGGTGAGCGGGAATTGCAGCAGCCGCCATCTCATCTTGGACATCGTCGAGTCCTGCAATGATCGCGTCTTGCCCGCGTCCTTATGGTCTTGTTCTCATTGTCCGGTCGGCGCGCTGGGGTCACTTCCCATACGGGGCAGCGGCTAGTACGATCCCGACCGTAGGCGCAGCGGCAAAGAAATCGCAAGCAAAGCGCCGGGCTCGAGGGAAGGATGCGCATGACGCGGCAGAAATACGACGTTGGCGACCTGGTCGCCGACTTCCTGGCGCAGATCGGCGTCAAGACTTGTTTCGGGATCGTCTCCGTGCACAACGTGCCGATGCTGGACGCGATCGGGCGGCGCAACGCGATCCGCTACGTCATGGTGCGCAACGAAATGGGCGGCGCCCACATGGCGGACGGCTATGCGCGCGTCACCGGACAGCTCGGGGTGATGTTCTCCTCCACTGGCCCGGGCGCGGCCAACACGGTGCCGGGCCTGGCGGAGGCGGAGTTCGCCGGCAGCCCGGTGCTTCACGTCACCGGGCAGACGGCGACGCGGTTCGCCGACCGCGACATGGGAACGGTGCACGACCTGCCCGGCCAGTCCGCCATGCTCGGCGCCGTGTGCAAGGCGGTGTTGCGCATCCGCGACGCGACCGAGGCGCTCGGCGTGCTGACCCGCGCGGCGACCCTCGCGTTGAGCGCGCCCACCGGCCCGGTCACGGTCGAGATCCCGGCCGACGTGCAGCGCAGCGCGCTCCCAAGGCCGGTCGGGCTCGACCGTCTGACGCTGCCGCTGCCTGCGCCGTTGGCGCCCTCGGAGGCGGCGCTGGACGAGGCGGCTTCCATCCTGCTGCAGGCGCGGCGGCCGATGCTGTGGCTCGGCAATGGCGCCAAGGGCGCTGCACGGCAGGCCGCCCAACTGATGCGGCTGGGCTTCGGCGCGGTCAGCTCGTGGAACGGCCGCGGCATCGTGCCGGAGGATCACCCTATGACGTTCGCCGGGCTGCACGGCAACGGTTCGCCGCGCATCCAGGAGTTCTACCGATCCGTCGACGCCATGCTGGTGGTGGGCTCGCGGTTGCGCGGACACGAGACGATGGAGTTCAGCCTCAAGCTGCCGGCGACGCGCATCCAGGTGGACGTCGACCCGCGAGCAAATGGCCGCACCTACGACTGCGCGCGCTTCGTCTGCGGCGATGCGGGCCTGGTGATGGCCGGGCTGGCGGAGCGGCTGGCCGGGCGCATGGCGATCGACCCGGCCTTTCTGGCCGACTTCACTGGCGCCCGCGCGGCGGCGATCGCCGACTACATCGAGACGATCGGCCCCTATCGCGACTTTCCCGCAATCATGCGCGACGCCCTGCCGCGCGACGCGGTGTGGGTGCGCGACATCACGCTCAGCAACAGCGCGTGGGGCAACCGCATCTTCCCGGTCTACGGCCCGCGCGATGCCATCCACCCGGTCAGCGCGGCGATCGGGCCTGGCTTGCCGCTGGGCATCGGCGCCGCGATCGGCGCCAACGCGAACGGGGGCCGGCGCAAGGCATTGGCGATGGTGGGCGACGGCGGGTTCGCGATGAACCAGTCCGAGCTGTGGACCGCGGTGCAGGAACGCGCGGAACTGATCGTCATGGTGATGAACGACCGCGGTTACGGCGTGATCCGCCACATCCAGGGCGCATTGCAGGACGGCCGCATGTTCTTCGACGACCTGGCGGGCCCGGACTTCTGCAAGCTGGCCGCGCTGGCGGGCATGCCGGCGTTCAAGGTGTCGGCTGCGGAGGACCTGGCAGGCGCCGTCGCTGCTGCGCTGGCAGTCAGCGGGCCGGCGCTGATCGAGGTGGACATGGTCGCGATCGGGCCGTTTCCGCCCTACGCGCCGTACAGTCAGATGGGGATCTATGCGCGCGCATGAGCCTGTGCACGGGGCGCACGCTTATGCCACAGAGGCCAACATCGTCATTGCGAGGAGCGCTTGCGATGCGGCAATCCAGCCGCCAGTGCGTACGCGTCGCCCTGGCTCGCCACCCCGCCAAGCGGCGGCTCGCGATGACGGACGATTTTTTCGGCTGCCGATATCAGCCGATTAGCCGTATGGTGGGCCGCAGGCTGCCGCTGAACGAATATGAGCAGCCAATCAAGGGAGTGCGCGAATGAGCCGCCACGTTGTTGCGCCCACGCAGGACGTGCCGCCGGGCGCGCGCAAGCTATTCACAATCAAGGGCCGTCCTATCGCGATCTTCAACCTCGAAGGGTCGTATTTCGGGCTGCTGAACCGCTGCCCGCATCAGGGCGGCTCGCTGTGCGACGGGCAGATCACCGGGCTGCTGGAGTCGCCGTCGCCCGGCGAGTACGTCTATTCGCGCACGGGCGAGATCCTGAAATGCCCGTGGCACGGCTGGGAGTTCGACATCCGCACCGGCCAATCCTACTGCGACCCGGAGCGCATCCGCACCAAGTCTTACAACGTGGAGTCCAAGCCCGGCGCCACCGTGGTGGAAGGTCCCTACGTGGCGGAGACGATCCCGGTGCGGGTCGAGGAAGACTACATCGTCGTGGACGTCTGACGCAGGTCCGTGTTGCCGCCGCACACCAGCACGGCCACCCGCTCCCCCGCCGCCGGACGATAGCCGCCGCCCAGCAGCGCCGCGAACGCCGCCGCGCCCCCCGGTTCCGCCACGACCCGCAAGCCGGACCACAGCGCGGCCTGCGCGCGCCGGATGTCGTCGTCGGACACCAGCGCCACCTCCGGCGCGACATGGGCGCGCGCGATCGGGAACATCAGCGCGCCGACCCGGCGCGGCGCCAGGCTGTCCGCCGCAATGCCGCCCGCCGGCGCATCCACCGGCGCGCCCGCGGCGAACGCGTCGCGCAAGGTGGGCGCGCCGTCCGACTCCACGGCCACGATTCTGACGCGCCCGGCGCACCATGCCGCGATCCCGCCGATCAGCCCGCCGCCGCCAACCGCCACCAGCAGCGTGTCTATATTCGGTGCGTCCGCTTCCAGCTCCAGCCCGACGCTGCCCTGGCCCAGCAGCGTCTCCGCCTGGTCGTAGGCATGCACGGCCATGGCGCCCGTCTCGGCGACGTGGCGCTCGCTGGCCGCCAAGGCGTCGGCATACCGCTCGCCGGTGATCACCAGGTTGGCGCCGTACGCCCGGATGCGGTCGAGCTTGGCCGCCGCGGTGATGCCGGGCACGAAGATCGTCGCGGGCACGCCCAGGCGCGACGCGGCATAGGCCACCGCGGCGCCATGGTTGCCGCCCGATGCCGCCACCACGCCGGACGCGGGCGCGTCGCGCAGCAGCAGGTTCGCGAACGCCCCGCGCGCCTTGAACGAGCCGGAATGCTGCAACAGCTCCAGCTTGAACAACAGCGGACCCGGCGGCAGACCGAAATCCGCCCCGTCGGCGGTGATCAGCGGCGTGCGGCGAATATGCGGGCGGATCACCCGCTCGGTGGCGGCGATCCCCTCGCGCGTGACCACGCGCTACGCCGCGACCGCGACCGGCAGGATGGACGCCACGGCATCGAACCGCCGCCCGGCGCGCAGGCAGAAACTCGGCTGCAACAGCCGCTCTGCGACCACCGTGTTGGCGTCGTTGTCGCGCAATGCGAACCGGCCGCGCAAATCGTCCAGCACCGACACGTCCGCCTCGCGGCCCACCGCCAGCGAGCCGATCAGGTCCGAGCGCCCGATCATCTCCGCCGGGTGGCTGGTCACCATCGGAACCACCTGCTCCAGCGGCAGGCCGAGCGCCATCATGCTGCTCATCGCCTGCGTCAGGCTGAACTTGGCCTGCCCCATGAACGGGTGGTTCTCGTCATCCGGGTGCTCGCCCGGCGTGCCTGCGGGGGGCGGCACATGGGTGTTGTAGCCGTGCATGTCCGCGCCCAGCGTGTAGGGCACGATCCCGGCGGCGATCGCCTTGCGCGCCAGCCGGTACGAGAAGTGGCTGCCGTGGCCCACGTCCACGCGCAGCCCGCGGTCCAGCGCCGCCTGGATCACCGCGTGGACCTCGCCCGCCTCGTTGACGAAGCCGCCGGGGTGCTTGGTGAACGGGTGCGCCAGGATGTCGCCCTTGCGCAGCAGCGGGATCACCCGTTCCAGGATGGTGTCGACGTCCTCGCCGTTCGTGCCGCTTTCCGGCAGGCCCCAGAGCTGGCCGAAATGCACGTAGACGGGGAGGTCCGCCTCGCGGCCGATCTGCGCCGCCATCTCGATCACGCGGATGCCCCAGCGCGCGAAGCCGCCGATCTCGGCGTGCGCCTTGATGCCGCGCACCAGGTCCGGGTTGGCGCGCGCGGCGGCCACGGTGGCGGCGACGTCCACGCCCTCGGGGCTGTACAGCTGCGGGTAGTAGTGGCCCTCCAACCCGCCGACCACGTAGGCGGACAGGAAGGCGAACACCCGCGTGCTGGCCGGCTCGGCGCAGAAATGGCGGAAGCCAGGCAGCGTCATGCAGCTCGGCCCGCCCTGGTCGATGACCGTGGTGACGCCGGATTGGACGCCCACCAAGTCAGCCGACAGGCCGAACCGGCCGGTGACGTATTGGTAGACGTGCGCGTGCGTGTCGATCATGCCGGGCAGCACCAGCTTGCCGGCCACGTCCACCACCTGCGCGCGGGCGCCGGCCTGCAGCCCCGGCCCGACGGCGGCGATGCGGCCCTCGCTGACGTGCACGTCCATCACACGGTCGAGCCCGCTCGCCGGGCAGATGACGCGGCCGCCGCGCAGCAGGGTGTCATGGAGGGGGACGACAGGCATGATCTTTGCTCCTCACCAGCGGCGGCGCCACGATACCGCCCGTCGCCAGGCCATATCAACAAGGCGGCGGCCGATATCAACAAGGAGGCGATTTTGACTCAGCTGGACGACCTGCCGCCCGAGGAGCACCGCCGCCGCTACGACGCGCTGCTCGCCGGCGCCCGGCAACGCGCGGATCTGCCGATGCCGCCCCCCGCCGCGCTGGCGGAGGCGGCCGTGCTCACCCGGGAGACCATCCCGGGCGGCTGGTATCACACGTTGCGCCTGCGCCGCGGCGAGGCGTTGCGCCTGATGAACACGCACGGGACGGAGGGGGTGTCGCTGCTGTTCTGGAACGCGCGCGACCCTTCGGAGCGGTTCAACGCCGCCGACACGATGAAGGTGCAGTGGACGGCGCGCATCCGCGGCGGACGGGTGCTGCTGACGGACATGGGCCGGGTCGGCGCGACCATCATCGGCGACAGTTGCGGCTGGCACGATGCGCTGCTGGGCGGCAGCATCCAAGGGGTGCGCAACAGCCGGGACAACTTCCTGCTCGCCGCGGGCAAGCACGGGCTGGACGCGCGCGACGTGCCGCCGTGCATCACGTTCTTCGCGGGGGTGCAGACGGACGAAGCCGGCGCGCTGCGGTGGCGCCCGGGGGTCACGCGGGCGGGCGACGCGGTGGATCTGCTCGCCGCCATGGACCTGCTGGTCGCGGTGTCGAACTGCCCGCACTCGCTGGCCGGCGGCGCCGCGCAACCGGTCGACGTCATGACGTGGCGCCCGTCGGCCGGCGCCGATGCGGGGGCGCGCGCCGCCGGGCCGGAGGCCGCCCGCGCGTTCGAGAACACCGAGCGCGCGGCATGATCCGGCTCGATGCGGTGGTGGCCGCGCGCCGCCCCTGGTCCGCCGCGGTGCGCGCCGGCGAGGTGCTGCGGATCATCGACCTGCACGGCCAGCAGGCGGTCGATGCCCTGATCTACGCGCAGCCGGACACGTCCGAGCGGTATTCCATGCAGGACACGCTGCTGGCGGCCGGGTCGCCGTATCTGGGGCTGGGCGCGGCGCTGCAGTCGAACCGTGGGCGCACGCTGATGACCATCGTGGGCGACAGCTGCGGCGGGCACGACACCGTCGCCGGCTGCTGCAGTTGCGAGAGCAACACGGTGCGCTTCGGGCATGACACCCGCTACATGCACGCCTGCCGGGAGAACTTCATCGTCGAGTTGGCGCGGCACGGCTTGTCCAAGCGGGACATCGTGCCGAACCTGAACTTCTTCATGAACGTGCCGATCACGCCGGATGGCGAGTTGGTGGTGACGGACGGGGTCTCGTCCCCCGGCGGCAGCGTGGATTTGCGCGCGGAGGCCGACGTGCTGGTGGTGCTGTCGAACTGCCCGCAGCTGAACAACCCGTGCAACGCGTTCATGCCGACGCCTATCCGGGTGCTGATCGGGGATGGCACAAGCTTTGCTGACGCAACGACATGAGCGGCTTACCCACCCCCCAACCGTCATGCCCGGGCTTGACCCGGGCGCCCACGGGCTGCGAGCGCACTTGGCGACGCAAGTGCTGGGGGGACCGGGCGCCAAACCGGGTGGTCGTGTGCGAGTGGGGCCGCGTGGGTGCCCGGGTCAAGCCCGGGCAGGACAGGAACGCGAGGGCCCTATGATCACCGATTACGCGGCGCAGGTGCTCGACCGCTTCGGCGAGACCGTTGACCCATCCTGGGCCACGCTGCCGGACGCGCCCGAAGTGGCCGCAATCCTCAATCGCCGAACGCATCGCAAGTACGCGGACCGTCCGGTGCCGGACGCGCTGGTCGGCCTGCTGTGCCGGGCGGCGCTGTCGGCCTCCGCGAAGTCGGACTACCAGCAGGCCTCCATCCTGCGCGTGCAGGACCCGGCCAAGCGCGCCGCCCTGGCCGCGCCGTTCCCCGCAATGCCGTGGATCGGCGATTCGCCCGTCTTCCTCGTGTTCCTCGGCGACGCCCGCCGGATGGAGCGCATCGGCGAGTTGCGCGGCCTGCCGACGGACAACGGAATCCTGGAAGGCTTTTTCAACGCCGCCGTGGACGCGGCGCTCGCGATGCAGACGTTCATCCTGGCCGCCGAAAGCGCCGGGCTGGGTTGCTGCCCGATCAGCGTCCTGCGCAACGAGCCGGCGACGGTGGGCGCCGTGCTCGGATTGCCGGACAAGGTGTTCCCCGTCGCCGGCCTGTGCGTCGGCTGGCCCGCCGCCGCCGGCCACCTCAGCATGCGCCTGCCGCCCGCCGTGACGCTGCACACGGACACCTATGACGACGGCGCCCTGCCCGCGGCGATCGACGGCTACGATCGGGCGCGGGAGGCGCGCAACCGCACCCCGCGCGACAAGCAGCGCGCGCCGGCAAGGTTCGGCTACGCCGACGAGTACGGCTGGTCGCACGACAAGGCGCGGCAGTCCGCCCAGGGCGAGGGCGCCGCGTTCGGGCCCTGGCTGCGCGCCCACGGCTTCGATTTCACCTGAAGGAGACTTAGGATGAGCCTGATCCGACCGACCCGCCGGGCCGTGCTTGCCGGCGCCGCCGCATCCACGTTGCTCCCCCGCTTCGGCCGTGCTGCGACGCTCGACGAGATCAAGAAGCGCGGCAACATGGAAGTCGCCACCGAGGACGACTACCGCCCGTTCGAGTTCGTCAAGGACGGCGTGCCGACGGGCTACGACACCGAGTTGCTGAAGTTGTTGCAGAAGCAGGCGCCGTTCAAGATCAACCAGGCGATCATCCCCTGGACCGGCCTGTTGCCCGGCGTTGACACGGGCAAATACGACGCCGCCGTCACTGGCGCGCTCATCACCAAGGAACGCCAGGAGTTCCTCGACTACACCAGCCCGGTGTCGGACGCGACGATCTACTACGTCAAGCGCGCCAAGGATGCGAGCATCAACAGCGTCGCCGACCTGAACGGCAAGACAGTCGGCGTGCAGGCCGGCAGCGCCATGTTGTCCGCGCTGCCGCAACTGGACGCGATGCTGCAGAAGACCGGGGGCAAGCTGGGCAAGGTGGTGCAATACGTGTCCTACCCCGAGGCCTACCAGGACCTGGCGCTCGGCCGCACCGACTTCGTCACCAACACGATCATCAACATGAACCTGCTGATCAAGGAGAAGCCCGGCGTCTTCACCCTCGGCCAGCCGGTCGCCGCGAAGACCTACATCGCTTGGGCGGTGAAGAAGGGCAACACCAGCGTGCTCGACTTCCTCAACACGTTCCTTATGGCGGAACGCAAAAGCGGCGAGATGTACAAGCTGCAGAAGGAGTGGCTCGGCCAGTCGTTCGAGGACATGCCGGAACACTTCAGCATATCCTAAGTTGTCGGAACCTGATGCCATTGCCCCAAACATACCACCGCCATCGCGAGCCGCCGCTTGGCGGTGCGGCGATCCAGGGGGCGGGCGCGGTGCCGGCGGGTGGATTGCTTCGTCGCAAGCGGTCCTTGCAATGACGACATTCGCGGGGCGAGACAGTCAGCATTTTCGGCCGCTGGCATAGGCGATGGATTGGGGCGACTGGATCAGCCTGCTCCGGGGCGCCGCCACGACCGTCGCGCTCTCGGTCGCGGCAATCGCCATCGGCTTGCCGGTCGGCCTCGGCCTCGCGCTGGTGCGCTGGCGCCGCGTGCCGGTCGCCAGCCGCGTGGTCGCCGTTCTGGTCAGCCTGCTGCGCGCGGCGCCCGCGGTCACGCTCGGGCTGCTGGTGTTCTTCGCGCTGCCCACCATTGGCCTGTCCATCGAGCCGATCCCGGCCGCCATCGTGACGCTGACTTTGTCCACCTGCGCGTTCAACTGCGAGATCTGGCGCGGCGCGCTGGTGGACTTCCCGCGCGAGCAGATCGACGCCGCCATGTCGGTCGGCATGCCCGCGCGCACCCGGCTGTGGCGCATCATCCTGCCGCAAGTGGCCCGCACCGCCCTGCCGGCGCTGGTCAACGAGATGACGCTGCTGGTGAAGGCCAGCCCCGCCGTCGCCGTATTGGGCGTGGTCGACATCACCCGCGCCGCCGTGCGCATCGGCTCCAACACCTACGAACCGTTGCCGCCATTCGCCGCCGCGCTGGTGCTCTACAGCCTAGTCGTGTTCGTATTCGTGCTGGCGCAACGCCTGGCCGAGCGCCGTCGCCGGCTGGCTGCGCGCTGATGCTGCGGCAGTTCGGCATCGTCTGGGCCCACCGCGACCTGCTGATCGACGGGTGCCTGCAGACCATCTGGCTGTCGCTGGCCGCCGCTGCCGGTTCGCTGCTGCTGGGCGCGTTGCTGGCGACGGTGCTGATGTCGCGCCGCGCGTTGCTGGCCACCGCCGGGGGGGTGCTGGTGGACATGATGCGCTGCGTGCCGTTCCTGCTGTTCGCCTACATCGTGTATTATGGCCTACCTTCGGTCGGGCTGGATTTCAGCAGCCTGCAATCCGGGTTGATCGCCCTGCTGATCTACAACACCGCCTACATGGCGGAGCTGATCCGCGGCGCCTGGCGCGGCCTGCCGGCGGAGACGATCGAGGCCGGGCACGCCTGCGGTTTCCACGGGTTGGGGCTGTTCCGCCGGGTGGTCCTGCCGCCGGTGATCTACGCGGCGGCGCCCAGCGTCGGCAACCAGGTGATCCAGATCATCAAGGACAGCGCCTTCCTGACCATCATTACGGTGGAGGAGCTGACGCACGCCGCAACCGTCATCCAGGCGACCTACTTCCTGCCGTTCGCCTCGTTCATCTCCGCGCTAATGCTGTATTGGCTGATGTGCCTGGCGGTGGAGCAGGTGGTCGGCCGCGTCGGCGTCCGCGCGGCGTTGCGTCGGTGACCGCTGTCCTGGAAGCGGCCGGCTTAGGTAAAAGCTACAACGGCCAGATGGTGCTCGACGGGATCAACCTCGAGGTGCACCGCGGCGAGACGGTCTGCGTGCTCGGCCCGTCCGGCTCCGGCAAGTCCACCCTGCTGCGCTGCCTGAACTGGCTGGAGACGCCCGATGCCGGCACTGTGCGCCTGGCGGGTGAGCGGATCGGCATGATGCAAGGCGGTCATGTGCGGATGGGCGACGCGGCGTTGTCGCGCATGCGCACCCGCATCGGCTTCGTGTTCCAGCATTTTGCGCTGTGGCCGCATCTGACCGTGCTGGGCAACCTCATGGCGGCGCCGTTGCACGTCCAGCGCCGGCCGCGGCGGGAGGTGGAGGCGGAAGCGCGTGAATTGCTGCGCAAGGTGGGCCTGGCCGACAAGGCGGACGCGTTCCCCGCGCGTTTGTCTGGCGGCCAGAAGCAACGCGTGGGCATCGCGCGCGCCCTGGCGATGAAGCCGGAGCTGGTGCTGTTCGACGAGCCGACCAGCGCGCTGGATCCGGAGCTGGTTGGCGAGGTGCTGGTGGTGATGCGCGAGCTGGCCGCGGAAGGCATGACGATGGTGGTGGTGACGCACGAGATGGGTTTTGCCCGCGACGCCGCGAGCCGGATCGTGTTCATCGATCGCGGACGCGTTGTGGAGACAGGCACGCCGGAGGAGTTCTTCACCCGGCCCAGCACGGAGCGCGCCCGGCAGTTCCTGCTCCGCTACGCCTCTTCCCCCTCTCCCGCTGGCGGGAGAGGGCCCCATGGCAAGGGCGCCTAAGCCGGGGCGATGTTCCAGAACGTGGCGAATCCGTCGTTCATCCCGTTGAGCCGGTTGGTCCGGTACGCCGTCGGCTGCAGATACTGCCCGAGCGGAAAATACGGCACCTGATCCATCGCTTCCACCTGGATGGCCTCGCACAGCGCCTTCTGCTGCGCCACGTCGGTCGCCACCAGCCACTCCTGCCGCATCGCCTCCAGCTTCGGGTCGTTCGACCAACCGGGCCACCCCGCCTCCCCGTTGCCGCGCAGCGCGATGTGCCCGGCGGGGTTGCTCCAATCCAGTCCGGCCCACCCGGTCACGAAACACGACCACCCGCCCGCGTCCACCGGCTGCTTGCTATTGCGGCGCTGGAGCATCGTCCCCCAATCGGTCGCCACGTAGTCCACGTTCATCCCGATGCTCTTCATCGTGTCCGCGGCGACGTCGGCCATCGCCTTCAACGTCACGTAGTCGGTCGGCGACAGCAGCACGACGCGCTCGCCCTTGTAGCCGGCGTCCTTCAGTTCCTGCCGAACGCGAGCCAGGTCGCGCGGGCCTTCCAACGGCGCCAGCCCGGCGTTGCTGGCCATCGGCGTGCCCGGCCCGAAGAAGCCGAGCGGCGTGTGCGCCAACGCCGGGTCGGGCGTGATCGCCTGCATGAAGTTGGCCTGGTCGATCGCATGCAGCACGGCGCGGCGGACCGCCGGGTTGTTGAACGGCGGCTGCAGATGGTTCGGCCGCATCATCTCCACCAGCCCCGTCGGGTCCGGCAGGGACACGCGGATGTTGCGGTCGCGCTTCAGCAGGTCCAGCAGGTCCAGCGCCGGGTATTCCCACCAATCTTGCTCCCCCGCCTGCAACGCGCCGGCGGCGGTCGCGGCGTCGGGGATCGTGGCCCACTCCACCCGGTCGAAATGCACGATCTTCGGCCCGGCGGTCCAGCTCACGGCGCCGCCCTCGCGCGGCACGTAGGCCTCGTTCTTCACGTAGACGTTGCGCGCGCCCACCACGCGTTCACCGGGCACGAAGCGGAACGGCCCGGAGCCGACCATCTCGGTGACTTGCGTGAAGGCGTCCGTGTTGGCCAGCCGCTCCGGCATCATCGCGGGCATCGGCGACGCGGCCTTGCCCAACGCCGCCGGCAGCAGCGGGAAGGCGTGCTTCAGCCGGAAGTTCAGCGTGCGGTCATCGGGCGTGGACAGCTCGTCGGTGGCGGCAATGAGAGCGTCGCCCAGCGCGTCCCGCTTGGCCCAGCGGCGGATGCTGGCGGCGCAGTCCCGCGCCAGCACCGGCGTGCCGTCGTGCCATTTCAGCCCGGGGCGCAGGGTGAGCGTCCAACGCTTGCCGTCGTCCTCGATCGTATGGCCCGCGACCATCTGCGGCTGCGGCGCGAAGCTGGCGTCCTGCGCGTAGAGCGTGTCGAACACCATGTAGCCGTGGTTGCGGGTGACGTACGCCGTGGTCCAGTGCGGGTCGAGGAACGACAGGTCGATCTGCGGGATGAACTTCAACGTCGTGGCGGTCGCCGCGCGAACCAGCGCCGGGCGGGCGAGCGGCGCGGCGCCAAGGCCGGCTAGCAACGTGCGTCGTTTCACTTGCGGCTCTTTCTTGTTGCGCTGGCCATTACCCTCCCCCAGAGGGAGAGGGGGAAGACAGCTCCTGCACGCCGCACCAGTCGGCGACGAAACAGGCGATGCTCAGCGTGATCCGCTGCAGCGTCGGCAGGTGCGCGCGTTCGTCGAACCCGTGGTGGTTCTCGCCGCGCGGGCCGTAGCACAGCGCCGGCATGTGGTGGTACAGCCCGTAGAACCGCGTGTCGTTCACCGCGGTCGAGCGGCGCTCCTCCATCTCGGCGCCGAACACGGCGCGGTGCGCGGCGGCCAGCACTTGCTCCGCCTCACTGCCCGGGTCGAGCACGTAGCCGTCCGCCATGAAGCCGTTCCACACGATCTCCGGCGGGTTGTTCGCCATGAAACCGTCCGCCCGCGCCGCCGCGGCCACGCAACGCTGCACGCCCTCCCGCGCGTCCGCCAGGCTGGCGCCCGGCAGCAGGCCGATGCGGCAATCCACCTCGCACCAGGCCGGCGTGCTGCTGGCCCAGTCGCCGCCGCGGATCACGCCGGGGTTGAACTTGATCGGGTCCGCGATCCCGCCAAACCACTTGTCCGCCCGCGCCGCCTCGTTCAGCGCGACGGTGTGCGCCTGCAGCGCCTGGATCAACTGGAACGCCGACATGATCGCGTTGCTGCCCGCCTGCGCCTGCGCGACGTGCACGGGAATTCCGCGCACCCTTAGGCGGAACCACATGACCCCGACATGCGCCCGCGTGATCGTGCCGTCGGTCGGCTCCGGGATCAGCGCCGCCTCGGCCCGGTAGCCGCGCGCCAGGGTCGACAGCGCGCCGTTGCCGGTGCATTCCTCCTCGGTGACGCATTGGACGTGCACGTCCGCCGCCGGCGCCAACCCCGCGTCGCGGATCGCGTCCAGCGCGAACACCATCGCCGACACGCCCTGCTTCATGTCCCCGGCGCCGCGGCCGTTCATCCAGCCCTCGCGCAGCGCCGGCTCGTACGGCGGCGTCGCCCACATGTCGGCCGGCCCGGTCGGCACCACGTCCACGTGCCCTTGGATGATAAGGCTGCGCCCGGTCGGCGCGGCGGCGCGGCGCGTGCCAACCACCTGCACGTTGCGGCTGTAATCCGTGTCCATCACCGGGCTGAACCCGGGCAGGTTCGTCATGTCGATTTCGGCCAGCGTGTAGCGGTCCACGCTGTAGCCGCGCGCGGCGAGCTGCCGCGCCATCCAGTCCTGCAACGGCGCCTCGTCGCCGCGGGTGGACGGGAAGCGCACCAGCTCCGCCAGGAACTCGGTCTGCCGCGCGAACCCGGCCTCGACCGCGCCGCGCAGGCGTTCCAACAGGGCGGCATCAGGCATTCGCAACTCTCCTCCGGGCAGCCGCCACGCTAGGGCCGGCCGCGCAACGTGTCAGCCATCTTCTCGGCCATCGCCACCGTGGTCAGGTGCGTGTTGGCGCGAGGGACCTCCGGCATCACCGAGGCGTCGATCACGCGCAGCCCGGTGCAGCCGATCACCCGGCATTGGGGGTCCACCACTGCGCGGGGGTCCGCCGCGTCGCCCATGCGGCAGGTCCCGCTCGCGTGTTGCGCGTCTGAGCATTCGGCCATCAGCCACTCGTCGAGCGCCGCATCGTCCAGCGCGTCGGCCATCGACACGCCCGACGCGCCGTAATCGACCCGGTCCGTGATGTCGGCGACGGCCGGGTGCAGGCAGATCTCCCGCAGCCGCCGCGCGCCGTCCCGCAGGCGCACAAGGTCGCGCGGGTCGGTCAGCATGCGTTCCTCGATGGCCGGGTCGATGGCCGGGTCGGCGGTGGTGATGCGCACGTGGCCCTGGCTAAACGCCTGGTAGACCGACACCGCGAGCCGCCCGCGCGCGCCCTCTGGCGCGCCTTGCTGCAGCAGCGCGCCCGCGAAATTGCCGGCGATCATGATCATGTCGTTGTCGCCGGCGCCCGCGAGGCCCGAGCCGTAGCGCAGGCAGCAATTGGTGTGGCGGTGCGCCAGCGTGCCCACCCGCGCGTCCGGTTTCAGATGCAGCAGCGCGCCGACGATCGGGTGGTCCAGCAGGTTCTCGCCCACCGGACGGTCCGCCACGACTTGGATGCCCAGCCGGGTGAGCAGCGCCGCGGCGCCCACGCCGCTGCGTTGCAGGATGGCCGGCGAGTGGATCGCGCCTGCGCACAGGATCACCTCCCGCGTCGCCCGCGGCGTCTGCACGGCGCCGCCGGCGCGCACGCGGACCCCGGCGGCGTGCGGCCGGTTGCCCTCCATGTGCAATGCTTCCACCAGCGCGTCGCCGACGATGGTCAGGTTGGCCCGGCCCCGCGCCGGCTCCAGGTAGCCGTCGTTGGTCGACACCCGCTGGCCGGCCACGCTGTTGATCGCGAACGGCGACGCCCCGGCGCCCTCCGGCGCATTGTGGTCGGCGCACCAGCCGTAGCCGAGGCCCAGCGCCGCGTCCCGCAACGCGCGGTCCACGCTGCCCCAGGCCTCGATCGGCGCGCGGTAGACCGGGATCGGCCCGCTGTCGCCGTGATACGGCAGGGCGCCGAAGTTCACGTCCGTCTCCAGCTTGCGGAAATACGGCAGCATGTTTGCCCAGCCCCAGCCGGCGCAGCCCGCCGCCGCCCAGCGCTCGAAATCGTCCGGCACGCCGCGGATCGCGATCTGCCCGTTGATGGTGGAGCTGCCGCCCATCGCCCGCCCGCGCCAAAGCAGCCGCGGCGCCTGCGTCTCGGTGCGCCGGGCCAGCAGCAACGGCCAGCGGTAGTCGTCGTCGGCGATGGCGCGCATCGGGTTGGGGATGCGCAGATGGTCCGGCGTGTCGGCGGTGCGCATGTCCCGCCCGGCTTCCAGCAACAGCACGCGGATGGCCGGGTCCTCGCTCAGCCGCGCCGCCAGCACCGCGCCGGCGGACCCGGCGCCCACGATGATGTAGTCGTATTCCGTCATGCCGCGACGATGCGGGGTTGCGCGCCGCCCGGCAAGACGGTGGTGTGAAGCCGGCGCGATGGAGGCGGTGGATGAAGCGGCAGATGAGGCTTGGCCTGTCGATGCGATACCTCGGCTACCACGACTCGGCCTGGCGCCATCCGGATGTGCCCGCGGGCGGCGCATCCGACTACCGCCACTTCCTGCACTGCGCCCAGGAGGCGGAGCGCGGCCTGTTCGACATGGTGTTCTTCGCCGACGGCATCGGCGTGCGCGCCAACGACAACCCGCCGGGCTCGCTGAGCCACTCCAACCGCAACGTGGAGCTGGAGCCGCTGACCCTGCTGGCCGCGCTGGCGCCGATGACGCAGCACATCGGCCTCGTGAGCACGGCGTCCACCACATACAACGAGCCGTTCCATATCGCGCGCAAGTTCGCCTCGCTGGACCACATCAGCGGCGGCCGCGCGGGATGGAACATCGTCACCTCGTGGAGCGAGCAGGAGGCGTGGAACTTCAGCCGCGAGAGCCACCTGGATTACGACACGCGGTATGACCGGGCGCGGGAGTTCGTGGACGTCGTGATGGGGCTGTGGGACAGCTGGGAGCCGGACGCCTTCGTGCACGACAAGGCGACCGGGCGATTTTACGATCCGGCGAAGCTGCATGTGCTGAACCACAAGGGCAAGCACTTCCAGGTTCGCGGCCCGCTGAATGCAAAGACGACGCCGCAGGGCCGCCCGTTGCTGGTGCAGGCGGGCGGCAACGTGATGGGGCAGGAGATCGCCGCGGCCGACGCGGACGTGGTCTACGCCTCCACCAACGGGTTCGAGCCGGCGCAAGAATACTACGCGTCGGTGAAGGGGCGCATGGCCAAGTACGGCCGCGACGCGGACACGCTGAAGCTGATGCCGGCGCTGGTTCCGATCGTAGGCGGCACCGAAGCCGAGGCGCAGGCCAAGCTGGCGCAGTTGCAGGAGTTGATTGATCCGCTGACGGGCCTGGCGCGCATCTACGGGCTGATGGGCGATCTATCGGGGTATGATTTGGACGGGCCGGTGCCGGAGCCGACCGGGTCCAAGGTTCGCAGCATCGCCTACAGCTGGTGGGAGCGGTCCCAGCGCGAAGGCCTGACGATCCGGCAGCTGTATGGCGAATACGCCATTGGGGAGGGGTTCCGAATTGTCGGCACGCCGGAGCAGATCGCCGACGAGATGGAGCGCTGGATGGACGACGGCGCCGCGGACGGGTTCAACGTCACGCCGACGCACTTGCCTGGCGGCATCGAGGACTTCGTGGACGCGGTTGTGCCGGAGTTGCAGCGCCGCGGCCGGTTCCGCACGGAGTACGAGGGCGCGACCCTCCGCGAGAACCTCGGCCTCAAGCCGTATGTCAGCCGCTGGCGCCGCTGACCTAAAAGCCTCCAAGGGGGAGAGGGAGAAGAAATTGACCTCTCCGCCAACCTGCCGCCTTATACCGCACCGCAACCAATGGACTGCACGACGTGTCACGGCAGATGAAGCTCGGCCTCAACATCGTCGCCAACGGCGCCCACGCCGCCGGGTGGCGAATGCCCGGCGCGCAGACCGACGCGGCGCTCGACATCCGGCTATGGAAGCGCATGGCGCAAGCCGCCGAGAAGGCCCGCATCCACTTCATGTTCTGGGCCGACGGCATCGCCGTGCGCCACTCCGCGCCCGACGACGACGCGCTCAGCTTCAACGCCCGCATCGACGTCTACGAACCGCTGACCCTGATCGGCGCGCTCGCCGCCGTCACCGAGCGCATCGGCTTCCTCGCCAGCGCGTCCACCACCTACAACGAGCCGTATCACGTCGCGCGCAAGTTCGCCTCGCTGGACCACATCAGCGAGGGCCGCGTCGGCTGGAACGTCGTCACCTCGTGGAGCGAGCAGGAGGCGTTCAACTTCGGCCGCGACGCGCACATGGAGCACGCCCTGCGCTACCGCCGCGCGGAGGAGTTCGTGGACGTCGTGTTCGGCCTGTGGGACAGCTGGGAGGACGACGCGTTCGTCCGCGACCAAACGTCCGGCCGTTACTTCGATCCGGCCAAGCTGCACAACCTGAACCACCGCGGCGAGAGCTTCGCGGTGAAGGGTCCGCTGAACGTCGCGCGGCCGATCCAGGGCTACCCGGTGATCGCGCAAGCCGGATCATCCGGGCCGGGACAGGATTTGGGCGCCCGCATCGCCGACCTGATCTACACCGCCCAAAAGACCAAGGCCGACGCGCAGGAGTTCTATCGCAGCGTGAAGGCCCACGGCGCCGCAGCCGGGCGCGACCCGGCTTCCATGCTGGTCATGCCCGGCATCCTGCCGATCATGGGCCGCACCCGAAGCGAGGCGGAGGACCGCTTCGACAAATTGCAATCCCTGGTGCATGCGCGCCTCGGGTTGCCGATGCTGACGGACACCTACGGCGACCTGTCCGCCTACGATCCGGACGCCCCCCTGCCCCCGCCGCTGGACCCGCACAACGCCGTCAAGAGCGCGCACGAGAAGCTGGCCGCGCTCGGCCGGCAGGAAGGCATGACCATCCGCAAGCTGTACCAGATCATGGCCGGCGCGTCGGGCCACAACGTGGTGGTGGGCACGCCCACGGAGGTGGCGGACCTGATGGAGGACTGGTTCACCGGCCAGGCCTGCGACGGCTTCAACATCATGCCCGCCTACATGCCGGCCCCAGCGCACGAGGCGTTCGACTGGCTCGTGCCCGAGCTGCAGCGCCGCGGTCTGTTCCAGACGGAGTACGGCGGAGACGGCACGCTTAGGGGCAGCCTTGGCCTGGCGAGGCCCGCGCACGGCAGCCACCGCACCCGGAGCCTGACATGACTCGCATCGCCCTGGCGCTGGTGTGCCTTCTCGCCAGCCCGGCCGTCGCGCAGGACATCCCGGCGCAGGCGCCGCAGCCGGACCTGGTCAAGCTGCTGCCCCCCGGCGCGAAGACCTTCACGCTCGCGGTGGCGCTCGGCTCCCCGCCCGACGACTTCCGCGACGCCAAGGGCGAGGTCGTCGGCTGGGAGATCGACATCATGCGCGGCGCCGCCCAGGCGCTGGGCCTGACGCTCGACATCCGGCCGACCACGTTCGACACGCTCATCCCCGGCCTGCAGGCCAAACGGTTCGACGGCGCCACCGGGCAATTAGGCATCTCCGACGCGCGCGAGAAGGTCGTCGACATGGTCGGCACTCTTACGGGCAACGAGCTGTTCGCCGCCCTGGCGGACAGCACGCTCAAAATCGACACGCTTGCAGACCTCTGCGGCGTCACTGTCGGCACCACACGCGGCTCCCGCGAGATGGTGTTCGCCGCCGAGCAGAGCCCGAAATGCGAGGCGGACGGCAAGAAGCCGATCAACGCCCTGGCGTTCAACGACGGCAACGGCGCCGCGGAGGCGCTGATGAGCCGCCGGGCGGACCTGTTCTGGCTCGGCTCGACCGCGGTCGAGTATTTCGTGGCGCAGTCGCACGGGCGCACCAAGGTCGTCGGCAGTTACACCGACCCGAGCTACATCGGCGTGGCGCTGCCCAAGGGCTCCGACTTGGCGGCGCCGCTGCAGGCCGCCATCCAGCACCTGATCGACGATGGCACATACGGCAAAATCGTGGCGAAGTGGGGCTTGGCCGACAACGCCATCAAGCAGGCGCCGCTCAACCCGACGGGCACGCCGCGCTGATGTCGGACGCGGGGCAACGCGTCGTCCCGCTGCGCCAACCGTGGACCTGGGCCGCCAGCGTCGTCGTGCTGCTGGTGGCCGCGCTGGCCGCCTGGAGCGTCGCCACCAACCCGGCGTTCCAGTGGCCCGTCGTCGCCGAGTATCTGTTCGACGCGCAGATCATGCTGGGCCTGCTGCGCACGCTGGAGCTGACGGTGATCGCCATGGCGATCGGCCTGGTGCTGGGCACGCTGCTGGCGATGATGCGGCTGTCGCCCAACCGGCTGCTGTCCACTGTCAGCTGGGCGTATATCTGGCTGTTCCGCAGCGTCCCGGCGTTGGTGCAGCTGATCTTCTGGTACAATTTCGGCGCCCTGTACCCGCAGATCACGCTGCGCCTGCCGTGGGGCCCGGTGTTGTTCAGCGCCAGCGCCAACGCGCTCATCACGCCGATGTTCGCCGCACTTGCCGGGTTAGGCCTGGCGCAAGCGGCCTACACGGCGGAGGTGATCCGCGCCGGCATCGTCTCCGTGCCGCGCGGGCAGACCCGGGCGGCGCTGGCGCTCGGCATGGCGCCGCTCACCATCTTCCGCCGCATCGTGTTCCCGCAGGCCATGCGCGTCATCATCCCGCCGGTCGGCAACGAGGTGATCTCGATGGTCAAGGCCACCTCGCTGGTCAGCGTGATCGCGCTGGCCGAGCTGCTCTACACCGCACAACTGATCTACGCGCGCACCTACGAGACGATCCCGCTGCTGATCGTCGCCTCGCTCTGGTATCTCGCCATCGTCTCCGTGCTGTCGGTCGCGCAGCACGGGCTCGAACGCCGCTACCGCCAGCGATGAGTTCGGTTCGCATCCGCGGCCTGGTCAAGCGCTACGGCGCGCGCGAGGTGCTGCGCGGCGTCGACCTGGACGTGGCCAGCGGCAGCGTCATGTGCATCATCGGGCCGTCCGGTTCGGGCAAGAGCACGCTGCTCGCCTGCATCAACCACCTCGAGCGCATCGACGGCGGCCGCCTGTGGGTGGACGGCGAGCTGGTCGGCTACCGCGAGCGCGCCGGCGTGCTGTACGAGCTGCCGGAACGCCGCATCGCGCGCATGCGGCAGCGCGTCGGCATGGTGTTCCAGCAATTCAATCTGTTCCCGCACATGACCGCGCTGGGCAACGTGGTGGAGGCGCCTATCCAGGTGCGCCGCATGCGCCCGGCCGACGCGCGCGTCCGCGGCATGGCGCTGCTGGACCGCGTCGGCCTCGGCGCCAAGCACGCGATGTTCCCGGCCCAGCTTTCGGGCGGCGAGCAGCAACGGGTGGCGATCGCCCGCGCTTTGGCGATGGAGCCGCAATTGATGCTGTTCGACGAGCCGACCAGCGCGTTGGACCCGGAGTTGGTGGGCGAGGTGCTGAGCGTGATGAAGGACCTGGCGCGCTCCGGCATGACGATGATCGTCGTGACGCACGAGCTTGCCTTCGCCCGCGAGGTAGGAGACGAGCTGACGTTCATGGACGACGGCGCCGTGGTGGAACGCGGCCCGCCGCGCACTGTGCTGTCCGCCCCGCAGGAGCGTCGCACGCAGGATTTCCTATCCCGCGTGTTGTAGGATGGACCTGCTCTGAAATCGTCATGCCAGGGCTTGACCCTGGTGTCCACGCGGCGCCAGCCACGCTGGCGCATCCAGACCGGGTTCTGCAACGCCAACGCGGTGTCACGTCGCCGGCCGCACGCCGTGGATGCCGGAGTCAAGCCCTGGCATGACGGGAGCGGGCTTAGGCGCCGCCTACGACGTCCCGCAGCCAACGCGCGATCGCAGTCACTCGCGCGTCCGTGCCGGGTTGCCCCATCACCTGCACGCCCATCGGCAGGCCGCCCACCAGCGTCGCCGGGACTGTCACGACAGGCGCCCCCAGCGCGGAGCTGGGCGTGTTGAACACCGAGTCTCCGGTTGGCCGTTCCGCCAACGGCTCGCCCGGCGTGTCCCCGGACCACATCGGCGCCGGCCCGGACGAGGCGGGCGCGATGAACGCGTCCACCCGCCCGGCGAGCGAGCCGAACACGCCGCGCATCGCCTCCCGCCGCCCCACCAGCTGCAGGTAACCGGACAAGCCCAGCCGCTCCGCCGCGGCCAGGCCCCGCTTGGCGCGCTCGCTCACGCCGTCGGGGCGCCAGGCCACCAGGTTGCGGGTCGCCCACTGGTTCTCCCACCCGGTGATCCCGTTGGTCAGCGCGGTGATGCCCACGATCGCGCGTTCGAACGCTTCGATGTGCGGCTGCTCCGCCCGGCGCAGGACGAGCACTCCGGTTGCGGCCACCCGGTCCACCACCTGCTCGAAGGCGGTCCGCGCGGCGTCGTCCAGCCCGGCCCAGCCCTCCGTCTCCATCACCGCCAGCGCGAACGGGCGGTGCGGCGGTGGCGGCGCGTCCGGACCCAGCAGCGGCGCGCGGCCCGGGTCGCCGCCGGCGCGCTTGGCGACCTCGATCGCGACCTGCCACATGTCCTCGATGCAGTTGGCGTGCACCCCGTGGGTGCTCATGCTGGTGGCCTGCCGCTCCCCCCGGTTGATGGCGCCCTGCGACGGCTTGAGCGCGAAGTTGCCGCAGAAGCTGGCCGGACGGATGATCGACCCGCCGACCTGCGTGCCGATCGCCGCCGGGACCATCCCCGCCGCCACCGCCGCCGCCGAGCCGGACGACGAGCCGCCCGGCGTGCGCGCCGGGTCATGCGGGTTGGTGGTGGGCCCGGGATGCGTGCCGCCGAGCTCCGCCGTGACCGTCTTGCCCAGCACCACCGCGCCCGCCTGCCGCAGCGCCCAGACTGCGGCATTGTCGCGCTTGGGGAAGTTGCCGCTATAGGCCTCGCAGCCCATTTGCGTCGGCATGTCGCTCGTCTCGAGCAGGTCCTTGATCCCGACCGGCATCCCGTCGATCGGCGACAGCTTCTGTCCGTGCCGCCACCGCTGCGTGCTGGCGTCCGCCGCCGCGCGCGCCCGGGGCTCGTTCAGCACCACCCAGGCGCGCACGACTGGTTCCCGCGCCGCGATGGCGGCCAGGCAGCGCTCCAGGTAGGCGCGCGGCGTGTCCTGCCCGGCGGCGAAGCGCGGCGCGGCGTCGTGGAAGGTGATCATGCCCCCTTCCCCAAGGTTGGCGCCTCAAGCAGCAGCCCTGCCAACAGTCGCGCGCGCGGGACCATGGAGCTGACCAGCAGGTGTTCCTCCAGCGTGTGCCCGCCGCCGCCCTGCACGCCCAGCCCGTCCAGCGTCGGCACGCCCATCGCGCCGGTGAAATTCCCGTCCGACCCGCCGCCGGCGCTCTGCGGCGTGATGTCGAACCCGGCCGCTTTGGCGATGGCCCAGGCGGTGTCGAACAACGCCATGCCGCGCGCATCCGGCTCCCACACGGGCCGGGTGACGCCGCGGACGACGCTGAACTCGCCCGCGCTATTGAGCGCCATCATCCGCGCGACGCCGTCGTCCAGGTCCTCTTCGCGCTTGGCCATGCTCAGCGCCTCCGCGTCGCAATACGTGGCGACGCAGTTCACCCATTGGCCGCCGCTGATCACGCCGACGCTGAACGTGCAGTCCGCGGTGGTCATCGCGTCGATCGCCAGCACCTTCTCGCACATCGCGCGGATGGCGCTGCGCCCTTCGCTCAGGCGGGCGCCGGCATGGCTGGGCCGCCCGGTGGCGCGCAGGTTGAACCGCGCGATGGCGTAACGCCCGGTGACCACTCCGCCATCCGGCCGCGCCGGCTCTGGCACCAGCACGAGCGCCGCGCGCGCCGCCTCCGCCTCGATCAGGTCGCGGGAGGACGGGCTGCCGATCTCCTCGTCCGGCGTCAGCAGGACCGTCACGGGGAGCGCCGTGGTCAACCCCGCGTAGATGATCTGCCGCAGCGCCTCGATGGCGAGATAGGTTCCGCCTTTCATGTCGTAGATGCCCGGCCCGTACAGCCGGTCCCC